>NZ_CP011036.1:2240763-2560872 GCF_002221505.1 Pseudoalteromonas nigrifaciens | reverse complement strand
CAACTTGGGTATGCCGATAGTTCAGGGTTTCATCGCGCTTTTAAAAAATGGACTGGGTTGTCGCCAAGTGCTTTTCGCCATGCGTTATTTGCGGTGCGCTATTAGCTAGTTAATGGCTAGATCGGATAACAACTTGGCGCAATGAGACAAGCTTTATTAACCACTCAGACCTATTATTTTAACCATGATTTAACATGTTTATTTTGCACAGCAACAGGAAGGTATAATAATAATGAAAAAATATGATGGCCTTAATCAATCAATGCTAGAGCGCTTTGCAACTCGTCCGGGTCGCAAAGAATTATTACCAGAGTTAAGCGAAAAAGCGCAAGTTGCGCTTATGTGTCGCATGCTTATTCGTGAAGGATGGGATGAGCATATTGCAGGGCATATTACTTACCGATTAGAAAACGGTAATATTTTAACTAATCCATGGGAGCTCGCTTGGGGGGAGTTAAC
This sequence comes from Pseudoalteromonas nigrifaciens, assembly GCF_002221505.1. Classification (NCBI taxonomy): domain Bacteria; kingdom Pseudomonadati; phylum Pseudomonadota; class Gammaproteobacteria; order Alteromonadales; family Pseudoalteromonadaceae; genus Pseudoalteromonas; species Pseudoalteromonas nigrifaciens. The sequence continues at coordinate 2,560,413 of NZ_CP011036.1, read as the reverse complement.
CGCCAGCGATATCGTTACGCTAGACCCAAAGGGGAATGTGCTTGATAGTGATTGGAATGTGACCCCAGCGATAGGTTTGCACTTACAGTTGCACGCAATGCGACCTGATGTACATGTTGTTATTCACAATCACCCGCATTGGAGTGGTATTTGGGCTTGTATGCAAAAAGTGCCGCCAGTATATGACCAAGCAAGTGCTTATTGTGGTGTTGAATTACCACTTTATGATGAATATGAAGGCACCTTTGAAAACGAAGCAACTAGCTTATCAGCAGTTGAAGCGCTCGGTGATGCTAAGTGGGCATTACTGGCAAACCACGGCTCGTTAGTGGTGGGTAAAAATCTGCGCCAAGCACACCTAAGAGCAATTACTTTAGAGTGGCGCAGTAAACGCGCGTATGAAGTGGAATTAGCAGGTGGCGGGCGACCATTAAGTGATGAAGAAGTTAAAAAAGTGTCTATTGCTGACGACAACGGTTTCCCTTTTGTTTGGGAAGCAATGGCGCGTAAAGAATTACGCCTAGATCCAGGTTTAGTCGACTAAATTTGTCGGATTCACTTAGCTAAGTAGAAGGAATAAAAAATGAAGCTTACAGTAACTCCGCTTGATAATGTTGGCGTAGAAGTGTCGGGTTTCGATATTAACGAGCCACTTACCGATGAAATAAAAGCTGAACTAAAAGCACTATGGTACGAACACGCTATTTTAGTGTTTCGTGATCAGGATATTAGCCCTGAAAAGCAAATTGAGTTTAGTCGCATTTTTGGCCCGTTAGAATTACATCCGTTAAAAGTTACCACCAGTGATAAATATCCAGAGTTATTTGTGCTACAAAATGGTGGCCCTATGGATAAGTTTCAAACTGCTTTTTATAAAGGCGAAGAAATTGTGGGTCGGTTAGATTGGCACATGGATTTGCATTATACAGCGCGTCCAAATCATGGTGCACTGTTGCGCGCTGTGGTGGTGGCAGCAGAAGATGGCATGACCGGTTTTGGCGATTTAGCAAAAGCGTACGATGCACTCGACGACGACACTAAAGCTTTAATTGAACAGCTAGAAGTGGTTTACAGCTTTAGTATGCAGCGCCGTCATATGCGTTACGTTAACTTAGACGGTTATGAGCCTGGCCCTAACAGCCCAACAAAACCAACCGATATTGGCTTTCCTGACTTTTCAGACGCTGCTTACCCTATGGTAGTTACGCACCCGATCAGTGGCCGTAAAGTACTTGAGGTGGTAGAGCAGTTTTTAGATAGAGTTGTTACTCCACAGCAATTTGGTTTATCGAATGATGAATCTATAGAGCTACTTGAGCGACTTGTTGCGCATGTACAAAAGCCGGAATTTACTTACTTTCATAAATGGCGCGAAGGCGACATGGTACTGTGGGATAACTGGCGTGCAATGCACTGCACTACCGGCACTAAGCCTGGGATCAATCGCGTTATTAACCGCACCACCATTGAGGGCGATATAACGCTTGGCCGTGTGTTAAAAACAGAATAACTTTACATCTATTGCAGCAGCTTAAATTAACCAGCTGCTGCTTTTTTATATCTTTCATTAATACTTACCAGCCTCTACACGACATTTCAATCTGCTAATTTTTAATCTATAGCATGCACTTAATATACTTGCTTTTAATACGCAGATTTATTACCTAAGCAGAATAAGTAAGTTAAACCGTTACGCAGTTTGCTATAACGGTTGTTAAATTAAGTGCTAGGGCGTGTTTATTATTCGAGGTTAAATTGCCAGGTGTTTAGCGGCGCTGCGCCCAGCGAGTCTGCCAAAAAAAGTGGCATCTCCAACCGACATACCACTGGCATATCCCTTGGCTGTACGTGGTAATCCCGCGGTGGCTCGACCAGCAGCATAAAGCCCACTTATTATTTCATTGTCTAAATTAACCACTTCACCCGTAGTGAGTGTTTTTAGCCCACCAAGCGTAAATATGAGCGGGCCTTTGGTGCCGGGCATAATTACAGCAGTCATTTCACTTGCAGAGTATTCTAATAAGGCAAAAGGGGGCTTGTTTAACGGTTTTAGCCACTCGGCGGTTTTATGAAATAGTGGGTCTTGTTTATTACTGGCGTGCTGATTAAAGTAGCTAACAGTTTGCTCAAGTGTACCGGCCGGGAAGGGCGCTTCACTGGCAACTTCTGCTATGCTATCGCCAGTGGCAACAATGGCTGCACGTTGTAAATAATGCGACGCCTCAAAATCCTCTTCTTGTACTAACAAATAAAACTTTTGCTCAGCTTGTTGGCAAGAATAATGTGCCAATCTGGCTAAATACGCATCTTCATTTATATAACGCTGACCGTGTTTATTTAGTAAAATACCGTAGGTTAGCTTTGCTGGTGGATAGAGCGGAAACGACATAAAAGCCTGTTCCATATTAATTGTTTGCCCGCCGACTGCTTGGCCTAATTGAATACCATCCCCCATATCGAAGGTGTTGCCATAAGGTATGCAATACTCAAGTAGATCAGGCATGTATTGACGTGTCATGGTGTCGTTCATTACAAAGCCACCGGTGGCTAATACCACACCACGAGTTGCACGAATCGCAATTTCTCGGTTGTCGCGCTTAGCAATTACGCCGCAAACACGATTGTTTTTATCTACTAATAAAGCAATAGCGCGACAATCATTAATTACCTCAGCGCCCGCGCCTGCGATGCGCTGCATTATGGCATCCATAAATATTTTACCGCCTTCGTCGCCCACTTTAGAGGGCACGTGACCGCGTGGAACGGGCTTAGCAATGGTATTAAAAGGGTGAGCTTTTTCATTACCGGTAAATAATAACGACTCATCACTGAGTGGCACTACTGTACGCTCTAAAAAGGCTGCGCGTTTATAAGGTACACCAAGGGATTCAACCCAATCAAAATGTCCTGCAGCGCCTTGTGCATAACAACGCATCTTATCTTCATCGCCATACGGGCCAAGTGCTTCGCGTAAATAAGCCAGCATGTTTTCGGTGCTATCTTCTAAACCTAACTCTTTTTGTAATGCAGTGCCGCCACTGCCGCCTAAATACATTTCACAGCTTGATAATGCAGTCGAGCCACCCCCAGCACTGGCACGTTCTAAAATAGTAACCTTAGCACCTAAGGTTACAGCTTCTAGTGCGGCGGCGGCTCCTGCGCCGCCATAACCGCACACGAGTACGTCGGTGCTAATATCAAAGTGACTAATCGATTCAAAAGCGCGAACTTTGTGTGTGCTTAGTATTGGGTTCAAGTTATATCCTTATAAGTATTTAATATTTAGTGTTTAAAACTTGCCACTGCGCATCATGGCGTCCATACCACCATCTACATAAATAATGCTGCCATGCACAAAAGAGGCTTGGGCTGATTGTAAAAAACTGACCGCATCGGCAATTTCACTTGGCTGACCATTGCGACCAATAGGTGCAACAAAGTTACGTACGGCTTCGCCAAAACGCGGATCTTGCTTAGAGGCTTCGTGCAGTGGAGTTTCAATTGCACCAGGCGCAACTAAGTTAATACGTACGCCGGTACTCCCCGTTTTAACGGCTAAACGACGACAATGTACAGTGAGTGCGTATTTAGATGCCGAATAGGCTATTTGTGGTTGGCCAAGTTCATCTGCCAGTGCGCGAGCGGCTGGCTCATCATTGTTGAGCATTAACTCAATAATAGGATGTGGATCTGCCACTTGTTGACTGGCGGCCACTGAGCCAATAACGGTAATAGCTGGCTGCTCACCTTTAGCGAGTGCAGGTTGAAGTAATTCAATTAACTCGGTTGAGCCAAAATAATTAACCGAAACCACTAAACTGCTACTTGGTGCGGTAACGCCAAGGCCCGCACAACAAACTAGGCCATCTAGTTTACCATTGGCTAATTTGATAACTTGCTCTGCGGCATTAGCGCGACCTTCGGGGGATGATAAATCGGCATTAACCTCGGCTTGATGGCGGTCTATGCCGATCACAGTATGACCTGCTGCGCGTAGTTTTTCACAAACGGCGGCGCCAATCCCTGATGCTGAACCTGTAACTGCGGTAACTGACATAATAAACTCCTAGCATTATTGGTTAATAGTAATTAAAACAAAGTTTAATTTACTGAATGGGTTTTATGAGTTGTTTTGCTTGATAAGATTTTAATTTAAACAGTAAAAATACCGATATTAATGTTGTACTCGTACTAATAAGTAAAGCATAACGTAAGGATTCAACACCGGCCACCTCGCTAAATACTTCACTAAGCACGCCCACCAACATAGGCCCAACACCTATGCCTAAAAAAGTAATCAGCACGGTTTGCATTGAAATAGCCAATGCCCGCTGAGTGCCCGGTACAATTGAAGTGAGTAATGTGAGACAAGGGCTAACCCACCATACAGAAAAGAAACTCGCTAAGGTGCAAAACAGCATAGCAAATGGAATACCGGCAAAAAATAGGTCATCGCCTAAGCCTTTAGGCCATAAAAAATATATAACAATAAATACCCACCCCAGTATATGGCCTAGTATAGGTAGCCATAAAACACCTTTTCGTCTGGCGATTCTATCAGCCAAATAGCCACTAGAAAGAATTCCAATCGCTGCCGCACCGCCGCCAAAAAAGCCTGCCATCATGCCGGCTTGGCTCAGTGTTAAGTCGTGGCTGCGTACTAAAAAAGTGGCATTCCACATGCCAAACGCATTTGCGCCTAACGTTGCAATGGCGCTTGAGCAAACTAATAGTCGATAATCTTTGCGCTTTAACAATGCTTTTGTTGATGCTCTAAAACCTGTGGTTAGTGCAGGCTGCAGCGGTGAAGTTGGAGAGCTAATGGCATCATCGTATTGACCGCGTTTAGGTTCGGGCATCACAAAAAATAGCAAAAAAGAAATAAACAAAGCGGGAGTAGAGATAATAAAAAAGGTTTCTCGCCATCCATACAGCTCTACCCAATATGCACCTAAGGTAAGCGCAATAATGGCGGCAAAGGTAGCGCCAGAGGTAAAACAGCTAATCGCAAATGAGCGTCGCTCAACCGGGTAACTGTCCGAAAGTAACGATAAAGAGGCCGAAGTAACCGGTGCTTCAGCTACTGCCACCAACATACGCATTATTAGTAAACTAATAAAGCCTGCAGTTATGCCGCTAAGTGCTGTAATAATGCCCCACACTAATGCGCTGGCGGCTAACAAACGTGTGCGGCTCACTTTGTCAGCAAGTCTGCCGGCCGATAAACCGGTTAAAGTAAATACAATGGCAAAACCTAGGCCGGTTAATAAGCCCATTTGCGCATCTGAGGCGCCAAATTCAGCTTTGATGGGTTCAATCATCACCGCCATAATTTGTCGCCCAACAAAACTTTCTATATAAAATAAAGTAAGCACCAACAATAAAGCATGTTGGCGCCAATTAGATTTTTTTATGTTCAAGCTTTCGCCGCCTTTAAGGCCTTAGCCATAGTCATTGCGGTGTCGTCTATCATATCTTCTTGTCCGCCTACGGTTTTTAAGCGCCCGAGTTCAAGTAAAATATCACGTGCAGGTACACCGTATTTTTTCTCGGCGCGTTCTGCAAATAATAAAAATGACGAATAAACACCTGCATAACCCAAAGTTAATGAGTTTCGGTCAATACGAATAGGTTGATCCATCATTGGCATGACTAAGTCTTCAGCAACATCCATAATTTTGTATAAATCAATACCGTGATTAACTGCCATACGATCAAGTACCGCGGTAAATACTTCCAACGGCGTATTACCTGCACCGGCACCTAAACCGGCCACCGAACCATCGATGCGGTTAGCGCCCATTTCGATTGCCGCCAGCGAATTTGGAATACTCATGCCTAAATTATGATGACCATGAAAGCCAATTTCGGTCTCGCTGTTAAGTTCGCTGCGCAGTAACGCAATACGGGTACTTACGTCGTCGGGCAACATGTAACCAGCAGAATCCGTACAGTAAATACAGTTAGCACCGTAAGACTCCATTAGTTTAGCCTGTGCAAGTAGCTCCTCTGGGCTGATCATATGTGCCATCATTAAAAAGCCAACGGTATCTAAACCCATTTTACGCGCTGCGCTAATATGCTGCTCTGAAACGTCAGCTTCAGTACAGTGAGTAGCCACTCGAATTGTACTTACGCCATGATCATAAGCCATTTTTAAGTGATCAACCGTTCCTATGCCCGGAATTAATAACGCTGAGACTTTAGCTTGGGTCATTTTTGGCACTACAGCACTTAGGTATTCTTCATCGGTATGAGCAGGAAAACCATAATTAAGTGAAGAGCCGCCTAAACCGTCGCCATGGGTAACCTCAATTAAAGGAATGCCCGCCTGATCTAAGCCAGTGGCAATAGACACCATTTCATCTAAGCTAATTTGATGTTGCTTAGCATGCATACCATCACGTAATGACATATCGTGCAGGGTAACTTTTTTACCTTTTAAATCCATGATATTACTCCTTAAGATTGACTATCTGATGGCGATTGACCTAGCATTTGTAGTGCAAACATTTCTGCAGTACGCGCGGCCGACGCGGTCATTATGTCAAGGTTACCGGCATATTTAGGCAAGTAATCGCCCAAACCTTCAACCTCTAAAAATATAGACACTTTACGACCATCAAACACCGGGCCATTTTTTAGTTTATAGCCTGGAACATACTTTTGTACTTCAGCAATCATTTCATGCACAGATGCAGTGATAGCGGCTTGATCTGGCTCTGTTTCGGTTAAGCAATGGATGGTGTCGCGCATTAATAATGGTGGCTCAGCAGGGTTAATTATAATAATGGCTTTGCCTTTTTTAGCGCCACCAATTTGCTCCACTGCGCCTGAGGTAGTGCGAGTAAATTCATCAATATTTTGGCGTGTACCTGGGCCAACTGATTTTGATGAAACAGTGGCAACAATTTCACCATATTCAACCGGCTGTACGCGCGATACCGCAGCAACCATAGGAATAGTTGCTTGGCCGCCACAGGTCACCATGTTAACGTTTTTAATATCAGCATTAAGTTGATTTAGGTTAACCGGAGGCACACAAAAAGGGCCAATAGCCGCCGGGGTTAAATCTATCATCAACACGCCTTTTGCATTCACTTTAGCTGAGTTTTCACCATGCACGTAGGCTGAGGTTGCATCAAAAGCAATTTTGATTTCATCGGCTTCAATATGCGGTATTAAGCCATCAATACCCTCAGCGGTGGTTTTAATACCTAATTCGCGTGCGCGCGCTAAGCCTTCAGAGTCTGGGTCTATGCCTACCATCCAAACGGGTTCTAATATCTCACTGCGTTTGAGCTTATAAAGTAAGTCAGTACCAATGTTTCCTGAACCGATCAGGGCGCATTTAATCTTTTTCATGTTACTTCCCTCGTGGGTTAACTGTTAATCGCAAAAGCTGACAGAGCATGAACCGAGACCTTCGATCTCCATACTAAAATGATCGCCGCTGTTAGCATCTATTAGAGGAGCCAGAGCTCCCGACAGAATAATTTCGCCTTTTTTAAACTCTATACCATACTCGCCTAGCGTATTTGCCAGCCATGCAACTGCTTGCGCAGGATGCCCTTGTACTGCTGAGCCCACACCGGTTACTGCTTGTTTACCATTGTGTTTAACTACCATAGTGGCTGCAGCTAAATCGAGTGTGCTAGGGTCGGTATGTTTATCACCAATTACAAATACCCCGCATGAGGCGTTATCGGCCACGGTATCAACTATGGTGATTTGCCAGTTTTCGATACGCGAATCAACAATTTCAAAACACGGTGCCACCCAATCAGTCGCAGCAAGTACTTGCTCTGCGGTAACGTTTGGGCCTTGTAAGTCGTGTTTAAGGCAAAACGCAATTTCGCCTTCGGCGCGTGGTTGAATTAAATGTGATTTTTTAAGGCTAATATTACTGCCATCAGGGTGGTGCATAGTGTTGGTTAAAAAGCCAAAGTCGGGCTGATGCACATTAAGCATTTTTTGCACTGCTTCACTGGTAACACCAATTTTTTTACCAATGATTTTTTCGCCAGCCTGAGTGCGTATTGCCAGTGTTTTTAACGACACTTGATAGGCATCGTCGATTGTAAGCTCAGGGTTATTTTTAATTAATGGCGCAATAGGTGTGCGCTGTTGCTGCGCATCATAAAGAATTTGTGCTAAATGCTGTTGTAGTTCGCTCATGCGCTTTTATCCTCTGTAGACCAAAGATCAGGTAAGCCAGGATCGGTTTGATGAATAAGGCGTTTAAGTAATAGCTTTAATGCCATTACGTCGCCTGCACCAAGCTCTGTAATGAGCTCTTCTTCAATTACTTTTGCTTGCGCAATATGGTGTAGTGAGGTTTCTCGCCCAGCGGTGGTAAGTTGGTAATTGTCTTCGCTTTTTTGGCAAATAAGATCCTGCTTTTCTAAAAAGGCCATATCTTCAAGATTGACACTGTGGCCGGTATAATCAAGGTGGGTATTTAGCTGCTCTAAACTCAGATTTTGCTGAATATTTAATACCGATAATGCAAAAAAGTGTGAATCTTCCAGCGCTTGCTCATCGAGTACTTTACGCATGCGGTACAGCATTTGAAAATGTGAACGCCCAAGCAAGTAACCTAGTAAATCTTCGTTGTATCTGCACTGTGGCGCTGTAGGTTCACTAGATAAGTTAACCGCTGCCCACGGTTTACGTGCAGTCATTGCGTACTGACCTTGCTGAAACACCAGTGGCGGTAGTGCTTGATGATCAAACCCCAGTACTTCACCTATAAAAATAAGATGATCCCCCCCATCGTGCGTTACCATATTACGACACTGAAAACGCGCGCTACAATCGGCAATAAGTGGTGCAGAGCTAATCCCCGCTTCGAGATTAGTGTCATTAAATTTGTCTTCGCCTTTTGCGGCAAATTTATTTGACAGCTCTTGTTGGTGCTGCGAGAGAACATGAACGTTCCAGTGCTCGGCCTCGCTAAAGGCAGCCACACTAAGAGAGGTTTTTGCCAAGCTCCATAGCACCATAGGTGGGTCTAACGAAACAGAATTAAAGCTGTTTGCGGTAAGACCAACAGGGGTGCCATCTGGAGCGGTGGCAGTAATAATTGTTACGCCAGTAGTAAAACTACCGAGCGCCTGTCTAAATGCCTGACTATCAAATTCTGCTTGTGCCATGTTAACTCGCCTTATTACTGTTATATAACTTCAGTATCATGATCTGGCTATTTTTCATCATCGTCTTAATGGACTAAACAACACAGGCATTTGCTATTTATATGATTACTCAGCAATTTATTTAGGTTATTTTATATTAAACAATGGCTAAGTTTTATTACGAAGGTTAGCTTTAAGTGGCCTATTTAAATAGGGCAAAATAGTGACTGCAGCAACCGTACATTAAATAATTTAAATACGAGAGCTCGTCCAAGTGGACGAGGTTTATTTGAGTAAAAACAGCTAGAAAGGAAGCACAGCTCAATTAGTTTACTTGCAATGCAAAAGCTGCAATATGGTGTGTAAGCAAATATTGTTCGCCAGGCAAGTGTAAAACCTAGTAAGGATATAGTGCATGAACAGCAAAGATTCAGGTTCAATGGCAGCTTTGCTGCAGCATCAGCAACAAGCGCATAAATTGCAAATGTTGGTAACTGTAGCGCAAAGGCGAGAGCGTATTCAACAAGTTATAAATTTACTTGTAGAGCATCACCAAGCATTTGCCGAGGCAATAGAAGCTGACTTTAATGGTCGCAGCCAAGGCTTTTCTATTATGAATGATGTGCTCGGCTCGCTAGCCAGCCTTAAATATACCCGCGACAACTTAGAGCCATGGCTTAAAAGTGAAAGCCGCGAAGTGTTTGCCCCTTATGATCAACTCGGTAGTACCGCACGGGTTGAATACCAACCCAAAGGCAGTGTGGGTATTATAGGTACTTGGAATGCGCCACTTTATACCTTATTTGCCCCGTTGGCGTGTGTATTAGGGGCGGGTAACCGCGCCATACTTAAACCATCTGAGGTCACGCCTAAAACAGCGGCCTTAGTAGCGCAATTATTTGCCAAACACATAGACCCATTACTAGTGAGTGTAGTTACAGGTGGCGCCGACACTGGTGCTAAATTTAGCGAACTGCCGTTCGATCATTTAGTATTTACTGGTAGTACCCAAGTAGGTAAAAAAATTATGGCGGCAGCGGCTAAAAATTTAGTGCCAGTTACCTTAGAGCTTGGCGGTAAATCGCCGGCAGTGCTTAGCCAAGATTGCGATTTAAGCGAAAGTTGCAAACGCTTAGCCTTAGCAAAAAGTAATAATGGCGGCCAAGTGTGTGTTAGCCCTGACATTGTTTATGTACCGCGTAATAAGCTTGATCAAGTGGCTGCATTATTACTCGAAAATTTTCGTCACTTTTATCCAGAAATCACTCATAATCCAGATTTTGTACCTAGCGTTAACCGCCAACATTGCCAGCGAGTTGTCGATTTAGTTGAGCAAGCTCGCGATGCTGGATGCCAAGTTCTTAGTAGTCATGAGGTTGCTAATTTAGCAGAGTTGGTCACAAGCGATAAACGTTTACCACTGCAATTAGTTATATCCCCAGATAAAGAACTGGATATTATGCAGCAAGAAATATTTGGCGCTGCATTAGTGCTACTTCCTTATGATGATATAGATGGCGTTATTAACGATATTAACAGCCGTGCTAAACCACTAGCGCTGTATTATTTTGGCGAAAATGACGCAGAGCTGAGTAAGCTTTTAGCAAACACTTCATCGGGTGGAGTAGCGGTAAATGATTGCTTAATGCATGCGGCAATGCACGATGCGCCATTTGGTGGCGTAGGTGCATCGGGTATGGGGCATTATCATGGTCGTGAAGGCTTTTTAGCCTTTAGCCATCAGCGTACTGTATTTGTTGCCCCAAAACACGACCCTCGTGGTGAGTGGGGCTTATTACCGCCGCATCATGAGCAATTTAAAGCCATGATGGTCGCGCAAGTAACGGCCGACTGACGTTAACCGGCACTGTTACTTTAATAATAACAGTGCCTAATATTACTTATTAATTCCTGCCTTTTAGTCTTTGTTATTTCTCATTATTTTTAGTTATCGTTCATGCGGACTATTTAGTTTTTGTAATAGTGTGCGAGGATAAAAACCTTACATTTATTGTTGATAAACACGCGATTATAACGTGATACAGCAATTTGCTTTTTGTAATTATGAAAACGCAATACGTTAAGTTTTTAGGCCGTGCAAAGCGGTCTCAAAATTAACTTATGTAGTGTTAGGTACAGCGCGCGTAACTGGCGATATTCCTGTTAGTTAATTTTACTCGCGTTCAATTTTAAACAAGGACTAAATAGTGAATATTAATAAAAAACCACTAAATGCAGCGATAGCGTTAGCCTTAATTAGCATGGCAAATTCGACACTAGCGGCTCAAGAGCAAAGTACTAAAAAAGAAGGTTTGGAAGTGATCCAAGTAACCGCGCAAAAGCGGGTACAAAACTTACAAGAGCTACCTACGGCAGTTACCGTGTTTAATGCCCAAGCATTGGCCGATAAAGGCATTACAGATGTTGAAGATCTCAGTGTATATACGCCAAACATGCAAATATCAGAAACTCCAGGCGGCAGTACTGGTGCTACAATTGCTATTCGTGGCTCGGTTACAATTAACCCTGCGGTTACCTGGGAGCCCACCACTGGTGTGTATATAGACGGGGTATTTGTATCTAAAAATGTCGGTGGTTTATTTGATGTAGCCGCTATAGAGCGCGTTGAAGTACTGCGCGGGCCGCAGGGGACGCTTTATGGTAAAAATACAATAGGTGGGGCGCTTAATATTGTAACGCGTAAACCCAGTGGTGAGTTTACCGGCGAAGTACGCGTAGGGGCAGGTAACTACGGTATGACAGATGTTTATGTTACTGCCGACTCGGCGCAAATTAACGACAAACTCAGTTTTAATTTTACCGCTAATAAAAAACAGCGCGACGGCTTTTACGATAACCTTTCGACAAGTTCTGATATTGATAAGTTTAAAGAGCTTGATTCTACCTCACTGCGTTTTGGTGCCTTGTATGAGCACAGCGATAATCTAGAGTTTTACTACACTTACGATAGCAGTAATAAAAAAAACACTCCTCCGTTGGGCCAAGTTTATATTGCCGGTGCAATGCCAGAAGATACGAAAGATCGCCAAGAAAGTGCTGCATTAGATGGCGCTATATTCGATCGCTCTAAAAGCTCGGGCCATGCACTTACAGTTACATGGCAGCAAAGTAATAACTTAACTATTAAGTCAATTACGGCACTACGTGAAATAGATTACGATGATGGCAATGACTACGATGGCGCTGATTTTCTTGGCTTTCATACCTACCGCCATGTAGAGCATGAGCAAGTATCACAAGAGCTACAATTTATTATTGGCGATATAGATAATTTAACCTACGTTGCAGGCTTGTTTTACTTTAAAGAAGAATCTGATGTAAACAACCCGTATGTACTGGGTTTTGGCACAGTGAATAACTATTATGGTGTTGAGTCTACCTCGGTTGCCGCTTATGGTAATGTAGAATATCGACTAAGCGACAAGCTAATGTTGGCAGGGGGTCTGCGTTGGACCACAGAAGAAAAATCATTTTATATAGAACATCCAGATGACTTTAGCTTTGCTTATTTTTTCCCACTGCCATACACCACAGCGGGCGATACTTGGAATAACACCTCGGCTATGGCATCACTTAACTATGAGTTAGCCGACAATATTCACAGCTATGTAAAAGTATCACAAGGCTGGAAAGCGGGTGGTTTTAACGGTGAAGCAGCAACTCAAGCATTAGCAGTAAAACCCTATGCACCAGAGGAAGTAATTGCCTACGAATGGGGCCTTAAATCGCGCTGGTTAGATCAACGCATTCAAGCCAATATAGCGGTGTTTTATAACGATATTACCAATATGCAAATGTCGGAATACTTAGGTGCGTACTCAGATATTCAAAACGTAGGCTCGGCAAAAGTGGCGGGGTTAGAGTTTGAATTAGTAGCGGCATTAACCGATGATTTAACGCTAAACTTTAATTACGGTTTGTTAGACCCTAAATACGACAAGTTTATTACTTACGATGTGTACACTGGGGTAGCAAACGATGTTACCGACAGTGCCGAGTTTCCCTATAGTCCAAAAAATAAATGGTCGCTTGGATTAAATTACATTAGTGAAACAGCCCTTGGTGAGTTTAGCGCCGGCGCCGACTACAGCTTTGTGGACGATCACTTTGCGTTTCATAATCAACCTTCAGCCCAATATACTCGGATTGAAAAATACAACTTACTTAACGCCCGAGTTTCACTTAAAAGAATTGCCGGCAGTGACTTTAGTGCCTCTATTTGGGGTAAAAACATGACCGACGAAGAGTACCGAATTAACGGTGTGCCGTTGGGTGATTCGTCAGGGGTATTCATTGGTGGCTTAAATTACTATGGCGACCCAGTAACTTATGGAGCAGAAATAACTTACTCATTTTAATAAAGAGTTACAGCTAAAAAGAGCCCCTACTTAATAAGTAGGGGCTCTTTTTTGTATCTATAATCTATTTAAAAAATAGATTATTCTTGGGTATAAGCTACAGTGCCTTTAGGCACATATACGCCATTTACTTTACTTTGGAACTCTTCTTTACGCGCTCTTGGATTAAAGAACTGCTTATACCAAATACGCGCTTTCATAAACGGGCCATCGCTTGGTAAAAACAACCCATTAAAACAAGGTGCTTTATTTGTCCACACTTGGAAGTCTTGCATAAATGCAAACTTACTTGCGTCTTGGAACTGGCGTGCTGCTACTTCATCCTCTACTGTGGCTACTTCATTGCCACCCGGTGATTTAACTAATAATGCGTGCCAAACTCTAATTGAACCATCCTCTACAGGGGTATGCGTTATCATTAAGTAAGACTCGTAATAGCCAGTCAAATGTGAAATTAATACGCCCGGACCATGGTATTTAGTTATTGTATGCAGCACTGGGCTTGCGCCATCTTCGCCTACTAAAGTACGGTGCGGACCACATTGACGTTGAATTGCTTCGTGGCCATCAAATTCATTTTCGTAGCGCTGTACGGTAGAGCCGTGAATTGGTGCTAAATGGCTATAATCACAAATGTTATCAATAACTTCTTGCGGATGCTGCTCAAGTATTCCCAAGTCGTCAAAGCGCCAATGTACCCAAGCTTTATCGTCCCATTGTGGCAAACTTGGGTGATCCCACTCAGGATCGCCATTTTCAGGATCGTGCCATATCCAAATTGCACCCATGCTCTCGGCCACAGGCCACGCTTTAATACAGGCTGTTTTTGGGATTGGTCCGTCGTGGTAAGGAATGTCGTCACATTGGCCATCAGGGCCAAAACGCCATGCATGATAAGGACAACGAATGCTATCGCCTTCGATATTGGTACCACCGCCATCAATAATAACGTAAGAGGTATCATTTTCGGCGGCTAAATGCGTTTTCATATGCGGGCAATATGCGTCGAGTAGTACCACTCGACCTGTTGCTCTACCGCGATATAGTGCGAAATCGCGACCAAAAAACCGTACGGCTAGGGGCTTATGCGTGTTGATCTCTTCAGCCGTAGCTATCATGAACCAACCTCTTGGGAATGTATAATCGCCGAGGCGATAATCTTGTGTAGTGGCCATAAGTATTCCTTTTTATATTTAGGTAGTAGATGTACTTGAATTATTGTCTGAGGTGCAATCTGCTTTATTATTATAAGATTGCGCTGTTTTATCGTTATCACTTACTTTACTTGCTATTCGTTGTTGATAAGGGCCAATGGCTTTGTAGTAAAACCAAACCGAAAACAACGATAAAGCAATCATCACTGCAATGGCGTATTTAAGGCCTTCACCCGCATCACCAGCAGAAAATAAGTCACTGAGTGTGCCGGTTAGTAGTGGGCCAATACCGGCACCAAAAAAGGTTAAAAATAAACTTAGTATTGCAATGCTGGTAGCTCTTTGAAAGCTGTTAACTAAATGGCTTACTGCAGCGAATGCAAGTGTTGGCCACCAGCTATTAAAAAAGCTAAAGCCAGCAGCAAATATAATTGCGTGCGGTATTTTAAGGCTTCCTAATTGCCAAAAGGCGTCGGCAGGCCAAAGTAAAAAAGCCAAGCCAAAAGGCATACTAATTAATACGCCAATTGCAGGCATACGTAATTGCCAGCGACAGTCTTTTTGGCTTAATTTGTCGCAGTAATAACCGCTGAACATTGACCCAGCAGCAGCAAAAACACCACTGGCTATACCAAAGGTAAGGCCAGCGTGTGAAAGTGTCATATCATAATTGCGTACCATAAAAGTGGGGGCCCAAATGGCGTAACCATAGCCGACCATGCCAGCAATGGCAGTGCCCATACAAATTAAGAAAAACCCTCTTAGTTTCATAATACCGGCAACAGCATGAAAAAAGTTTTCTTGCGGTTGGGCACGAATATTACGCTCTGCATCAGTGTCATAAACACCTAAGCCAGGGTCTTTTGCAAAAACATAAAGTAGCAGTGCTAGTAATAGCCCTGGAATACCAAAAAAGATGAATACTGCGCGCCAGCCGTGTTCTTGGGCTATCCAACCACCTAATGCCATGGCGGCTAATAAGCCAATATGCGGGCCTAACATATATAAACTAATCGCAAATGAGCGACGATGTGGAGGGTATAAATCAGAAACCATAGAAATAGAAGGTGATGTACCGCCTGCTTCACCAATGGCAACCGTCATACGGGCAACCACAAATTGCCAAAATTGGGTAACAACACCACTGGCCATAGTGGCAAGGCTCCAGAGCCCACAACATACCGCAATAATATTTTTACGGTCGGTGCCTCTATCGGCCATACGGCTTAACGGAAAGCTAACCGCAGAGTATAAAACGGCAAATGCAAGGCCGCTCACCGCGCCCATAATAGTATCTGATACGCCAAACTCTAATTTAATTGGCTCAAGAACAATCGCAATTAAGTTGCGATCGATATACGAAAAAACGTAAATAATAGAAAGCAATAATAGCGTCAGACGAGTCCGACCTGCGCTTAATGAACTTTGACCTACTTGCATTTATGGCTCTCTCTTTTTGATATTGTTTTAAGCTACCTTAACTTTGCTAATAATTTCAGCATCGTCCTTTTGGACGTATTACAGAATCGTTAAATGACTTCTTATTAAGTTAATAAAATATAAACGCGCTGATCACTTATTTTTGGAGAAATAATGAAATCGATGATTTTACCCAAAGAATCACAAGGCCATCAGCTGCATAGCCTTTTAGAATATCCAATTACTCCACCCAATGCGGATGGTACGGTAGTGGAGATAGCTGAAGGTTTATTGTGGTTACGCATGCCTATGCCGATGTCGTTGGATCATATAAATCTTTATTTACTCGAAGATAACGACGGTTGGTATATTCTCGATACCGGGCTTAATAATGACACAACACGGCAATTGTGGTTAACGGTAATAGAACAACATTGCAACAAAAAAGTAGTTAAAGGGGTTATTTGTACGCATTTTCATTATGACCATAGCAGCCTAGCTAGTTGGTTAATGGCCACGTTTAATGTGCCGCTATATATGACTTTTGGTGAGTTTTACATGCTAAAAACGCTGAGCAATAACACCGCAGCGCTTGGCAGTGACAACCAACTAGATTTTTATCATAGTGCAGGTTTACCACGTGATGAGTTAGACGTGATTATTGCTAGTTGCCGTAAAGATCCTTTTATAAAATTTAGCCCGCCGTCATTTAATCGTCTGCGTGAAGGGGATGTACTCACCATAGGCAAGCGCCGCTGGCAAATAGTCATAGGGGAGGGGCATTCGCCAGAGCATGCGTGTCTTTATTGTGAAGCCGACAAACTACTACTAGCTGGCGATCAGTTATTGCCCAATATTAGTTCAAATATTTTAGTGTCTGAGTTAGAGCCGCAAGGTCAGCCATTAAAAAACTGGCTACGTTCGCTTGAAAAACTACACACGCTCGATTCACAAACTTTAGTATTACCTGCCCATGGTCCGGTATTTCGCCACATGCATTTACGTGTACAACAGTTGATTGACCATCACCTTGAGCAGTTAGATATATTAAGAGCGTTTGCACTGCAAGCCCCTGAATTTAATGCCTATCAGGCAATGAAGCATTTATTTAAACGCGCTCTTTCACCCATAGAAAGTATGATGGCATTGGGTGAAACCTTAGCGCACTTAAATTGGTTAGAAAGTAATGATGAGTTATTTTGTCAGCGTAAAACAGATTCTGGCATTAATAGTTACTTACTCACGGACAAAAAATTAGCAGCTGGGAATACATTATGAATTTATTTAATTTAGTCACTGCCACTAAATCACAGTTAATGGCGCCTGGCGCACCATTTGAAGTCACTAATAAGCAAATCAATGGTCAAAATTATCAGGTGTATTGCAATGCGCCGCTTAATTTAGCGCAAGTGATTAATGATGCAAGGCGCACTGATGAGCAATCATTTTTGGTTTATCAGGGAGAGCACTGCAGCTATAAACAGTTTTTTCAACACGTTGATAATGTTGCCAGTTACTTACAGCAACATGGCATAAAGCAAGGAGATCGTGTTGCTATTGCAATGCGTAACCGACCTGAATGGGTTATTGCTTTTTGCGCGATAGCATTGATAGGTGCAGTACCTGCACCACTAAATAGTTTTGGTATGCAGCAAGAGCTAATAACAGCACTTAATGGTATTGCGCCTAAATTATTAATTTGTGATGGCCCAAGATGGCAGCGAATTAGCCAAAGTAATGAGTGGTTAACCGATACCTTAGTATTAAACGATACAGCATTAGATTTATCGCAATCTGCTGCAGCAATAGACTTTACAAAGGCACTTAATCATTCAGCGCACAGCATTGAACCACCCACAATAACAGCAACCGATGCGGCTTTAGTCCTGTTTACCTCAGGTGCGACTAGCGTTGCTAAAGCGGTTGAGTCGAGCCATATTGCAGTGTGCCAAGCACTTTATAATATTGACTTTATTGGTGCAATATCGGCAATGACCTCACCTAAAGCATTAGCGCTAATTATGGAAAAAGGACTGGTGCCTACTATTTTAACCGCGGTGCCGTTATTTCATGTAAGTGGTTTACATGCCCAGTTATTGTCGGCATTACGTGGCGGGCGGCGCTTAGTGTTTACCCATAAGTGGGATCCGCTAGAGGCAATTGAACTGATCAAAAAAGAGCAAGTAACACAATTTAATGGTGCGCCATCTATGGTGATGCAGTTATTACGAGAGCCGAGTTTTCATAGTGCAGAAGTTATGGCCTCGTTTAGTGGTTTAGGTTTTGGCGGCGCAGGACTACCAGCCAGCTTAATTGATAAAACGCTGTCTAGCTTACCTGAGCAAATGATAGGAATTGGCTTTGGTATGACCGAAACCAATGGTGTGGGCGCAGCAGCGTCTGGCGATTTATTTCGCCATGCACCCAAAAGCTCTGGGCTTATTTCGCCCATTATGGAAGTACGTATTTGCGCAGCAGATGGACAGTCGTTACCTAGCAATAGCGTGGGCGAAGTATGTATGCGCGGTATTACTTTAATGGATCAGTATGTTGGCGACTTAACAGCAACTCAAGATGCAATACGCTCTGGGTGGTTACATACCGGCGACTTGGGCTATATAGACGACGCAGGCTTTTTGTTTATTGTTGACCGTATTAAAGATGTGATTAACCGCGCGGGGGAAAATATTCCCGCAGCCGAAGTAGAGTCGTGTTTGCTTGAACACCCTGCGGTAGCCGAAGTAGCAGTGTTTGGTATTCCAGATGAAGAAACCGGTGAGGCCGTTATTGCTGTTGTTTGCCCATTAGAAGGCGAGTTTATTGAAGAGCAGCAATTGCTCGCACATGTAGCACAACGACTGGCTAAATATAAAGTACCGCAAAAAATTCATCTTATGGAAGATAAATTACCGCGTAATCCGGCCGGTAAAATTTTAAGAAACAAATTAAAAACAAAGCTTTATCAATAAATGTTAATCGCCGTTAAAAAAGCCAATAAAGCGCAGATTAGTCATTAGTGAATAAAAATAATTGAACAGGAGAAGGTAGATGACCACAGCCAATGATGTTGAAAAAAATTACGATGTAATTGTTGTCGGTTCGGGAGCCGGTGCAATGACTGCAGCACTGTTTGCCGCCGATCAGGGTAACTCAGTACTTATTGTTGAAAAAACCGATAAATACGGAGGCACCTCTGCAATATCTGGAGGTGGTATTTGGATCCCAAATAACGATGAATTTCGTGCACTTGGCGGCAAAGACAGCTACGAAGCAGCGCTCACTTATATTAAAGCGGCCAGCCAAGGCAGTGTTGATGAGACGCGTATTCGTGCCTATTTAGATAATGCACCAAAAATGCTGCGCGAGCTGCAAGCTAATAGCCGCGTTAAATTTGCGGTTGCCGATAAATACCCCGATTACTATCAACACCTTGAAGGCTCATTACCGGGTGGGCGTAGTATGGATCCAGAGCTATACGATACCACAGGGCTGGGCGATGAAATGGATAACCAACAGCCTGCTGCCGGTAATGCATTACTGATGGGGAAAATGTCGTGGACTGCGCGCCAAGCACATAAAGCAGTGTCGAAGGAGCGCGGCTGGATGCTGATGATAATTGGTTTAATGCTACGTTATAAATTGGACTTTAAGCAGCGTAAAAAAGGACGCCGCGATCGCAGAGCAGGGTTAGGCGCGAGTTTAGTGGCATCACTGCGCCACTCGTTATGCGATCGTAATATTCCATTATGGCGCGGTACAGAGTTTACCGACTTTGTTATTAATAACGACAAAGTGACCGGTATTAAAGTGCTACGTGATGGCCAAGAACTTACATTAAATGCGCGTTATGGCGTAATAATGGGCAGTGGTGGCTTTGAGCAAAATCAAGCATTACGTGAAAAATATTTACCGGCACCGTCACAACAAAGCTGGAGTGCAACACCTAAAGGCGGTAACACAGGCGCGGCATTAGAAGCGGGGCAAAAACTAGGCGCAGCCACCGATTTACTTGATTGGTGCTGGTGGACACCTACCTTAAATGTACCTAAAGAGCGCAACGCTCGTGGTTTATTTGCCGAGCGAGCCTTTCCTGGTGCTATTGTTGTTGATGGTGCAGGGCAACGGTTTTTTAACGAAGCAGCGCCTTATTTAGAATTTGGTGATGCTATGTATCGTAATCATCAAAAAATGGGTAATTCTATTCCTGCTTGGGTGGTTTTTGATGGCCATTTTCGCCATGAGTACGCTATGGGACCACTGATGCCTGGCAAAATTATGCCAGATAGCAGAGCGCCCAAAGCCTGGTTAGGCTCGGTTTATTTTAAAGCCGATAGCTTAGCAGAGCTGGCAAAACTAGTTAATATTGATGCTGATGGATTAGCACAAACAGTACAAAAGATGAACCACTACGCAGCAACGGGTGTAGATGAAGACTTTGACCGTGGCGGTAATGTGTTTGACCGTTATTACGGCGACACTAAAGTAAAACCTAATCCTTGTTTAGCACCGCTAACAAAAGGCCCTTATTACGCATTAAAAATTCATCCGGGCGATATTGGCACTAAAGGTGGCTTGCTTACTAATGAGTATGCCCAAGTGGTACGCCCATCGGGTGAGCCCATTGCAGGACTCTATGCCATAGGTAATAGTTCCTCCTCAGTTATGGGCACAAGTTACCCAGGCGCGGGTGCAACAATTGGCCCAGCTATGACCTTTGGTTACGTTGCGGCTAATCACATTACAGCTAACCGCGGCGCAGAAGCCAATGACTAGAGAATTGCATATGACGATCAATAATTCATTAGACCCTGGCATTAGCAGCGAAGTGGATAGTATTCCTAAATTAGTGTTTGCTGCTGCAAAGCGCCATGGACAACTTATTGCCATTGAAGATGGCGAAGCAAAAATAACCTATCAAGACTTACCTACTGAGAGTTTAAATGTTAGCCGTGCACTTATTGCTTTTGGAATAAAACCGGGCGATCGCGTGGCTATTTGGGGAGCAAACTCTGGGCGCTGGGTGCTTGCCGCGATTGGTTTGCAAATGGCCGGAGCAGTGTTAGTACCTATCAATACCCGTATGAAAGCAGTTGAAGCGGCTGAAATTATTAATCGCAGTGGCGCAAAGTTAGTGTTTAGTGTTGGTGACTTTTTAAAAAGTGACTACCCCGGCGAATTGGCAAAATTATTCACTCCACAGCAACTGTCGATTGTAACCTTAACCCCACGTAAAGGGGAGCCACTTGATATTTGTTGTGATTGGCAAAGCTTTTTAGCCAGAAAAGACAGCATAGATGAGCGCAGTGCCCGTGAAATTGCCTTAGGGGTTGGTGCAGATAATCTGTCTGATCTTATGTTTACCTCTGGCACTACAGGCAAACCCAAAGGTGTTATGAGCCGCCATGGGGCAATAATTAAAGCGTTTAGCGTATTTGTAAAAACCTTAGGCATAGTACCTGGCGATCGCTATTTAGTGGTTAATCCGTTTTTTCATGCCTTTGGTTATAAAGCCGGATGGGTAAGTTGTTTATTAGCAGGCGCGACTATTTTACCACAAGCAGTGTTTGACGCCGATGATGTACTTGCCCGAATTAGCCAAGATAAAATAACCGTATTACCTGGGCCACCAACACTTTATTTATCATTGCTTGCTCATCCACAGTTGGCAAGCGCTAACTTAAGTAGCCTGCGCATAGCCGTTACTGGCGCTGCAACTATTCCGCCTATTTTAATAGAGCGAATGCGTGAGTTATTAGGTTTTAAAGTGGTAACCACAGCCTATGGATTAACTGAGTGCGGTGGTTTAGCAAGTATTTGTGGCATTGATACCGACGTTGCCACCATAGCCAGTACCAGTGGCCGCGCAATTGAAGGCACCGAAATAGCAATAATGTCTGAGCAGGGTGAAATACTCGGTGCTAATGAAACTGGCGAAATTTGTATTCGTGGTTTTCATGTAATGAAAGGGTATTTTGAGCAACCACAAGCCACCGCCGAAACCATAGATAAAGACAATTGGCTGCACACCGGCGATGTTGGGCATTTAGATAAAAATGGCTATTTAAGCATTACCGACAGACTAAAAGATATGTACATTTCGGGCGGATTTAATTGTTATCCGGCAGAAATAGAGGCAGTACTTATTGAGCACAGCGCTATTGCACAAGTTGCAGTGGTAGGAATTAAAGATGAGCGCATGGGAGAAGTTGGCTGTGCATTTATTACTTTAAAATCATCAGCAGAACTTGATGAGGCAACGTTAATGACTTGGTGTCGTGAGCGCATGGCAAATTATCGAGTACCCAGAAAAATCAAAATAATTGACGCAATGCCAGTAAATGCTTCTAACAAAGTAGTTAAAGCAGAACTGATAAAGCATTTTTTGCAACAGTAAAATTTTAGAAGGAGCAAACATTTGGAATTTTCATTTACCGAAGAGCAGAAAATGATCCGCGATACTGCGCAAGCCTTCTTAGCTGAAGTATCGTCATCGAATGCAATACGCAGCGCAATGGACACTGAGCAAGGCTTTGATCCACAAATATGGCAACGTATTTGCGAAGAAATGTACTGGCAGGCAATTCATATACCGGAAGAATATGGCGGCATGGGACTAGGCTATGTAGATTTGGTGGTTATGCTGGAGCAAATGGGACGTTATTTATTATGTTCGCCGTTTTTTTCAACCGTGTGTTTAGCCAGTAATGCCTTAATAGTTGCCGGCACTGATGAGCAAAAGCAACAATATTTAACGCAAATATGTGAAGGTAGTTTAACCGCTACGCTTGCCTATACCAGTAAAAATGGCCAGTGGGACGCAACAGCAGTGCAAGGCATTGTAACTGCACAGGGCGATGATTATGTACTTAATGGCACATATCGTTATGTACTAGATGGCCACACGGCGCAATTATTAATAGTTGCCGCACGTAGTGAAGGCAGTGAGGGCGAGCAAGGAATAAGTTTATTTGCAATAGACTCAGACACCCCTGGAGTAAAGCGCACTTGGTTGCCAACTATGGATCAAACACGTAAACAGGCAGAAATAGTGTTTGATAATGTGCGAGTGAGCAGCAGCCAATTAATGGGCGAGGAAAATAATGCTTGGCCACAGCTAAATAAAGTGTTGCAACTAGCTGCTATAGCCATTGCAGCAGAGCAAGTAGGTGGCTCGCAACAAGTATTAGATTTAACTGTAGAGTACACCAAAGAGCGAGTGCAGTTTGGTAGGCCTATAGCGGGTTTTCAAGCAGTTAAACACCAAGCGGCAGATATGATGCTGCGTACCGAGGTGGCGCGCTCAGCCGTTTATTACGCTGCGTGCGTAGCAGAGGAGGCGCTCAGTGGTGGTTTGTTGGCCGATGAGTTAGGCGAAGCAGCCAGCGTAGCTAAGTCGTATTGCTCAGAAGGCTACTTTAAAAATGCCGGAGATGCGCTGCAGCTTCATGGTGGAGTAGGGTTTACCTGGGAATATGACGTGCACTTATATTTTAAACGAGCTAAATCGTCTGAGTTATTTTTAGGTGATGCAGCTTATCATCGTGAACACGTCGCAACATTGTTATTAGATTAAACGGCTGCTAAAAAGGTAAAACAGATGAAATTAAGTTTTAGTGATGAAGACGAAAAATTTCGCGCCGAAGTGGCACTTTGGCTCTTTGAGAATTTAGTGGGTGAATTTGAGCAGCTTAAATTTCGCGGTGGCCCAGGGGATGAACACATGTTTCCTCTGGAGCGTAAAAAGTGGGAACAAAAGCTCGCGCAAGGAGGTTGGACCTGCATTGGTTGGCCTAAAGAATATGGTGGCCGAGGGTGCTCTATTGAGCAGCAAGTTATTTTTAATGAAGAATATGCTCGCGCCGGTGCGCCGGGTCGTGTTGGGCATATAGGTGAAGGGCTTGCTGGGCCAACGTTAATTGCCTTTGGTAGTGAAGCGCAAAAACAAAAATACTTGCCAGGCATTGCAGCCGGAACCGCACTTTGGTGCCAAGGTTATTCTGAGCCTGGTGCAGGCTCAGACTTAGCTAATGTTAATACCAAGGCACATTTTGACGAAGCCAAAGGTAAGTGGATTATTAGCGGGCAAAAAGTGTGGACATCGCTTGCGCATGAATCTGACTATATTTTTGTTATAGCGCGTACTAACCCAAATTCTAGCGCTCACAAAGGGCTAGGCTTTTTCTTAATGAAAATGGATCAGCCAGGTATTGAAGTGCGTGGCATAAGGCAGCTTACCGGCACCTCTGAGTTTAATGAGGTATTTTTTGATCAAGCCGAATGTGATGCCGACGATATTGTAGGGCAACCAGGTGAAGGCTGGGCTATTGCTATGGGTTTACTTAATTTTGAGCGTGGCGTGTCGACCTTAGGTCAGCAAATGCAGTTTCAAAATGAGCTTAATCAAATTATTGATATAGCCAAAGCCAATGGTAAAAGCCAAAATCCAACTATTCGCCAACGCATTGCTGACGCTCATATAGGGCTTAAAATAATGCGCTACAACAGTATGCGTATGCTCTCAGATACAGGTGATGGCGGCTTACAAAAAGAAGCGCTGATCTATAAGTTATTTTGGGCAACATGGCACCGTGATTTAGGCGAACTGGCAATGGATGTACTTGGTCCCGAAGCCGAAATACTAGAGTCAGGCCCTTATACATTAACCCGTTTACAGGCTATGTATTTGTTTGTTCGCTCAGATACCATTTATGGTGGCACTAACGAAATACAACGTAACATTATTGCTGAACGTGGCTTAGGTATGCCCAAAGAGCCTAAAATAACCGCATAAAATAATTGTATTACTTAACCTGATGTAACGGATAAAAAATCGCTTAACCAGCACATCAGGTTACTTATTTTATTGCTCATTACGACTGGGCTGGTGGGGTTATTTTTAGCGAAGGCTGTGAGTTCAAAAATTAACTAAAGAGTAAGAAGGGCTGTAAAGCTAAGCCCGCTTAATCAGCGGGCTTTATTTGAATACAGTAAGGACGTTAAAAACTGCTGCGAGGCATAGGCATTGGCGCGTCGGTTAGCCCCCCATTAACACCAAAAATTTCACCAGTGATATAGCCCGCCGCGGGCGAGGCTAAAAATAGCGCACAAGCCGCTACATCTTCAGGCTGACCTAAGCGATTCATAGGTGTACGTTTAACAATAGCCTGCTCCATTTCATCATTCATTACGCCTTTAAGTGCTTCGGTAAGGGTTGAGCCTACGCTAATTGCATTAACGCGCACTTTAGGTGCAAAATCTTGCGCTAAATTAAGCGTCATAAAATTTAATGCCGCTTTGGCGATGCCGTAACTGATAAAGCCGGGCTGAGCTAACTGCCCAGCTACCGATGAAATATTAATAATACTGCCTTGGCCACTGGTATTTACCATGTGCGGGGCACTAATACGTGACAAATCAAACGCGGTAGCGGTATTGAGCTTAAAGCAATTTTCTAACTCTGCTGCGCTGCTGCTAAGTGTAGGCTTAATTGCGCCTGAGCCACCGACGTTATTGACTAAAATATCGAGTCGACCAAAATGCTCAATTGTTTTATCAACTAATGACTGTCGTTGTTGCTCATCAAGTACATCGCACGCAACGACTAAAGCGCGGCTGCCGCGTTGGCGTATTTGCGCTGCTGTTTGTTCAATATCTTCGATGGTTCTGGCAGTGACTACAATATCGGCACCCGCATCGGCTAATGCCAGTGCTATGGCAGCACCTATGCCACGCCCTGAGCCGGTAACAATAGCGACTTGGCCATCGAGGCGAAATCTATCGAGTATAGACATTAATATCTCCTTACTTAAATTAGACTAACATGTTGCTGTGCAAATTAAGGTTGCCTTACAGGCATACCTCAAATAAACCCGCAGCACCCATGCCACCGCCAATACACATGCTCACCACAACATATTTAACACCGCGACGCTTGCCTTCAATAAGGGCATGGCCCACCATACGCGCACCACTCATACCAAAGGGATGGCCAATGGCGATAGCGCCGCCATTAACGTTAAGTTTATTGTTATCAATACCTAGGTAGTCGCGCGAATAAATAAGCTGACACGCAAACGCTTCGTTAATTTCCCACAAACCAATATCATCAATTGATAAACCATGTTGTTTTAATAGCTTAGGAATAGCATACACAGGGCCAATACCCATTTCATCGGGATCGCAACCTGCAACCGCCATACCACGAAACACACCCATTGGCGCTAAGCCTTTTTGCGCCGCTAATTGTGAGTCCATTACCACGCAGGCTGATGCGCCGTCAGATAACTGACTTGCATTACCTGCTGTAATAAATTCACCTTGTGAAATAACGCGACCATCTTTCCACACCGGTTCTAAGCTTTGTAGGCTCTCAAGAGTTGTAGAAGGGCGGTTGCCTTCATCTTTAGCTAGTAATACGTCCTCAAAGGTCACTTCTTTGGTTTCGCGGTTAAATACTGATTTAGTAGATGCCATTGGCACAATTTCGTCATCAAACAGGTTGTTTTTTTGCGCCGCAGCAATACGCAGTTGCGACTGTAAGCTGTACTCATCTTGCGCTAAACGTGAAATGTTGTAGCGCTTAGCAACCACTTCAGCCGTTTCGATCATCTGCATATAGGCATGCTCTGAATGCGACAGTACTTTTTTTGAAATATTACGATAAGTATTTTTGTGTTTGTTTTGCACCATAGAAATAGATTCAACGCCACCGGCAACCACAATATCCATTGAACCAAGCATAATATTTTGCGCCGCAAAACCTATACTCATTAATCCAGATGAACACTGACGGTCAAGAGTCATACCCGGCACGCTATTAGGTAGGCCTGCAGCGGTCGCTGTTAAACGGCCCAAGTTATAGCCTTGAGTACCTTGCTGGGCTGCACAACCAATGATCACATCATCAACCTCAGCACCATCAATACCCGCGCGTTTAACGGCTTGCTCAACTGTATGACCTGATAATGCAGGCGCTTCGGTATCGTTAAAGGCACCACGAAAGGCTTTGCCCATAGGCGTTCTGGCGGTAGAAACTATAACTGCTTCGCGCATGATTATTCCTTTTTTATTTTGAAGTGCAAAGGCACTCTTACGGTTAAATTTTAGCTAGGTAATAATGCTGAGTTGCTGCAATAACACGTGTGTATTGGTTAAATTAGTCAGATTAATTGCAATTATTACCACGGGTAAAAATAGAGTTTTCCATATCTACATTAACCCTTATCGCGTCACTGTGAACATCGACCATTTGAGGTAGGCAATAACTAATTAGTAAAATAAAGAGAATTAGTAATTGGTTTGTACTGCTTATTAATTCGCTTATTGGGCGAGTTTAGCTTTAATAGTGATGAGTAAAGCAAGACAATATTTGCCGCGGATTTTAGAAAGGGAAACAGTTACAAACGGAATTAATTTTAATGAATTTACGTTGTGGTTCCTGCAATTTATTGAAAGTAGTTAGGGTATATTGACCGTTCATGGTTGAACCTTTTTCACTCTAGGGGGCTTTAATCGCGGTGCGAAATTTGTAACCTAGTATGCTCGGTAACTGTTTTTCCCTTATTCTACTAGCTTAAAACCAAGTAAAAATAAGTAAAAACGAGCAAAGCTTCCGCCGCTCACCTATACCCATGTAGATAAAAATAGTTCATCACCCTTGGCAAAACTACTCGATCAGCGTGTGTTTGGCATTTATACGTCGATATCACCTAGTTTGTGGGGAATAACGACATTACATAGGCTCTGTCTAACCTAAAAGCCAAGCAAATTGCTAAAAATTAAACCTTAGATGGTAAACAGGCTCTAATTAAAAAGAATTTTTTAAGTGGGAAAGTTGTTTTTTATTAATTAAACAGGCTAAAAAAACACATGAAATGAATGAAAAGTGAACGAGGTATTTAATTATGTTTAGCTAATAGAGTTTATAAAAGTTATTAGGATCAAATAAAGACAGTTTATTTTTTGTTTACCTAGTTTTACGTTGTTTATAAATTATAAACACATATTTTACACACCATTAAAACGGTTTTTAATTTATGGGTCGTTGAGGCTTGTGAATTGTTTAGTACGCATATTTATAAAAATTAAGTACTAATACTATTACATTTAATTGCAGGATTGTTTGATAAGTAAGCAAATGAAAACTCACTAAACCGTTATTTTATCTTAAGATTAAATCGTCTTACCGAAGTTGCTCAAAGGAAATGGCAATAATGAAAAAATATCTAGGTTATTTATTATGTTGCTTTGCATGTAATGCATATAGCAACGATGAAGTAGCACTTACTTTAGTTGGGTACATTTCACCTAAATGTGAGTTCACGGCAGAAAATAAAAACTTAATTATTTCTTCAGATGGCTTCGCTAATACAGAGTTAGCAATTAATTGTAACTCACCTATGCGGGTATCTATGCTGTCAGAAAACGGTGGTTTGCGCCACCAGCAGGGTACTCACTTAAATGCTTATAACGTTAACTTGTCAATTGCAGATGCTAATCAAAGTATGTCTGTTTCGTCACAGACCCTAACAGTATCACAAACATTTAATGTTGATAAAATTTTATTTAACAGTGTAGCAAAACTACAGTTAGAGCTAGTAGACCCTTTAATTTATGCAGGAAATTACCAGGATGTTATTCGCATAGAAATGACGCCATCTGCAGTCTCTGGTGGTGTGCGGTAAACCATTAATTATTAAACATAAACATATGTCACATGGAAAAGGAATATAACAATGAAAAAGTTAATCGTATTATCAGCAATCGCAGCACTTACATCAGGTGCAGCACTAGCAGACAGCATAAACTTAGGCGCGGCTGTACAGTCTGTGTGTGGAGTTAGTAACACAGAGACTGTTAAATATTTTCCAGCTCTAGCTCTGGGTAATAGTGCTACAGTTAATTTTAATCTTCAGTGTAATGATGTAGACGGCGCAACAATATCGCTAACAACTTCTGAAGGGCATTTACAAAATTCAGATAATGAAGATATGGGCGTTGGTTATACTGCAGCATTAAGTGCAGGCCCATTTGCGTTTACTTTAACTGCAGATGATGGTGCTAATGATCAGTCAGCATCTCAAAGCCAAGCAGGCACAGCTGCACTTGCTGCAGGTGGTCTAGCGGGGACAATTTTAGTTACAGTTACACAAACACCTACATGGTCAGGGACGTATGCAGATACGCTTACATTAGGTATAACAGCTAATTAATTCGTCACTTTAAAAGGCAGTTTTTAACTGCCTTTTTATTATTTAGAGGGAATTTTATGCGTTTATTTATAATTTTTATTTTATTTACAGCTTCTTACTCGGCATTGTCTTTTCAAGTACAACCTATGGTTGCAGAGGTACAACCTATGGGGAGCCAATCGCAACAAACAATACGCATAGCAAATACATCAGTAAATCCTTTAACTATTGAAATTACAGCATATGATTTATTAATAACGGATCAAGGAGATGAGTCGTTACGTGAAAATGAAGATGACTTTTTAATTATACCTATGACAACTATTATTCCTGCAGGAAAAAGCCAGTCAGTTATTGTTAGGTATATTGGTGAGCCTGTACTTTCCGCTTCAAAAGCTTATCGTTTAATGATTGATCAAGTAAAAGTTAATTTACAAGATGATAATACATCAGGTGTTGGTATGAGCTTGAGCTTTAGAACGTTACTTAATGTGGTTCCGCAAGGAGCAGAAGCCAAGTTAATGATTAAAAGTAAAGCACAAGCAGCAACTGGTGAGTGGAAAGTATTATTAGAAAATACCGGCAATAAATATATTCGCTTATCGCAAGCACAGTGGGTAATTAAGGGTAATAATGAAGAATTTGTGCTTGAAGGAGAAAGCTTAAGTAAAGCGTTAAGTGGAAAGCTGCTTTTACCTAACTCAAGTCGAGAAGTAACAATAAAAATACCAGCGCAATTTAATGCAGAGCAAAGTGAGTTAGAGGTGCTGTTTTAATGTGTAGGCTGCTGAATTATTACTTATTATTATTTGTAATGTTAGCTTTGCCCGCCTACGCTTTAGAAGTAACGCCCATGGTAGTTACTTTTTCACCAAATGGCGTGTCAAATGGTGCATCTAGTTTAATACATAACCAGTTACCACGTGATATTGCCTTTGATATACAGGTATACGAAATTCAATTTACACAAGATGAACCACAACTAGTGCCGTTAGAAGATTCGCCATTGTGGGTGTTTCCGCCGTCATTATTTTTACAAGCGGGGCAAAGTCAGCGTATTCAATTTAGATGGCTAGATAAAGTACTGCCAACCACAGATAAAAGTTACCAAGTTAGCTTGATTGAGCAACCATTAAACGCTCACTTAGCAGACAAAGCATCGCAATTAACCATGCTGCTTAATGTGAACTTAATTGTGCATGTAGATCAACCACAGTTAACAGCAGATTTAGCCGTTGGAGAGTCTCATATTGAGGGAACAGACATTATGGTAAATATAATAAATAAAGGCCCAGGTGCGAGTCGATTAAGTGATTATGAGATCAAGTTAACTGATGAAAGTTCTGGAGTATTAATAGAGCGCATTTTAAAGCAGCAATTAAAGGCACAAGGGTATGACGTGTTTTTTGCACCTAATAGTAGCCACTATATAAAAATACCTAAACCAAAATCGATAAAAGAGGATAGTTTTAAAAGCTTACGCTTAGAATTGATGAGGTAATAAATATGCGTATATTTATTTGTTTATTATTAATTGTATTCACTCAAGTAAGCCTAGCAAAAATAAATCCATCTAACCGAACCATTGAGCTAAGTGTTGAGGCTGAGCTTAATAAAACAGATATTGGCAGAGTAACACTTGCTGTGGAGCCAGGTGATAATTTATTACTTAAGTGGAACGAAGTTGAAACAGTATTAAAGGAAGTGTTATACCCTGAAGGCCTTGCCATATTAAAAGCTAAGGTTGTTGATGGTTTGCTTAGCAAGCAAGCATTAGAAAAGTTTGGCTTTGTGGTTAACTTTGACCTAAGCGATTTTAGTTTAAAAATAAATGCCCCTCTTAATTTAACCCGCCCGCAAACATTAAGTTTAAAATCAGACTCTAGGCGACTAAAAGCTTCAGAAGTGGCTAATTTAAGTGGCTTTGTTAACCTGTATTCTAGCTACTTATATCAACAAAATAACAATACAGATACGACAGACAAACAGCTAGCCTTTCGTGCTGAAATGGTGATGAATTGGGGGGGCTGGGTAGTAGAAAATGAACTTGAGTACTTATCAGATGTTGAGGCAACATCATCAAATGTTAAACGTTTAGGCACACGCTTAGTGCATGACTTACCGTTAAAAGGCATGCGTGTATCAATAGGCGATAACTACAGCTCAGGAAGTTACTTTCAATCTACATCACGTATTTTGGGGATTTCACTTGCTCATGACTTCTCGCTAGTATCCGATAGGCCAATAAGACCCAGTGCCTCTAGAAGCTTTACTTTAGAAAGCCCATCTTCTGTAGAAGTATTGGTTGACGATAGGATTGTAAAGCGATTAAATTTAACTGCAGGCATATATTCATTAGATGATATACCGTTGAATGAGGGAAGTAATAATATAAGTTTGCGGATCACTGATATTGCAGGGGTAGTACGATACGTTAATTTTGATGTAACCACGGGCTTAGATTTATTTGCAGAGGGACAGCTAGAATATGAGATTCATATTGGAGTGCCATCGACATTAACCGATCAGCTAAATTACGATAATGACAGCCCATTGATAAGTACCTATCTTGATTATGGGGTATCGCCTAGTTGGACTATTGGCTTTACAGCGCAGGCAGATGAATTTATACAACAAGCAGGCTTTAAAAGTATTTATGCTGCCAATATTGGCCAATTTGCATTTGAAAATGCAGTGAGTTTTGGCGACGAAACAGGACACGCTTACCGATTGGTATATAGTAGCTTTACAGACAGAAGTGAATTACCACAAGATATTAGTTTTGGTTATGAGTACTCTACTGAAAACTTCCGTGCTGTAGGCTATCGACCTGATCTACAAGGTAGTGCTCGACTACGAGAACACTTTATTCAGGCAAACTATAGCTTTTTTAATAGCCCTACTTTACGTACTTCTTTTTTTGCCAACCTATCAAGAGCACATAATGAAGCTCAGTTTGATAAATCAGTAGGGTTAAGTTTATCTGGTGATTTAAGTAACAACCGTTGGCGTTATAGCCTAGGCGCTCAATGGGATGAAATAGCAGATAATGCAGAGTGGGGAATTAGGCTCTCTTTAACCTATAAGTTTAGTAATGATCGACGTTTAAAGTTATCTCACCAATCACGTAGAAACAAAACACGTTTAGAGTATACCCAAGATGCTAATCAACGTTATGTAGGTGCCTTTAGTTTAAGAACGGGAATTGAACATAATGACCAAAATGAAGCATTATTTGACTTAAACACACAATATAATGGCAACCGGTTCTTAGCTAGTTTAGACCATGCTAGCTTTTATGAGCAATTAAATGCAAGTTCAGCTTATCATCAAAGTCGGGTTAGTTTTGCATCCAGCGTAGCATTTGCAGAAGATGATTGGGCAATAGGTAAGCCTATATACGACAGCTTTGCTTTAATTAAACCCCACTCGAGCCTAAAAGATAAAAAAATAACCTTGGGCCAATACAAAGATCAATACAGAGCAAACAATGCAGATTTTGATACTATTTTATTACATGATATTAGCTCATACGATAATTCGGCTATTTCAGTAGATGTAGAAGATTTGGAGCCTGGGTATGATATTGGGGCGGGTTTAGTGGTGTTTTTCCCCTCTTATCGCAGTGGGTATAGTGTAATGATTGGTACTGCTGCAAATATATCGGTTATCGCCACTTTACTAGATCAACAACAACAGCCGTTAGCATTACAAGTGGGTGTTGCTGTATGTTCAGATAATACTGAAAAAGAACATAAGTTTTTTACAAATAAATCGGGTCGTTTTGCATTAACTGGGCTTACCCCTTGTAGCTATGAAGTGACATTAAATAATAGCGAAAAATCGCAATTTATTTTAGATGTAAAAGAAGGTGAGCAACTACAAAGAAAAGGAAAGATTTATGTACACTAAACAAACGGTTACCTTTATTAGCGGCTTAGCTTTATTACTTTTACCTTATATTAGCTACGCACAGTGTGATGCAAGGTTAAATAATATTGACCACTTATTTGATGACTTTGATCAGTACCATGCATTACAAAAAGTAGATGCAAAAAAGCAGCTGCGCATTAATGTAATAAATGACGAACAGTGCCAGCTACATATTATACTAACCAGTGAAAACCAAGCGCAGCTAAAAGGCGCTTTTCAAAGTATTGCTTATCAATTTCGCAGCGATACTCAGCAATTAGTCAGCTCATCAATTAGTCGTTTACAACTAGTAGAGTCAGCGGCTGAAGTTGAACTTTTGATCCCATCGGGTACACCGGTAAAGGCAGGGTTATACACAGATAGATTGCAAATAAAACTTTATGATCAAAATAATCAGCTGCTCGATGAGCGTCAACTTGACATTGAAACAGATATTGCCCCAAGAACCAGCCTGTCGGTGCTTGGTTATAATACTTTTGCAAATACCATTAACTTAGGAGAGTTAATACCTCTGCAAGAATACGCTATGTTACCTAGCCTGCAAGTAGTGACTAATTCAGATGTTCGGCTGCGTGTTAGCTCTGATAATAAAGGTAAGTTAGTGCACAGTATGTATCAGCAACAATATGCGATAGATTATAATTTAGATTTGGCGGGTAATTGGTTAGGATTGAGTCAAGATACAAATAAAACGTTTTCATACGCTGGGCAAACTGTGTTTTTATTGCCACTTAAAATACAGTTAGCTGACTTTAAAGAGCAAGCCGCTGGTGAGTATACAGATACTATAAGGTTTCAAATTAGCCCACTTAACTATTAACTTTGTTTAAGTTTTTTTGACACCATGCAAGCGCTTGCTGCTTATTTTTAACGGCAATTTTTTGATACACTTTATGTAAATGAACTCGCACAGTTGCTTCGCTGATAAACAGGCTATCGGCAATAGCACTGGAGTGCATTCCTGAAAACAGTAAGTTTAAAACTTTAATTTCTTTACAGGTAAGGTTATTCGACTGCAGTGTTGTTTGTTGCTCGCTAGCCAGCATTTGCCTCATCCAACAATCAGTAACTGCGCGAGGAAACCAAAGTTCTCCCTTATTAATCGCTTCTAACCCTTGGTGAAAAAGAGCTTCGTCTGTATTAGCATAAAATAAGCCCTTTAAGTTAGGCCATTCTTTTAATGGAATAACATCACTGTCTTTAGGCACGTCAAAAATAACAAGCCCTTGGTGCTCATTTTTTAACATAAACTGATTAATTAGTTCATAGTTAGTGATAACGTTAAGTGCTTGATAATTTACCAGCAGTATATTGTATTGTGTCGCCACACAAAATAAAGAAGTATACCCGGAAGTATTTAAACACTTTATCTGTTTATTCGTTATATTTTCAATTGCCATAAATTTATTCCATATACTTAAGTATTAATACTATATTCCTAAGTTCAGTTAATATCAATGGTGAAATAATGTACAAATCGTTTGTTATTTAACTTAAATCGCTTGTTTAATTGTAGTATACGCAATAGGCTCTGTGGGTTTATTTACCTCTTCATTTTAATAATTTAAGGTGAATGGCGTTTTACTGAATAACTTTTAGCGAGGAGTTGTGGCGCGGCAGGGTTTTTATTAATAAAATATTAGAAAATGATACATATCATATAATTTACATCCAGAGGAAAGATGCTACAACGCATCTTTTTTTATGCCTACAATTTATATTTTATAAAAATATAACGCATAACAAAACCTATACCCTTTGGAGATTATTTTTGAAATTACGCAACCTCTCACCGTTAAGCTTAGCAATTATTGCTGCACTCACTACCTCAGTAAATGCAGAAGAAACCAAAACAACAGCAAAGCAAGACGCGTTTGAAAAAATAGAAGTAACCGCTCGTAAACGTACAGAAAGCTTATTTGAGTCTCCAACCGCAATTACATCAATAGGTGCAAACCTCATTGATAAAGCCAATATGAGTAATTTAGAAGATATTGGTAAGTATGTACCTAATTTAAATATTACTCGTTATGGCGTGGGTAACTCTGCACATGCATCTGTGTTTATTCGCGGTATAGGCCTTCAAGATCATGTTATTACTACCGATCCTGGTGTTGGGGTTTACTTAGATGGTGTGTATTTAGGCCGTCAAATGGGGTCAAATTTATCGCTACCGAATGTTGAGCGTGTAGAAGTATTACGTGGCCCTCAAGGTACTTTATATGGCCGTAATACTTTAGGTGGCGCGGTTAATGTAATAACCAAGCAACCAGGTGATGAAGGCATTTTAACAACGACTGCAAAAGTGGGTAGTCGAGGTCGTGTAGCAGGCGATATTTACTTTAATAACGCATTAACTGATGATTTGAGTATGTCGGCAAGTGCGTCTTACAAGCAGCGTGATGGGGTGGGTACTGCAGTTAATTTAGCTAACCCAGAAAAGGAAATTGGTGAAGAGCAAGAGTTTAGTGGCCGTGTTGCATTTAAATACCAAGCAACTAGCGACCTTGCATTTACTTTTTCTTTAGATGGCGTTGATAACGAATCGGGCCAATCGCCTTATACAATTGAGCTTACCGCACCACTTGATCCAAATGATCAGAACAATGGCGACTTCCCATTATTAACACCAGAGTTAATTCCGGCAAATCCAGATGATTTAGGCACAACCGTTGCGGGTATTGAATCAACTTCTTACTCAGGTTGGGGTACTTCATTTGCTGCTGACTGGGCAATTAACGACACTTATACAAGTAAGTTTATCTCAAGCTACCGCACCTCTGAGTATGAAGGTGGTTTAGATGATGATGCATCAGCGCTTAATTTATCTGAGTTTCCAGAGCAAGGTGGTGCTGATCAATACTCATTTGAAGTTCAGTTAAACGCAACGTTTGACAACATGGACTTTGTATCTGGCTTGTACTTCTTTAATGAAGATGGCTTTACCCGTTCAGAAGACTTTGTATTTAGCCCATACAATACGCCAGACAGTTTTGGTTTCTTCGAAATAAATCAAGAAACCAACTCTTATGCTGCTTACTTTAATGCCGGCTACGATTTAACCGACGATTTAAGCATTGGTGGTGGCCTGCGCTACTCAAAAGATAAAAAAGAAGCGAATGCGATTTTTCCATCTTTTGCCGAACGTAAATATGTATCTGCAGACTTTGATGCTGTGACATGGGATATAAATGCTTCGTACCAGCTTAGTAATAATATGAATGTGTATGGTCAAGTTCAAAAAGGTTACCAAACAGGTGGCTTTCCACCGCGTCCATTTGGCGGGCCTGATCAGTTCTCATCATTTGATGAAACAAAAGCAATTAACTACGAAATTGGCTTAAAAGGCCAAGTACACGAAAATGTATCTATGATGTTGGCTGTATTTGTAACTGACTACACAGATTTAGCGCTGCCATTTTCAGACCCTACTTCGGGCGGTGGTTTTGTAACTATCGTTGAAAATGCTGGTCAATCAAAAGCGCAAGGTATTGAGCTTGAAACAACAGTAGCCATTACTGACGACTTTACTATTCGCAGTGCAGTGGGTTACTTAGATTCAGAAATTAGTGAAGTAGCAGCAGGCGTACAAGGAATTGGTAAAGGCGATTCGCCTGCATTAACACCACGCTGGACTGTGATGATTGCGCCTTCATATTTTATGGATTTAAATAACGGTGGCACTCTGGCTTTTAATGCAAACTACTCGTACCGCAGTGAAATGCAAGGTCAGTCAGTATTTAACTATAGCGAAACAATTGATTCTCGTGAGTTAGTTGGCTTTAATATTTCTTACACTAACCCGTACGGCGATATGGAAGTAACGCTATATGGTGAAAACGTATTAAACGAAGTGTACGATGTAGGACGCCTACAACAAACTGGTTTTGTTGGCGTTATGCGCAGTAATGACCGCAGTGAATTTGGTTTAAAGTTCAAAAAAGACTTCGAGCTGTAAACTAATTTAGCTAACGCATTTAAACAAAAAAGGTAAGCCGCGGCTTACCTTTTTTAATATTAGTAGGGCAAAATTAATCTTTGTTAAGATCTTTACGTGCTTGCTCAATTTCTTCGGCAATTTCACGTGCTTTTTGTTTGGTTTTTTCGGTTAGGTCGCCTGCCGTTTCTTTACTTTTTATCCACGCATCAACAGCAACTTCTTTGCCGTCATCGTACATATCTAAACCCATTGCTTTACTTTGCTGTAATAACTGATTTAGCGACTCGTCATGTTTAATTTCGTGAGTGGTTTCTTTTACTTTAGTCCACGCTTTATCTAGCTCTTGCTGTACTTGAGCACCGGTGTCTTTGGCGTCTTCTTTGATCTCTTTGGCATCTTCACACGCGGTTAATGTAAGTAAAGTACCTAATAATGCTAAACCTGCTAATTTATTCATGTGTAATTTTTCCATCGATATAAAATAATATTTAACACCATTATAAGTAACGAAAATGAACATACCCGTAACAAAACGATTAAATTTTAAATTAATGGATAAAAGTGATTGCCCTAAGCTGTTTAAATTGGCTCAATACTTGGGTGTAACTACGGTTTATTGAGCCCCGAGCATTGAGCTCGGGAGTTATTAGAATTAGCCTATTGCGGGTATTAATCCGGCCATTTGTAGGCCTTGGGCACTAATAATAGTTAAACCGCATAATGCCGCAATGGCTAAGCCAATATTACCGCTGCGTACTTTATAACCTGTGTTCTGTGTACTTTTACGTTGCTTATAAACCATAGCTACAGGTAAAAAAACGGCCAAAATAACCAAGGCAATCGCTGCGTAGCCAAGCGCCATAATAAACCCTTGCGGATAAAATATGGCAAAACCAAGAGGAGGTATAAAGGTAATTAATGCCGTTTTAATTCGATCCGCTTTTGTATCTGCTTTTTTGAAAGTGTCGGCAAAAAAGTCAAACAAGCCTAAACTTACACCCAAAAATGAAGTGGCCAATGCAAGATCAGCAAATAACTTGACGGCAGTGGCAACGTTTGGGTTGTGCGCAATGCTCGCCATGCTTTGTACAAAGCCACTTAAACCTTGGCTATTGAGCAAATCATTTTGATTCATAATACCCTGGCTTAATATTTGCCAAAAAATATAAATACTTAACGGTAGCGTTGCACCCGCTATCATTACTTTACGCAGTGTTTTTATGTCTAATCCTACGTATTTAACAATTGAAGGAATAGAGCCATGAAAGCCAAATGAGGTAAATACCACCGGAATAGCCGAGAGTATTAAGCCTTGCTCTACTGGCATTTCAAGTAAATGTTGGCCATGTACATAAGGCGTTAACATATAAAACAGGCTGGCAAGTACCACAATTTTTATTGAAAACAGCACTCTATTAAATTTATCGACCTTACTGGTACCCAGAGTTACGACACCAGCAATTAAAACCGCCAGTAAAACAGAGGCCAGTTGCGGTGCAATACTCACGTTAAACCCCGTGTTTATGCGATCTTGAAGTTGTGCGCCACCACCAGCAATATAAGCTGCACACAAAGCGTAAAATAAAAATATCACCGAAAAGTTAGCTACATATTGTCCACGTTTGCCAAGCCAAAGTTTAGCTAAGGTATTTAGCGTCGCATCGCGAGGAGCATATTGATGGAGCTCAAGCATTAGCAGTGCAGTGTAGGTCATTAATAACCAACAACCGACAATTAATGTCAGCGCAGTACTAAACCCTAGTCCGGCTGATGCAATTGGTAAGGCCAGCATACCTGCACCTATGGTAGTACCTGCAACAATTAACATGCTACCTATTGTTTTATTTTTAAGCACTTAATGATCCTGATCAATCTTGAGAGGTACGCAAGATATAACTAGTTAACCAAAACTTAAATAGTTTTGTTATAAAAGAAATAAAATAAAGTGTAATTATCTATTTACAACTGTAATTTAAATGCATCTTTTATTAATATTAACTATTAAAAATGTGCTTTAAGCGTATAGTTTATTTGAAGTTTTTTGAGTTTTATTGTTAATGGCTAAGGAGCGGCATGTGCCAATTAAAGTATCGTACTTTATAATGGTTCTTATATGGTCAACCACACCATTAGGTATAGTGTGGAGCAGCGATGCAGTATCGCCAACATTAGCGGTTTTATTACGTATGTTGGTAGGGCTTACTTTAGGTGCTGTAATTATAGCTATTACGCGTATTAGGGTGCCGTGGAATAAAAATGCCTGCTTACTTTATTTTTACTCTAGCATAGGTATTTTTGGTGGCATGTTACTTAGTTATATGGCGGCTAAAACAGTGCCCTCAGGCATTATTTCATTAATGTTTGGCTTAGCGCCTATTTTATCGGGCTTACTTGCCCAGCAACTCCTTAACGAGCCTAAGTTTAGTGCAATTAAGCTAATCGCACTGACATGTGCCCTAATCGGATTATATTTTGTCAGCTATAACCAAATTAAGCACTCGCAAACTCAGGGGCTTGGTTTGTTATATGTGTTTATAGCGGTGTGTTTTTTTAGTTTAAGTGGAGTGATGATCAAGCGGGTTAAAATTGCTATTCATCCTATGGCAACTACATTTGGTGCTCTGGTGTTTGTAACACCTTTATTTTTTATTGCTTGGTTGCTGCTAGACGGTGAATTAAATATACAAAATTGGAGTGCTAAATCAATATGGGCTATTGGTTATTTAGGAGTATTTGGCTCATTGTTAGGAGCGCTGGCGTATTTTCATGTATTACAAAACTTAAATGCCAGTACTGTTGCACTTACCACGCTTATTACCCCAAGTTTTGCATTAGGGCTTGGCGCATGGCTTAATAATGAACCGCTTAGCAAGGAGCTTATTAGTGGTGCGGTTATTATTTTACTAAGCTTAGGTGTGTTTCAGTTTGGCGAGCAAATAGTTAATCGAAATAAGCAAAAAATATGATGTTAAAGCATCATATTTTCGCTATTTGAATTACTAATCTACGGTTTTTGTTACGCCCTAAAATAGTATCGTTAGTGTCTACAAAACGTTTTTCACCTAACCCATCGGTATGCACTTTAGTTTCATCAACACCTAAACTAATCATATAATCTTTAATTGCTTTAGCGCGTGTTTTAGAAAGGTCTAGGTTATTCCATCGACCGCCATAGCTATCGGTATAAGACGCTATATTAATTGACTCAATACTTGGATCATTTTTTAAGTATTCAGCAATTTTATCTAAACGTTGCTGCGAAGATTTAGTTAATTTACTGCTGTTAGACTGATAGTTCATTACCGTAAACGAAATATCTTCAAAGCTATATGGCAGTAATTCATCGCGGCATTGTAAAAAGGCCCAATAGGCTTGTTTAAAATTAACCCCCGACATGCCTACGGCAATTTTATCGGCACTATTTTGCCAGTCTTGATAATAAAAAGTAGGCTGATTACCTTTTTCAAGTTCGGTGAGCATTTCCCATGCGGTTTTATTACCCAGTTCGCCGTCAAACTTTTTAAGTAACTTCATGTCAGCTATATCGCGAACTGGCGTACCGGCTCGCCATGCTGGTGGCACTGCTTTTAAGCCCGCAATAGCGTAATTATCAGGGCGCACAACCATATCTAAATTAAAAGTAAGGTCTTTGTTTTTACTTGCATTAACATTAAATATGGCTTCGCCATAATATGGAACTTCATGATTTAACTGGCATTGTAAACGAGAGGTTTTAACTACTTGCCAATTAGAGTTGTCTTGATCGGCAATGTATTGGCGCATAGCACCATAGCTGCTATAACTGCAAAGTGCGCTGGTAATACCAAGGCTAATAAATAACAACTTAAACTTCATCGGGAATTCTCCAGTAAATCAGTATTGCCAATAATTTGGCAAAATACCGTGTAATAGCACTTAATAGTAAACAATACTGAGTAAGCTCTAACTGTAAAGCAAATTACATGCCTATAGTTTTAGCTATAATTAATCAATAAATCCCCTAGCCGAAAGGCCCCCAATTTTGACATAATAGATGGCTTACACCTACAAACCAAGAAGACTATGGCAAATACTGAGCAAACACTTTTCGCAAAACGCTTTCGCGGCTTTTTTCCAGTGGTAATTGATGTTGAAACTGGCGGGTTTAATAAAGATACCGACGCTTTATTAGAAATTGCAGTATCTGTTTTAAAAATGGATGATGAAGGATTGCTTAGCATAGATCACACGGTGCACTTTCATGTAGAACCGTTTGCAGACGCTAACATTGAACAAGCGGCCATTGAGTTCAATGGTATTGATCCATTTTCAGCACTGCGCGGTGCCGTGCCTGAAGAGCATGCAATTAAAGAAATTTGCAAAGTTGTGCGCAAAGCGCAAAAAGCAGCCGGCTGCCAACGTTCAGTTGTGGTTGCGCATAATGCAGCATTCGATCATGGTTTTTTAAATGCAGCAATAGAGCGCAATAATATAAAGCGCACGCCGTTCCATCCATTTGTAAGTTTTGATACTACATCGTTAGCAGGGCTTGCTTTAGGGCAAACTGTACTTGCCAAAGCATGTAGAGCAGCGGGTATTGAATTTGATAATAGCCAAGCACACTCAGCACTTTACGATACAGAGCGTACCGCTGAGCTTTATTGTTTAATAGTGAATCGCTGGCAACAACTAGGCGGTTGGCCACTAGCGCCATTAGAAAACACCGATACTGAGTTACAAGTAGATGATATTGACAGCGATGATGCTAAAACGTCTGAGTAATTTTACCTTCGCTTAGCTTGACTAAATGGGGCGGATAAATACGCGAAAACTGCTTAGTGTCTTTTGCTATTTTAAGCTCCACACCCGGATGCATTAAATCGTTAACTTTTAAGTGGCTGGTGGCCAATAGTTGCATTATTTTATGCTTAATAAGCTGTTTTTGACGTTGTAACTGGGCAGTACGTGTTTGTATATGCTGCTCGTTAAGTTTTATTTTATCTAAATATAGTTGACGTTGTGCCGGCGCTGGGATTTTGTTGGCCTTAATTCGCGCATTTTTTAGCACAGCAGATTTATCAGCAAGCAGCTTTTCAAAGTCAAAAATTTCAGTTTGCTTTTCTCTCAGTTCAAACCAATGTTGTGCTAAAAACACCTTGGTTTTAGTTCCTGCGGGCGCACCCAGCTCACCAGTTTCAAGACGCAGTGCATCTAATATATTACCGCCAATTATTTTACCGCGCGGATTGTTCGCTTTTCCTACTCTAATTAATCGCTTAGCGCGTAAATCACAATGTAAAGCCTGGCGTTCAATAAAGAGATCTTGCGCTGTTTCTATGTGGCAATACTGCGCATATCCAACGCAAATAGTCCGCTGAGCAATTATGTGGCAACTAAATGCTTCATCAACTTCGCGCTTTCGGCCAATGGCACCTAGCATAATGGTTACTGCACCTTTACTGTGTATTGTTCCTGATTCTACAAAGCCTAAAACAGTAATGTCGCCATTCGCTTTAACATGCATACCATCTTTAATATCACCACTAATAATTACGCTACCGGTAAAGTTAATATGGCCGGTGCTTACATCTACGTTATCAAAACATAACACGTCATCCACACGCATTCCACGGGGGAGGGCAACTGGTACGCCTTTGCAATCAGCTATTAATATATTTGGGTTATTAGGATCTATTTTGGTTCCCTCAAAGGGCTGCAATTGATGCTCTTTTCCGGGCTTTGCTAAAATAATATCGCCAAATACAGTATAACCATCTTCACCTAAAGTAGCCGCAACTCGCTGCATAAGTGGCGTGCCTGGTTTTACCGTAATAATTGCCCCTAAATTTTTCATATCAACTTTACCGCCTTCCTTAGCTTGCGGGCTAAGTACGCGATCTTGTGCGGTTGAACACAAACGTACAAATTTGGCGTCAAGGCCTTTTTTAGGGTTACGGCCATGCGCAATAATTGCAGAATATTCGCTTCCTGCTGGGTGCTCAAATTGCTGTCCTAAAAAGTTATCTAAGGCTTGTGGGCTTATGCCCTTACTAATACCAGCATCAAAAAGTGCTTTTTGTGCGTCTTGCATTGATAGCAATACACCACCTTTTGCCGTTTTAATCGTTGCTTCGGCTACCATATTTTTGTCATCAATATTAATAGTAATAGCGGCATTAATTGCGTGTGCAACAATTAACGATTCGCTTTGATAATTTTTACTTTGCGCAAATAGCTTACTAATATTGACAGCTATAATCTCAAAGTCACAATACTGAGATTGCTCTATCAATGTTATTAACTGTGTTGTTGTTGCTATAAAACCACTGTCTATAGGATGCTTTAATAAAGACAAGTACCCTGTTTGTTGATTAAATGAGAAAACCGACATTTATAAATTCCCTACGTAATATGCCTGTTATTATTTTATTTTTTATATAAAGATCAAAATTTGTTATTAAATAAATTTTAATCTCGTATTTGAGCACAAAGCAGAGAGAGTGTTAAGTAAATGTTATTGCTTACTCGGGTTGTTTGCATAGCTTTGCCTGTTTAATGCACAATAGTGCTTAGTAAATAAAATAAAGCGTCGAAGGCCCTTGAGTATCAGCATGTTACTCGGTTATACTAGCCGTACGCTCTGAATGAGTTACTAATTCAGGGGCTGATTAGGATTCGACGGAATTCAAGAAGCCCAAGGTGCATGTCGAGGTGCGGTTTGCCTCGTTAAACAGCCGCAACCTAAAGTAATCGCAAACGACGATAACTACTCTCTAGCGGCTTAGGCCAGCTAGCGCTCCTTCTATGTATTCTTGTGGACTAGATTTTGGAGTGTCACCCTAACACCTGATCGCGATGGAAACCCTGGCCGGGGTTGAAGCGTTAAAACTAAGCGGCCTCGCCTTTATTTACCGTGTTTGTCCGGGACTTAAAGGTTAATTAAATGACAATACTAAGCATGTAGTACCGACGGTCGAGGCTTTTCGGACGGGGGTTCAAATCCCCCCAGCTCCACCAATATCGGTTTTTAGATTCGTTTGTCTAAAAACCCTAAAAAACCCGCAACGCTTGAGAAATCAAGCTTGCGGGTTTTTTTATGGATAAAGGTTAATTAAGATCACAGACCCATTAAGCTATTCGCCAAAGTACCCACGAAGCAGGTAGCGCTTTTCATTGAGTGATGATTTTTGATGCAGTAACCGAAGCTAAGCTTTTAAAAAATGAAGGGGGAACTGAGAGTTTAAAACTGTCTGATGTAGATAAATTAATAATCAACCTTATTAGCAACGATCCTCATATTACAAACGCACAGTTAGTTGTCGCTAGCGAAACGTCGTTGAGCACTATCTAAAGGTGGGTTAAGGTTTAAAAGAAGCTGGGCTGATGAAGCGAATTGGTGCTAAAAAACCGGCAATTGTCAGATTAAATAAGTTATTTATACACAATTAATACGCTAATAATTTAGTAGTGCTTTTATTCACGTAAAATAAATAAGTTCTTAAATTGAAAGAGTTTTAAATACTTGTCCGCTATTAATTTTCAAAGGGTCAGTGCAGCCATGTTTTAAGGCATACTTTTGCGAGTCATTTTATGATGAACGGAGGTAATATCTTGGTGCTAC
The DNA here is from genome assembly GCF_002221505.1 of Pseudoalteromonas nigrifaciens. Classification (NCBI taxonomy): domain Bacteria; kingdom Pseudomonadati; phylum Pseudomonadota; class Gammaproteobacteria; order Alteromonadales; family Pseudoalteromonadaceae; genus Pseudoalteromonas; species Pseudoalteromonas nigrifaciens. The sequence goes on along the minus strand of NZ_CP011036.1, from coordinate 2,515,664 downwards.
AGCAAATACTTGGCCATGCAAAGATTGAGCAAACCATGGTTTACGCGCACTTTGCACCAAGTCATTTAGAAGATGCTATTAGGTTTGGACCTAAGATTAACTGCTAAAAGTATTTACAGCGTTAAAAGCTATTGGATAAATCTCATTTTATTTGTCTCTATTTCCAAACATCTTTATCCAAAGAGCAAAACCACGCTGCTGAAGACGGTATTCCCCAAGTTTTGATGGGTTTTTTAGAATAATCTTTCGGTTAGTAAGAGCTTTTAAGGCGTCAGTTAAAGTTTGATCACTACCGGTAAACTTTTGTCTTATTTCACTTTTTTTGACCCAAGCACTTAAACTTTCAGCCATAATTGCGAGAACATCTCTATATTCGTCTGATTTTATTTGCTCATGATATTGAGATGCATAGTAACGTCGCCCAATTGAATCTAAAGCTCCGCCTTCATTAAATGCTCCAGCTAGTACATCATGTTCAGATATTTCACCATCATCGTTAATATCAAATGCTGAATACGCAAATTGTTGAATAAAGTGGGGATAACCTTCAGATAAAGTGGATATTCTAGATTTAGCTTCATCAGATATGGTAGTTAAATCCTGATTCACTCTATTACCTTCACTCATTCCTTGTTCGATAACATAATATCTGTCTTCTTTAAGTAGTTCTTTTACTTTTAAATGATGAAAAATACGTAGCGAAGACTCATGAGAATCTGATAACTTCCCAATTACCTCAGGCAAACCCGCTATCACAAACATGACGTTAGTACAGTTATGTTGTTGTAGCATCTCAGTAACTATTTTAATGAAGTAACCAAGATGTAATTCTGGTGAAGCTGCGTCAGCTTCGTCAATGAAAAATACAATACCGTCTTTGGCTTGTTCACCCTTTTCTGGGTTTGTAATTCTATTACAAGTTTCAGCTAAAGAGTATGCCAAATCATCAATTATTAGGTCAGGTTCTTCAGCTACAGAATTTTTCTCAATTCCTGAATCCATAATTTTAATGCGTTGAACAAAGCTCCATGTTTCATTTAAGAAAGAGCGCACAGATTCTATTTTGCCCAATTCACGCTTCAAACCTTTATCAATAATTTTTATGAAAGTATTTAAGTTTGTTCGAGGGGATATTGAAGTATTGATGGTTACAAAATTCATATTGCCATACTCAGTAGCAATACTTCCATCAGCAAGAGGTTTATAGAGCATCAAAAGAGATGACTTTCCAATGCCTCGCTCACCTGTAATTAAAAAGTGAGTTGGACTACCATTTCTAGTTTGGTGTAAGCCATGCTCAAAAGTGTTAATTTCATTTATACGCCCTGCAAACATTGCGGTCGGAGCAGGACTGTTAGGTTTAAATGGGTTGATTTTTTCAATTCAAGCCTCATAGAGTAGTTTGAGAGCAAAACATTACTGCCAGTAGTTATGCTTTTTTATTATGTCCACATAATGCCCAAATACAAAAGATTACACAAGACTTTAGAAGATACTACAAGAAACTAAGGTTTTGATTTTAAAGTAACTCATTGTTTTTATTGGTTGCAAGTAACAATCGAGGCTTTTCGGACGTGAGCCTTCCAGTTCAACCAATAATGGCTTTTTTATGGCTGTAATTTAAGGTGGCTTTTACAAGATTAATATTGTGATGGTGAACGAGTTGTCCATATTAGGTTTGCTAAAAACGATTGGAGGTTACGACAGGGTTAGTTATTAAATGTGAGCCAGCGTTTGGGCTGGCTCACGTGAATACAATAGCTTAAGTGCGGCTATTAACCGCTAACAAAAGGAAAGCTTAAATACAGCTGTATAATGAGTGCGTTGGTAATATCAATGAAGAATGCGCCGACTAAAGGTACTACTAAAAATGCCTGTGGTGAGGGGCCGTAACGAGATACTAAAGATTCCATATTTGCAACTGCGGTAGGCGTTGCGCCTAAACCAAAACCACAATGACCGCCCGCTATTATTGCGGCGTTGTAGTTTTTACCCATTACTCTAAAGGTAATAAAGTAAGCAAACAGCATTAGCATAACGGCTTGTACTAAAATCATAAATATCATTGGGCCGGCTAAGCTCAGCAGCTCCCATATTTTTAACGACATTAAAGCCATGGCTAAAAACATTGATAGCGCCATGGTGCCCCATAAGTCTATACAGGCGCGGCTTACCTTATAAATTTTAGAAAATTCAGTAAGGTTAGTAATAAAAACACCAAATAATAATGGGATTAAAAATGCTGGTAAAATAACGTCAATTGCTTTTAATGCGTCGTAGCCCATGCGGCCTAAGTACATACATAATAATATAACAAACAAGGTTTCCATCATTTTACGCGGTGTTACTAGGTCGTGATCATCTGGGTCGAAGGTAACTGTGTCATCGCGCTCTTCATGGTATGAAGTGTCTGCTTTTAAGTTGTATTTATTAATGAGGCGCCTGCTGACTGGGCCGCCAACTAAGCCACCAAGAATAAGCCCAAGCGTAGCGGCTGCCATTGCCAGTTCAAATACGCTGCTTTGCATACCATATTCATTAATAAACAAATCAGCGTACGTAGCACCACTACCATGGCCACCAGAGAGTGTTACAGAGCCGCCAATTAACCCCATTAAAGGCTCCATACCGGTTGCTACCGCAATAGATATACCTAAGGCATTTTGCACCAATAAATAAATTGTTGCGACGCCCAAAAACAGCGCGACTTTAGGGCCACCTTTAATTAATAAGCTAAAACTCGCACCCAAACCAACAGTGGTAAAAAACATGGTCATTAATGGGGTTTTAAAAGTCATATCGAATTGAAAGTTAATATCAAAGTAAACGTGCAGAATGGCCGCAATAATAGAAAAGGCAATACCACCCACAACGGGTTCAGGAATGTTGTTGTCTTTAAGAAAAGCAATTTTGCTATTGAGATAATAGCCTGCAAAAAGTATTAACAAAGAAACTAACAAGGTTTCTATAATAGAAATTTCAATATTCATAAGCGCATTTAACCTTTTTAATACGGTATATTTTTGTTTGCACATGAACCAAAGTTTGACCGTGAAGAGGTAATCAACAGATTAGCAGTTCAAAACTTTAGAGCGCCATAAGCAAAAGCAGTACCTTGCAACTTAGCAAATCATTAATTAAAAACAGGCAAAGTTTAATTTTGAGGGCAGGAGCTTAGCATATACCGGTTACCGATCAAGATGCATATTTTAAGTTTGTATACTATTTTGCAGCAAACACAGCCATAAAGTAATCCTTATTTATTAGTTTTAATGTGGTTGTATTTTTTTACAACAAACAAAGTTGGGTGTAATTGTTAAAAGTTGAATAGATAAAGGGACAGTTCACTTTTATTCGTTACGCGTTTTGGCTCATTTATAGCGGGTTATTAACTTTAAAATAGAATCTATAATTAATTGTTGGAGGCATATTTTTAACTTAATGCTGAGCTTTAATGTGCTGTGGCTTTACACAATGCTTATATTTTTTGAACGCAATTTAAACTATGCGTGTTATACCTAATGGTTATACAAAATCACTAAAATAAGCCTCAATATAAGGTGTTATTCACCCTAGAGCATAAATATGGATTTATTGGCTACAGAGTTTGTTACTCCCTGTATAGCGCTGTTACTTATTGTACTTGCAGGCTTTACATCGTTTGTATCTGCCGCGTTTGGTGCCGGTGGCGGGCTGATGTTATTAGTTGTTATGGCATCAATTATGCCAATGACGGTCGTGGTGCCAGTGCATGGCTTAGTACAATTAGGATCGAATGCAAATAGACTAGTGTTGAGCATTAAACATATAGATAAAAGTATGTTTATTTACTTTACGCTTGGTGGGTTGGTTGGCGCTGGCATCTCTAGCACTGTAGTTAATGATATTCAGTTAGATGGTATGAAGTTGGCGGTTGCGGTATTTGTGGTTTATTTATTGTGGGGTAAAACGCCTAAATTTAAAAACGACTCAAAGCTGGGGCGTTTAGTTGCGGGTTTAATAACGGCATTTATTTCTATGTTTGTTGGCGCAAGTGGACCGCTAGTAGCGAGTTATTTGCATATTAATAATTATGACAAATTAAAGTTCACTGCAACGTTTTCTAGCATTATGACCCTACAGCATGTGTTAAAGGCGTTTGTTTATACTGTTATTGGGTTTAGCTTTTGGCAATGGTTGCCATTGGTGATAGGTATGATTGCCAGTGGTGCGCTAGGCACCTGGTTAGGTATTTATTTACTTAAACGTATGCCTACAGCACGTTTTAAAGCTATTTTTAAGGTTATATTAACACTTATGGCTTGCCAATTGGCTTGGCAAGGCATAAGTGAAATATTGCTATAAGCAGATTATTTTACCGCAGCTTTAATAGGGCTGTCGCCATCAAAAAGCTCAAAAATACAACTGCTATTACATTGGTTTTGCGCAATGTTAAATAAAACATGAGCAACGTTTTCTCTGCTTATTTTTGCATTTGAACGATCGCTTGGTCGTGTTGTGCTGATAAGCATTGATGCAGCTTCGTTGGTTAATGCACCCGGTCGTACAATGGTATAACTAAGGCCGCTATTTATTAGGTATCTGTCTGCCATGTGTTTAGCTACTAGGTAAGGTTTTAGATCACTTTGAATTGCATCAGGATCGTCAGCACCTAACGAGCTCACCATAATAAAGTGTTTAACCCCGTGCTCTTTTGAAAAGTTAATTGCCTTAGTAGCAGCCCACAGATCAATTAATAAGGTTTTATCAGCACCTGTACCGCCGCCTGAGCCAGCAACAAATATAACTTGCTCACAGTCTTTTACTACGTCACTAAAATCGCTTTCTAAATCTTGTTCGATAATAGTTAAATGTACGCTATTTAAATCACTTAGTTTATTTTTATTGCGCACTAAAGCGATTACATTATGCTCATGCTGGAGTAATAACTCGGTAGTCATTTTACCAATTTGCCCGCTTGCGCCAATAATTAAGGTTTTACTCATCATTAACTCCTAAATTTGTTTGCTATTTCAGCTTACAGTAGATCGTGACTCGTTGGTATACCTTTCAAGTATAGCTAACTGATTAAATTTTATTACGAATTAAATCACGCACTATAAAACGAGCAGGGTGAATAGCTTGGCTTACACGCTCGCTGAGCGGGCGCGGCTCGTTGTTTAAACTGCTAATTAAGTGTTCACTGCAAAGTGGCGCACTGCATAAAGCACGTGCACCAAAGCCGGTGAAAATATGTAGCCCTTGTTGTTTTTTACTTAGGGCTTGGTACTGATAGCGTTTACCTAAACGTAAATTAGCAAAGGCAGTTAGGTAATCGCTTTGCTCTACCCACTCTCCTGCCATAGGTAAGTGATCAATAAAACTACAACGCACTGCGGCTTTTGCTGCGGTTATATTGCCTAAGCTAGTTGCAAAATTACAGTGGCCGTAAAAGTTGAGTAATTGCTCGCGATTACTAAGGTTGTCTTGCTCAGTTACTTGTCGGCTTTTGGTGTTTTTTTCAAACGTTGCGCCCATGCAATGATGATCTAAATAAGCGGGTGTAAAATAGCCTTTATGGCACAGCACCGTTTTTAGTTTAGTTGATTGCTCACTTGATTGCACATGCGATACTTGTCCGCGTACACCAACGATTGGTAATACTTTGGTTTGTGCAAATGCATCGCTGTGCTCACCTGCACATATAATTACATCGCTAAAGGGGCCAAACTGTTTGCCGTTACTAAAAAGTAGCCAGCCGTTGCTGGTTTTTTCTAATTGTTCTATATGGCAGTTAAAAGTACTTTCATAAGGCGATAAACAATGGGCGGCGCTCAGCATAGCATTAACTAGTTGTGGTGGATTTACCCAGCCACCTTGTTCAAAATATACGCCAGAATAACCAGTAGTAACGCCGGCTATAGTATCTCCTTGCTCTGCGGTTACGTTACGCATTAATGTTTGTGGCCATAATTGCTGCTGGGCTAAATTTTCATGGCGATCAGTGAGTGGCTGTTTTACTGCATGCTGCAATACGCCGCACCAGCTATGATCAAAACTAAAACCATCATTGAGTAATTGTTTATAAAGCCGTTTGGCATATAAAAAGCTATGCGCAAATAACTCGCTGTGTGGAGAGTTTTTTGCTTGTAAATGAGGGTATACCGCTCCTTGCACGTTGTGCGATGCCCCCATAGCGGGTGCAGCATCTTGGCAAAATAATTGGCTGCTAATACCTCGCTTAGCTAGGCTGTATAAAATACAGCTACTGGCAATACCACCACCAATTACCGCCACATTAGTAAGCGGGCTAACATCGTGATTAAAATAACTTGGCGCTGATTGTGTATCGTTAGTGTGTTTTAATGTGCCAATTAGCATGCTACGTTTGTGCGCGAACCCTTTAACTTTTTGCATGGTAAAGCCTGCATCGGTTAACCCACGGCGAACAAAGCCAGCAGCGGTAAAGGTAGCAAGGGTAGCTCCTATTTTTGAAATGTTAACCATGGTATCAAACAGGCTTTGCTGCCACATGTCAGGGTTTTTACTCGGTGCAAAACCATCTAAAAACCAAGCGTCTACTATGCCGGAGCGCGGATAGCTCATTGTTTTAATCGATTCCAGTGCATCACCAAAATATAGGTCGAGCACTATTGTCCCATTATTAAATTCAAGCCGATGGCAGCCTGCTAAATTAATGGGATACTGGCTGATAAGTTGCTCACTTAATAAATTAAGTTCAGGCCATACTTTTAATATTTTGCTTAAGTCGCTTATACTCAATGGGTGTTTTTCAAAGGCAATAAAGTGTAGCCGTTTTACACCATAGTCTAGTTGCTTTTGAACTTGTTGGCGTGCAAGGTGGTCAGTAAAGTGCTGGCATGTATTTAAAAAGTTAAGGCCGGTGCCAAAACCGGTTTCGGCTATAACAAAATGTGCTTGGTCATGGCTTTGTAACCGTGTATCTATATTGTTTTGCTGATAAAACACATAATAAGATTCAGCTAAGCCATTATCGTCAGAATAATAAATATCATCGAAGTCATTGGCAACAGGTGTGCCTTGGTGGTTAAAGTGAATGTTGGCGTTTTTTATCATGACCCATTTAATTTTAGAGATGAAATTTTTTAATTATTTTACGTGTTTTCTTTGAAATAGTCTGGCGTTATTTATAAGCTAGCAGTTCAGAGTACAAGTGTACGCTAGAAAGCTGACCACTTAGATGATTAAATTCGCGTAAAATAGAACGCAATTAAGTATTAAGCTAAGGGAATTACCCATGAGAAGAGCCGTAATTACAGGTATCGGTGTTGTATCAAGTATTGGTAACAACAAAGAAGAAGTATTAGAATCGTTAAAAACAGGCCGTAGTGGCATTGCGTTTAACCAAGAATTTGCCGATTACAAGCTACGTAGCAACGTGTCGGGTAAAATTGATATTGACGTTAAAGAACATGTTGACCGCAAAGCAATGCGTTTTATGGGTGATGCTGCTGCCTATTCTTATATTTCAATGACGCAAGCGATTGCAGACTCAGGTTTATCTGACGAGCAAGTGTCAAACGAGCGCACGGGTATTATAGTTGGTTCTGGTGGTGGCTCATCTAAATGGCAAGTAGAAGCGGCTGATATTTTACGCGAAAAAGGCGTAAAGCGTGTAGGTCCTTATATGGTGCCACGTACTATGGCAAGCACCACGTCGGCATGTTTAGCAACTCCGTTTAAAATTAAAGGTGTTAATTACTCTATTAGCTCGGCATGTGCTACATCAGCGCATTGTATTGGTAATGCAGTAGAACAAATTCAACTTGGCAAGCAAGATGTTGTTTTTGCTGGTGGTGGTGAAGAGCTGCACTGGACTTTAGCAATGGAATTTGACGCTATGGGCGCACTTTCTACTAAGTATAACGAAACACCAGAAAAAGCATCACGTACGTATGATGCAAACCGCGATGGTTTTGTTATATCTGGTGGTGGCGGTATTGTTGTGGTTGAAGAGCTTGAACATGCTCTTGCACGTGGTGCGCATATTTACGCAGAGATTGTTGGCTATGGTGCAACGTCTGATGGTTACGACATGGTTGCTCCTTCTGGCGAAGGTGCTGCACGCTGTATGCGCCAAGCTATGCAAGACGTAAAAAGTATTGATTATTTAAATACGCATGGCACATCTACTCCAGTAGGCGATGTTAAAGAGCTTGGCGCGATTCAAGACGTATTTGGTGGTAATTCACCAATGATCAGCGCAACTAAAGCAATGACAGGTCACGCCCTCGGTGCGGCGGGTGTTCACGAGGCTATTTTTTCACTATTAATGCTAGAGCATGGCTTTGTTGCACCATCAATTAATATTGATGAACTAGACGAGCAAGCTGCAGGTCTTGATATTGTGACTGAACGTCGTGATGTTGAGTTAAATACTGTAATGTCGAATAGCTTTGGCTTTGGTGGTACAAATGCCACTTTAGTTATGAGTAAATATAAAGGTTAATTAGTTTCTTACTAAATACCCTAAAGCCGAGCATTGCTCGGCTTTTTAGTTTGTGCAAAGCCTAGGTTGTTCGTTACAATAGCGACTCTTAATTGCCAAACGGACTCTGTATGAAAATTCTTGCCGATCAGAATATGCCTTTAGTTGAGCAGTACTTTGCAGACATTGGTGAAGTTGAGCGTTTTGATGGGCGACAATTAACAGCCGATCAACTAATAGACGTAGATGTGCTGCTTACTCGCTCAGTCACTCTGGTTAATAATGAACTTTTAGCACATGCAAACAAATTAAGCTTTGTTGGCACCGCAACAATTGGTGTTGATCATATTGATACGCAATTATTAAATGATAAAAACATTGCCTTTAGTAGCGCGCCGGGCTGCAACGCAATTGCGGTAGCCGAGTATGTAATAAGCAGTTTATATGCCTTAAGCCAAGAAAACGCCCGCCCACTTAATAATCAAACAATAGGTATAGTTGGCGTTGGCAGTATTGGCAGTTGTTTGGCGCAAAAATTACAAGCGCTGAATTTAACTGTACTTTTATGTGATCCAATAAAACATGCGCAAGGCTTATTAAACGAGCACGTAGCGCTTGATCAATTACTTGCGCAGTCAGATATTGTGACTTTTCATGTTCCTCTTATAAAAAGTGGCGAGCATAAAACGCTACATATGATGGATAAAGCCAGATTAAAAGCGCTCAAACCCGGGCTTACGCTAATTAATGCAAGCCGTGGTGATGTGATTGACAATCAAGCATTACTAGAAGTGATGCAAGCGGGTGCCGATTTAGATTTAGTACTTGATGTATGGGAAGACGAACCCACTATTTTAACTGAGCTACTAGAGCATGTGCGCTATGCAAGCGTTCATATTGCAGGGCATACCCTTGAAGGGAAAGCCCGTGGTACACAAATATTGTATCAAAAGTTTTGTGAACTCAAAGGGATAGAAGCAACAAGGTCGCTCGACGAATTTTTACCAGTGCCTGCAATTACTCAAGCTACATTAGGACAAAATTTTAATGAAGCTGATATTGCGCGTTTGGTGCATTTAATTTACGACGTACGCCGTGATGACGGTATTTTACTGCGTGATTTAGCAAATAACGGTTTTGATAGTTTACGTAAAAACTACCCTGAAAGACGAGAATTTAGCACTTTGACAATACAAGGTGTTAGCTCGCAACTAGCCACTTTAGCCCAGCTTGGGTTTACTGTTGCAAACTAATTTAACTAGCGATGTTGTTTTAATATCGCTTAAAGAGGAATAAATATGTCGCAAAAATATAACGTTGTGGTACTTGGTGCTACAGGTTTAGTTGGTCGTCAAATCATTGAAACATTAGCAGATCGCAAATTTCCAGTGGATCAACTTTTTTTACTTGCTAGCAGCCGCAGTGCAGGCGAAGACATTAAGTATTGTGGTGAGACCATAGAAGTACTTGATGTTGAAGGCTTTGACTTTAGCCAAGCGCACATAGGTTTCTTCTCTGCTGGTGGCAGTGTATCAGAGCAGTACGCGCCAATTGCTGCAGATGCTGGTTGTGTAGTAATCGACAATACATCATTTTTTAGAAATGATTTTGAAGTCCCTCTAATCGTACCTGAAGTTAACGCAGCAAGCTTAGCTGACTTTAGAAATCGTAACATAATTGCCAATCCTAACTGTTCAACTATTCAGATGATGTTGGCACTAAAACCAATATACGATGCTTACGGAATTGACCGTATTAATGTATCAACATATCAAGCAGTGTCGGGCGCAGGTAAAAAAGCGGTTGATGAGTTAGCAAAGCAAACCGCTAACTTAATGAATGCCCGCCCAGTTGACAGCGATGTATTTCCGAAGCAAATTGCGTTTAACGTGATCCCACAAATAGATGTATTTGAAGATAACGGCTACACCCGTGAAGAAATGAAAATGGTTAACGAAACGCATAAAATATTAGGCGATACTACCATTGCAGTAAACCCAACGTGTGTAAGAGTACCTGTATTTTTTGGTCATTCAGAGTCAATCAATATAGAAACACGTATGCCATATGACCTTGAACACGTAAAACAGTTATTAAACGACGCGCCAGGTGTTGAGCTTATTGATGATGCGGGCGATTACCCAACAGCGGTATCTGATGCCAGCGGTAATGACACAGTTTATATTGGTCGTTTACGCGCCGATATTTCACATCCACATGGTTTAAATATGTGGGTTGTAAGCGATAATACCCGCAAAGGTGCAGCAACAAATAGCATACAAATTGCAGAAGAGCTTATTGCTAACTACATGTAATTACTTATAGCTTTAAAGCAAAAAAAGCGGTAAACATTATTTGTTTGCCGCTTTTTGTTTATATGGCTGTCAATTAATTGCCGCATATAATTTAAAAGCGTATAAAGATGTTGATATAACAGATTTAAATACTTTTAATTATAAATTTAAGGTATTTATTTTCAAAGTGTTGCGATGGATATTAGTGGCTAACTGGTTTATAGTTTGTAACTGGAATAGAGCTTGCAATAAAAATAGATTGTAATAAAAAATGTGAGTCAGCCATTTGGTTGATAACGGCAAGAATAATCAATGTTTATGCGCCTATTTTGTGGCGCTACGTTAACATTTAAACATTAAAGGATCAGCATGCGCGGTTTAGCTTCACTTATTATATTGGCGTCTGCATTGATAGTCACTTCTGTTTACTCTCAAGACAGTACCCAACTAAAGGGGCCTAAAGGCGTTGACTATGGTGCGCAAGGACGAACAATAGGGCCAATAAAACCGACCGATACACTCTGGCGTATTGCTGTTAAAGTTCGTCCTGATAACTCTGTAAGCATTTATCAAGTTATGCAGGCCTTGTATAACAAAAATCCAAATTCATTTTTAGAACAAAACCTTAACCACATGCAAAGTGGTGCCTACTTAAACATACCCACCTTAGCTGAAATAAAAAGTGTTAGCTCTGAGCTAGCAAGACAGCGCTCTGAACAAGACGACAAGTTATGGGAAAAAAAGAAAAACGGCACGCTAACGCAAAGCGAAATTAATACAGCTCAAACCAAAGTAACGCAAGCGCGTAAAGTTGACGTAGACGAAGCTAAAAAAGAATTACAAAAAGAACTCAATGACATAAAAACGGATCAAAGTAATAGATTGGTTGAGCTGCAACAGCAATTTAAAAGTTCGGTAAACAATGTCGAAGAAATATTAGTAGAGAATAACAAGCTTAAAAAACAACTCACAGGTATTTCACAAGAGCTAAAAAACTTACGCGAGCAACTAGGCCAAGACAGCGAAATACAGCTGCAACTTAAAGACTTAATAGTTAAACAAAATGAAATAATAGCGCAACAAAAAATCGAAGACGTCAAACAAGATGCTGAATTTGACTTAGGGGCCTTGCTATCTAATCCGCTGGTTTTAATTTTGTTAATGACTATACCTGCATTATTAATTATTTTTGCCGTTGTAATGTTGTTACGTAAACGCGCAAATAACACCGAACAAAATAACCAAGATGATGATGAGTTTTTACCGCAAACTCCCGTTTACAGCAGTGATGACAGCGATGATGTTGTAAGTGCTGCTAGCCACGAGGATCCTATTATTCCTGATCCATTGGATGATTTAAGTGTTCAATTAGATGACGGAATTTCGGATGACGCGCTGTTAGATGACGATGTAGCGTTTGACGACTCATTAGATGATAGCAATTTATTAGATCAAGATGAGTTAGAAGGCTTACTGAGTGATGACATTATTTTTGATGATGAAAATGGCCAAGACGATGATGAGCTCGATATTTTTATGCAGCAAGGCTTTGATGAGCCTGTAGATGAAAGCTTAGAGGACACTATTGATTTAGACTTAAACACATCACAAAGCAGTGATGATATTTTAAGTGCCGATGATTTAGATAGCTTATTTGATGAAGACGATAGTTTACCAGAAATTGAATCGAGTGATAGCGACAAAGTAGCACCAGGAAGTGGGGATTCCCACGATGAAATATCTGCCTTTAGCGAAGAGTTAGCAAGTGAAGATGACGATTTTGATATTGATGATTTATTAGAGTCAGAGCAATCATCAACACCAAACAATGCAGAAGAGTTGGTAGAGGAAAACGACGACTTTGATTTAGACGATATCGACAGCTTAATCGACGAAGCAAACGTTCAGGGCGATGATTTGCTTGAAGAACAAAGCAGCGCTACAGAGCTAGTTGAAGAAAACGATGATGTTGATATTGACGACATCGATAGCTTAATCGATGAAGTAAGCGAGCAGAGCGATGATCTGCCTGAAGAGCAAAGCAGCGCTACAGAGCTAGTTGAAGAAAACGATGATTTTGACTTAGATGATATCGACAGCTTAATCGATGAAGTAAGTGAACAGGGCGATGATCTGCTTGAAGAGCAAAGCAGCGTTACAGAGCTAGTTGAAGAAAACGACGACTTTGATATTGACGATATCGACAGCTTAATCGATGAAGCAAACGTTCAGGGCGATGATCTGCCTGAAGAACAAAGCAGTGCTACAGAACGCGTAGAAAAAAATGATGATGTTGATATTGACGATATCGATAGCTTAATCGATGAAGTAAGTGAGCAGGGCGATGATCTGCCTGAAGAGCAAAGCAGCGTTACAGAACTCGTAGAAAAAAATGATGATGTTGATATTGGCGACATCGATAACTCAATCGACGAGGTTAGTGAACAAACCGATGAAGAGCAGCCTGAAACAGCGCTTGAAGAGCAAAATAATACAGCTGAGTTAGTAGAAGAAACCGATGACGTTGACTTAGATAACATTGACGACATCGACAACTTAATTGATGAAGCAAGCGAGCATGGCGATGAAGAGCAGCCTGAAACACCGCTTGAAGAGCAAAATAATATAGCTGAGTTAGTAGAAGAAACCGATGACGTTGACTTAGATAACATTGATGACATCGACAGCTTAATTGATGAAGCAAACGAACAAAGCGATGAAGAGCAGCCTGAAACAGCGCTTGAAGAGCAAAATAATACAGCTGAGTTAGTAGAAGAAACCGATGACGTTGACTTAGATAACATTGACGACATCGACAGCTTAATAGATGAAGCAAGCGTTCAGGGCGATGAAGAGCAGCCTGAAACACCGCTTGAAGAGCAAAACAATACAGCTGAGTTAGTAGAAGAAACCGACGACTTTGACTTAGATGATATTGATAGCTTAATTGATAACTTAGACGACGACCTTGATGAGCATGATACACAAATAGATACAGCACTTGCTGAATCAGTAGAGGATTTAGAAAAAGCTCAGCAAGAGTTAAATAGTGAAGACGCTGAATCTGTTGCCTCTTCATTAAGTGAAAATACCGGGTCAGCACTTGAGTCAGAACCAGAGCTTACAGTAGAAGATCAAGACGATTTTGGCGACTCAATGATAGAGGATTATTCAGATACGTCGCAGACGTTACTCGATCCTGAAGATGCGCTTGAAGAATATAATGACGAGAATTTAAAAAGTGTTGATGAGCTTTTAAATGAGCTACAACAAGCATCCGATGATGAAGAGTATGTAGAAACCCCTCAGTGGTCGGTTGATGATTTAAATGATGTAACAGAAGCTGAATTAGGTGACGACCCTCTGGGTATTGAAAACGATGAATCTGAATTATTAGCAGATGAGTCAGTGCCTGATGTAGCAGCGGCTGATGTAACAGCGCCAAATGAAGATCTTGATGTAGACGAATACCCTGAGCTAGATCTGAATGACGATGCAATACTAGCGGCAGATGAACAACAAGCGTTTACCCCGCAAGAGCTGCAAGGCGATAACTTGGATGGTGATGCTAAAGACATAGCCTCGAGTCAAGCTGAACAAGATCTTGCAAACTCGCTACTAGCAGGTGGTAATTTAGATAGTTTAGATGATGACTTTGACGATGAACTATTAATTGAAAACGATTTTTCAGAGCTCGATAGTGAACAACAAAATGAAGATGAATTATTACCAATAACCTCACCACCAGAGGTTGATGCAAGTAATTCGTCTGAGCAGCAATTAAATGATGACGTTAGTGATGATTTGCTTAACGAAGTAGACGATATTCAAATTGAGCAATTAAATGAAGAGTTAGATGAGAAGTTAATTGATGAGCAAACAAATGTAGACCGTGAAGCGGCATTAATGCCAACAGAGTTACCGCATAACGGTGAAGTTGCATCGGATGATGAGCTTGATGACGAGTTTATGGCCGATTTAACTCAGACCGACTTTGATGCATTACTAAATGAATTAGCCGATGCCGATGAGCTGGATATTGCAGACAGTAGTGAGTTTGACGTTGATTTTAATAACTTACTCAGTGATGAAATAGATACTGATGAATCAGCTTTAGTGCCACAGCCAACTGTTAACAGCAATACTATTGAGCAAACTAGCAAAGATGAGTTTGTAGATATTGATGCGTTATTAGAGCAAAGTGACGACGCAGATACAGAGCACGAACCTTACGATGATGTGAATATGGACGTAGGGCTAGGTGATTTTGACTCATTACTGGCCGGCGATAACCCAACAGATGTTGATGCTGAAAGTGGCGGTTATTCTGCTAAATTAGACTTAGCCCGCGCTTATATTGAAATAGATGATTTTGACTCAGCGCTTAAGGTTATCGAAGACGTTATTAATAAAGGCCCTGAAGAAGTTCAACAAGAAGCGCTTAGCTTAAAAGCTAAACTTAAATAAAATAAAGAGCATAAATTTAAAGCCCGTAATTTTACTAATTACGGGCTTTTTTAATCGGGATAGGTTTGATTATAGCGCAGCTGCTTTTATTGCATCGCTAGATAGCATAAAATGCCCCGTTCATTAGCACAGTAGGTAAAGCAGTAATTATGCGAGTAGCACTTGGAGTTGAATACAACGGCGCACGCTATAGTGGTTGGCAACGACAATCACACGTAAACAGCGTACAACAAGAAGTAGAAACAGCGTTATCGCGTATTTGTAATCATCCGGTTGCAATTGTATGCGCAGGGCGTACCGATGCCGGTGTGCATGGTACCGGGCAAGTTGTGCACTTTGATACAGATGCACCACGCGATATGGTGGCATTTACTTTAGGCATGAATACATTGTTGCCAAAAGATATTGCTATTCGTTTTGCTCAGCCAGTGGCTGATGATTTTCATGCTCGTTTTAGTGCTACAGCACGCCGTTATCGTTATGTTATTTATAATAACCCACTTCGTGGTGCGGTATTAAACGAAGGTGTTACGCACTTTCATCACACGCTTGATGAAACTAAAATGCAAGAAGCGTGTCAGTATTTAATAGGTAAATACGACTTTACGTCGTTCCGCGCTATTCACTGCCAAGCAAATACTGCTATTAGAACAATTCAGCATTTATCGGTACAGCGCCAAGGCAGTTACGTTATTATAGATATTAAAGCCAATGCTTTTTTACATCATATGGTACGTAATATAACGGGTTGTTTAATGGATATAGGCTTACATAAACAACAACCTGTTTGGCTAAAAGAATTGCTAGATTTAAAAGAGCGAGCAAAGGCAAGTGCAACCGCTAAAGCTGCCGGTTTATACCTGGTAGATGTTGATTATCCTGAACAATTTAACATACCTAAAACGCCATTAGGACCTTTGTTTTTACCAGATATTAGTATTTAATTAGGTGGTTTTTAACTGTTTAATCTAAGCGCTGGCAACTACTAAGACCAGTTTTTGATACCGTGTTAGTGTAATTCATGTTTTAATTGAGAAAATTTGTTTGCATGATAAGCATGCAAGCTCGCGACACAGAACAGCATTAAGAGAGTTGCAAATGAGTTGGCTAGAAAAAATCTTACCTAAAACGACAAAAGCATCAGGTCGTAAAGAAATTCCAGAAGGTGTTTGGGCTAAGTGTACATCGTGTGATTCTATTTTGTATAAAGCCGAATTAGAAAAAGCATTGAATGTATGTCCTAAGTGCGATCATCATATGCGTATTAGTGGGCGTAAGCGCCTTGAGTATTTTTTAGATGAAGGTGACCGTGTAGAACTTGGTACACAGCACGAACCTAAAGATGTGCTTAAATTTAGAGACTCAAAAAAATACTCTGACCGTATTACAGCGGCGCAAAAATCAAGTGGTGAAAAAGACGCGCTTGTGGCAATGAAGGGACATTTAAAAGGTATTCCTGTAGCTGCTGTAGCATTTGAATTCTCATTTATGGGCGGTTCAATGGCATCGGTAGTAGGTGCACGTTTTGTTGACGCTGTTGATCAATGCTTAGAGCATAATATGCCACTTATTTGTTTTTCGGCTTCTGGCGGCGCACGTATGCAAGAAGCACTTATTTCATTAATGCAAATGGCTAAAACCAGTGCCGCGCTTGCTAAAATGACAGAAAAAGGCTTACCATTTATTTCAGTTATGACTGATCCAACAATGGGCGGTGTTTCTGCATCGCTTGCTATGTTGGGCGACATTAACGTAGGCGAGCCAAAAGCATTAATTGGTTTTGCAGGGCCGCGTGTTATTGAGCAGACAGTGCGTGAAACACTCCCTGAAGGTTTTCAGCGTAGTGAATTCTTGCTTGAACACGGTGCAATAGACATGATTATTGACCGTCGTGAAATGCGCGATACATTGGCACGCATTTTGGCTAAGTTTATGAACTTGCCTTCTACTGAGCAAGAGCATAGAGTAGCGTAAATTTAAGCTTTATTGATCTAACGCTATGACAAAAACAATTCCTAGCCAATCATCAAGCCTTGATGATTGGCTTTTTTATTTAGAAAGTGTTCACCCTGCAAATATTGCAATGGGGCTAGAACGCGTTGCCAGTGTTGCTAATAACATTGGGCTATTAAACACCTCAAGTAAAATTATTTTGATTGCCGGTACCAATGGTAAAGGCACCACAGCACGCTGCCTAGAGTCGTTACTTTTAGCGCAAGGCCTTAGCGTAGGTACGTATGCTTCACCACATTTAACGCACTATAACGAACGTGTACGGGTAAATGGGCAAGAGCTTAGCGATCAGTATCATGTTGATGCCTTTCATTTACTAGAACAAGGGCGCAAAGATACCGCACTCACTTATTTTGAATATGGCACCTTGGCTGCGCTGGCAATTTTTAAGCGCTGTGAGGTTGACTACGTACTCTTAGAGGTAGGTTTAGGCGGGCGTTATGACGCCACTAATATTGTTACGCCTTTTGCGAGTGTTATTACCACTATCGATTTAGATCACAAAGAATACTTAGGTGATACGCGCGAACTCGTTGCTTATGACAAAGCGGGTATTTTTCGTGAAAATACGCCGGCTATTATTGGCGATTTAAATATTCCCCATACCATGACTGATTATGGCGATGAAATAAATGCCAAGATGGTTTTATCAGGGAGTGACTTTATATTTAAAGAACACGCAGATACCTTTAGCTGGCAATACCAACAGTACAACCTTGAATTAGCTAAACCAGCAATTCCTAGTCAAAATGCAGCAACAGCGTTAACCACGCTAAGTGTGTTAAATTTACTCCCGAGTGAGTCGGTGATCAAAGCCTGTTTAGCAAACCTGGTTGTGGAAGGGCGTTTTGAGCAGTTAAGCGACCAACCCTTGGTATATACCGATGTAGCGCATAATCCTGAATCGGCTCGATATTTAGCAAGTAAATTACTAAGCTACAAAGATAAAGGCTTTAAAATTCATGCATTAGTCGCTATGCTTGCTGATAAAGATAAAGCAGGTGTGCTTAAAGAAGTAAGCCATTTAGTTGATCAATGGTCGTTAGCGAGTTTAAATGGCCCTCGTGGTGATAGCGCTAGCAACTTACAAAATGCGCTACAAAGCATACCGCATAATGATATTAAGCATAGTTATAATAGCGTAGCAGCAGCACTCGATGTAATTTTGCCAACACAACAAAACGACACAGTTTTGATTGTTTTTGGTTCATTTTTTACCGTTGCTGGCGCTATTGATTACTTTAAAAAATAGAGAGAATATCGGTGAACTCAAGTTTTATAAATCGCTTAGTCGGAACAAGTATCGTGGTAATAGCAGCAATTGTGTTTATACCTAACATACTTGATGGTGAAAAAGTGCACTATAAAGAAGGCTTTAAAGCGATTCCAGAACGCTCTGAGTTCAAAACAATCGATCTGCAGCAAGAAATTGATGAAAACGTAGCCGGGGCAGACTCGTTGCAACAAGATGAGATAGAAGACATTCAAGCAGATGATATCGCTTTTGAACAACAAGCTAATATTGCTCAAAGTGACTATACATCAGAAGCTAAAGTGGTAGAGGCGCTAATAGCGCCTAAAGCTCAACCACAAGCAGCTGCGCCGGTACAATCAATCAAGCCACGCCAAAACAATGAGAACCTAACCAGCATGGCTTATGTCATTCAATTAGGTAGTTTTTCTCATGCCGCAAACGTAAAAGCGCTGCAAGCAAAGCTGCAAGCTAAAGGGTTCAAAACCTTTACTAAGCCAGTAAAAACGCCAAACGGTACATTAACTAAAGTATTTGTTGGCCCATCGCTTAATAAAAATGAGTTACAAAAGCAATTACCAGCACTTAAAGAGCTAACTAAGCTCAATGGTAAAATAACGCAATTTGAAGTAACCAAGTAACGTATTGCACCTAGCCTTGTGTGCAAGGTTAGGTGTTTTTATTAGTCGTATTACACTTCTCATATGTTGGTCAAAACTATTTTAATTAAGGTTAAAATTTACTGTTTTGGGCAACCAGTTATCTCCCGCTTAAACTTGCATATTAACGATGTTTAGGTATAGAATGCGCCCCAAATTAGCGACTAATTGGTTCTTATGATCTGGGTTGATTACGCCATTCTTGGCATTATTGCACTATCTACCGTCATCGGTTTAATACGCGGCTTTGTTAAAGAAGCTATGTCATTAGCTGTATGGGCTGGCGCTTTTATCATCTCTAGCTTGTTCTATCAATATTTAGCTTCCTTCCTAACTACCATTTCTGAACCCCTTTTAAGAAATGCAGCGGCCATAGCCATATTATTCTTTGTGACGCTATTGTTGGGCGGTTTACTAAACTACATTTTAGGTGAATTAGTACAGCGTACTGGTTTATCAGGCACCGACCGTGTTTTTGGCATAGTGTTTGGTGCTCTTCGAGGCGTGTTGGTCGTGAGCGCGTTACTCTTCTTTCTTGATGCTTTTACAGGTGCGCCTAATACGCATTGGTGGGGCAACTCTATTTTGATTCCGGAATTTGGCTTTGTTGTTGAATGGTTTTTTTCATACATTGAAAACAACTCAAGCTTTTTAAATTCAGTAAACCGTTAATCGGCGAGGATAAATTACATGTGTGGTATCGTTGGAATAGTCGGAACATCGCCAGTTAATCAGGCGATTTATGATGGCTTAACTGTTTTGCAGCATCGCGGCCAAGACGCCGCGGGTATTATTACCATTGACAACAATACGTTTAGCTTACGCAAAGCAAATGGTTTAGTGAGAGATGTATTTCACACTCGCCATATGAAACGATTGCAGGGAACAATTGGCATAGGCCATGTTCGTTACCCAACAGCAGGCTCGTCAAGCTCATCAGAAGCGCAGCCATTTTATGTAAACTCTCCTTTTGGTATTGCATTAGCACATAATGGCAACCTAACGAATGCAGAAGAGTTAAAAGAGCAATTGTTTTCAGAAGCACGACGCCATGTAAACACCACCTCTGACTCAGAAATATTGCTTAATATTCTTGCGCATGAGTTAAGTAAATCAAACAAGCTACAGCTTGGCGCAGAAGATATTTTTACCGCTATTACCGAAGTAAATAACAAAGTGAATGGCGGCTATGCTGCTATCGCGATGATTATTGGCCACGGTGTGGTGGCGTTTCGTGACCCTAATGGTATTCGTCCATTGGTATTTGGTAAACGCGAAAGCGCAAAAGGCACCGAATACATGTTTGCTTCAGAAAGTGTTGCACTAAAACAAGATGGTTTTGAATTTATTCGTGATGTAGCACCAGGTGAAGCCATTTATGTAACCGAAAACGGTGAATTTCACTCGTTAAGCTGTGCAGATAAAGTATCTTATTCACCATGTATTTTTGAGTTTGTTTATTTTGCTCGCCCCGATTCAACCATTGACCGTATGTCTGTTTATGCAGCACGGGTAAATATGGGAACTAAATTGGGTGAAAAAATAGCACGTGAGTGGGCTGATAAAGACATTGATGTGGTTATTCCTATTCCTGAAACATCGTGTGATATTGCGCTCGAAATAGCCCGTGTTCTTGATTTACCTTACCGCCAAGGTTTTGTTAAAAACCGTTACATTGGTCGCACATTTATTATGCCCGGCCAAGAGTTACGTAAAAAATCAGTGCGTCAAAAGTTAAATGCCATAGATCGTGAGTTTAAAGGTAAAAACGTATTACTGGTTGATGACTCAATTGTGCGTGGTACTACCTCAGCGCAAATAGTTGAAATGGCTAGAGAGTCGGGTGCTAAAAACGTTTATTTTGCATCAGCTGCTCCTGAAATACGTTTTCCTAATGTGTACGGTATTGATATGCCATCTGCAGCCGAGCTGATTGCTCATGGCCGTGAAGTGGAAGATATTAATGCAAGTATTGGTTCTGACGGTTTGATTTTTCAGTCATTAAAAGATTTGATTGCAGCGGTTGGCAAAGAAAACCCTGAAATCACTAAATTTGAAACATCAGTATTCGATGGCCAATATATAACTGGCGACATTGATCAAGATTACTTAAATCGTATTGATAAAATGCGTAATGACTCTGCAAAAAGTACTCGCGAAAATGCGATGTCTGCAGGGTTAGAGATTCATAATCAAGATGAAAACGAATCAGACTAATCGTTAAAAATATTTAAATAAAAAAGGAGCTAATTAGCTCCTTTTTTTTGTTTGCCCAGCGAAGCTGGCAAACCCGATAGGCTGAAAGATGCCTTATTACCCTGACTAAGGGGAAGATAATCTGAATGGCAAGGGCGTCACTGGCCAACGGTGGGGTCTGAAGGAAGCCATAAGAAGTTAGAGGTACACAACTAACCGTAACCTGTTTCGGCAGTATTGGTGGGTCAGCGTGCAAAATAGCGCAACGCCCTATACTTAGTCAGACCAATACTGTGCTTGAGGGTGGGATTTCTAACAGGGAGCCAGTGCAGTAACTGGGGAAGCCTGGCATCTAAACTTAGTGTAAATAAGTGGCCTAAACTCAAGGGGAAACCCAAGGTTTAACGTCGGTGTGAGGTGGCAGATGAACCCGTAGTAGTGAGTAAGGCTAGGCCGATGAAAGCCAGTAATGGTGTGGAGGACAAAACCAAGCCGACTATCAACAGAATGTTTGATAGGGTCAATTTTAATCAAAAGTTTTAATTGATTGCGAAGGGGGGAAGTATTCTTTAAGTGTATGAAAATCAGGAGTATCGACGTATAGGCTCACATGTATTTCGACGGAAATAGGCAAGAGATGACGGCTAAGCAGGAATGTGGACGCTGAGAACTGAAGGCCGAGCATGGGAGTAATGAGCGACCACTTAGGCAGATTGCCATTCGGCTAGCACACCTAATGTCCTCATGAAGAACACCACTATACATCAATGTGAAACGACAGACATACCGTAAGCAAAGGCAATTGATGACAGTTTACTACAGCTTGTATGGGCAATTATTAGATATTAATAACCTGTACAAGGGATTCAAAAAAGTGAAAGCAGCGAAAGGAGCGGCCGGAATAGATAGGCAGTCCATAGCCGCGTTCGCCTTGAATTTAGAAGAAAACTTGAAACAACTGCAAGGTGAACTGCAAAGCAAGCAGTATCGCGCACAGCCAGTCAAACGGATAGAAATACCGAAAGATGATGGTGGTGTGAGACTGCTGGGAATTCCAACAGTTCGCGACCGCATAGTACAACAAACACTATTGAACATTCTCCAACCGCTCTTCGACATCGACTTTCACCCATCAAGTTATGGGTACAGGCCGAAACGAAGTTGTCATGACGCCATCAGCAAAGCCACGGTATTTATTCGTAAATATCACCGTGAGTGGGTGGTTGATATGGATCTGTCGAAGTGTTTTGACCTACTCGATCACGACTTGATCATAAGCAGCGTCAAAAGCAAAGTGACAGACGGTAGCATCTTAAAACTGCTCAAACAGTTTTTAAAAAGCGGAGTAATGATAGGCAATAATTGGGAAGCGAGTGAGCTAGGAAGTCCACAAGGTGGTGTTATCAGTCCACTGTTGGCGAATATCTACCTAGATGCATTTGATCAAGAAATGAAAAAGCGAAATCACAGAATAGTGAGGTACGCCGACGACATATTGATCTTATGCTGCACAGAAAAAGCAGCCAAGAATGCACTCACAGTAGCGACTCAGATACTCGAAAAAGGCTTAAAGTTAACAGTCAACGAAAAGAAAACGCACATAGCGCATAGTAGTGAAGGCGTAAAATTTTTGGGAGTGGAGATAGGCAGTAATTGGACGCGTATCCAAGCCACAAAACTCAAAGGCTTTAAACAAAGAGTTAAACGATTAACAAAGCGAAATAGTGGCATGAACTTAATTGAAGTAATAAAAAGACTCAATCCAGTGGTGCGCGGCTTTGTAAATTATTTCAGTATAGCCAATTGTAAACGAGTGCTAAATTTGTTGGCAAGGTGGGTGAGACGACGATTAAGGGCAATTCAGTTAAGGTTGTGGAAAAACCCAGCGAGGTTGCATAAGCGACTAAAACAATTAGGGAAAAAGCCGCCATTTAAGTTCATCAAAATGAACTCATGGCGAAACTCTCTAAGTCCATTATCGAATGTAGCGATGCCAAACCAATGGTTTGAGGAGCAAGGTTTATATTCAATGGAAAAAGTAAGTACAGGATGGCTTGCTCAATCGGCGTTTAGAAAATAAGCCGAAGGGATAGAAGAATACAGGAGCCGTATACGAGGCCCGTACGTACGGTTCTGTGAGAGGGATGAGGCAAAAGCCTCACCCTACTCGATGTGCAAAAAAGCACAAATACTTTTACTCCAACGCGGTGCAGTGCTTATGTAAACATGGGGCTCACTATTCCATTAGTCCATAGCATAGCGGTAACCGCTAAAATAATAACCAGTAAAATTAAGCCACAAGTTACTACAGAGCTTGCGTAAATAAAGCCTCGTTCTTCTGGTATATGCATTAATATTGGCACACCGGTATAAAGTAAATAAACCGAGTAAGCCAAAGCAACCATGCCTACGCACACCACAAACCATAAGTGCGGTAAAAAAGCAGCTAGTGCCGACATAAACACCGGGGTTGCAGTATAAGCTGCTAGTTCGAGAGCTTGAGTGAAAGTGGGCTGAGCACCAAAGGTTACTCCCATCCAGTGGGCTAAATAAGCCAAAGCAAATATACCCGCAATTAGCGCCACATACATTGCAATTGCAATAAGTAGTGCACTGTCATGGGTTAAAAATACGGGGTTTCCTGTACCTATGCTCCATCCTAAATATACCGATGAATAGTACCCCATAACCGAGGGAAACAGCGCTATCAACACAATATGCGAGAGGCTATAAGTTAGGCTTTCATGGCGGTTATCAATTGTTTGCCATTCTTCAAGTGGGTGAGCGTAAAGCCCCCATAGGTGGTTTAGTATCATAGTGTTTACTCCATAAAAGTAACTTATTAGTTTTTTACTGTTTTATTTTTATACAGTCACTATACAGTTATGGTTCACTTGCAATACAAAGTCAAGGCAACATTGTATTAACATTTTGAAGTTGTAAATGATACCCATGTAAAAGTAGGCCGTGGTGATCTTTTAAAAAGGTTTCATGGTAAAATCGTTATTAAGTTTAAAGTTATACTGAGATATGCAAAAAGTGTCTACGCAACAATTATTAGCGCCAATTTTAAGTTTTTTAAAATGCGAAACCCCACAGCAGTGGGTTGATGAAGCGATAAAAAAAGAAAATTTATCGATTATATTAATCGACCATTTGATATGTGAATTAAAAGCAGCGCAATCAGCGATGTTTTTAATTCGTAAGTATGCGGTGGATAAAGAAAGTAGCGACGCTCTGCTTGAGTGGCTAAAACCGTTTGAAACATTAATTTATAAACGTGAAGGCAATTGGCGTGACTTAGCGGCTAAAAATAAGCTTACCAAGGCTATTATTCCTAAATCTAACTCGCCGTATGGGCAAGAGTTAATCGATAAAATGGTGATGCTAATAAAAGAAGAGTTGCATCATTTTTATCAAGTATTAGAAATTATGGACGAGTACGGTGTTGAATATAGAAGTATTACCCCATGTCGTTATGCTAAAGGTATGCTGCGCAATGTAAAAACCTTTGAGCCAGATGCTCTGGTCGATAAGCTTATAGTGGGTGCTTACATTGAGGCGCGATCGTGTGAGCGTTTTGCTAAGCTTGCTCCGCATGTAGATAAACGTTTAGGTGACTTTTATATATCGCTATTGCGCTCAGAAGCGCGACATTATCAAGATTATTTAACGCTGGCGCAAGAAATTGCCGACTTTGATATTACCGAGCGAGTGCAGTTTTTTGCAGAAAAAGAACGTGAGCTCATTGCAACGCCCGATACCGACTTTAAATTTCATAGCGGTATTCCTGCATTAAAAAACTAACCTTTTGTAGCACTCATTTTACGCCTTAAAAGGAGTGCTAATTAACTTTTGAGCCTGTGGTGTAACCACTAAATATGAGCCTTGGGTGTACCAGTCACCTAAAACCGTACGCGTTAAAGTTTCTTGGTTTACTGTGTAAGTATGCACATTAGGGCGATGAGTATGACCGTGGATCATATTAGTGACCTGGTGCTTAGCAAAAGTAGCGAGTACGGCGTCATCAATCACATCGAGTATTTCAAGGGGTTTATTGGCTTGGCTAAGTTTACTTTTTTCACGTGCATTACGGGCTATTTTTTTACGATACCATAGTGGCATAGCCAACATTAGTTTTGGCCACCACCACCCGCGGCTTTTACGACGAAACTTTTGGTACTCTATATCTTGAGTACACATTTCATCGCCATGTAAAATAACCGTTGGTGTACCGTATAAATCTATTACGGTTTGCTCATCAAGTAAGGTCATGCCTGCCATTGCGGCATACTTGTCGCGCATAATAAAGTCGCGATTACCATGAATAAAATAAACCGGTGTACCGCCATCACTGACTGCTTTTAAATGCTTTGCTACATTAGCGCTCAGCGTTGTAATGTAATCGTCGCCAACCCATACTTCAAAAAAATCACCTAAAATGTACAGTGCATCTACATCTTGATTAAGTATGTGCGTATTTAAAAAGCTAAAAAATGCCGCGCTAATATCAGGGCGGTTTTCACTTAGATGTAAATCGGCAATAAAATAAGTTTTGCGAGTCATAGATGAGTCTTTTTAGATAAAATAAAAGCGGGCTTATATAAATTAAGTAAATATTTAAACTTAATTTATATTAATACCCGCTTATATACTCACATAATGTGAGTAAACGCTATTAGTTAACAGTAACGCTTTCGATAATTACATCTTCAAGTGGTACGTCTTGATGAAAGCCGTTGCTACCAGTTGCTACGCCTTTAATTTTATTAACTATGTCCATGCCTTCAACAACTTCAGCAAATACACAGTAACCCCAGCCTTGCGACGTTTCGCTGCTGTGGTTTAAAAAATCGTTGTCGTTAACGTTAATGAAAAATTGCGCTGTAGCTGAATGAGGATCAGGCGTACGTGCCATTGCTAAAGTACCTACTTTATTTGATAGGCCATTGTTAGCTTCATTTTTAATTGGATCATTTACTTCTTTTTGATCCATACCAGGGATAAAACCACCGCCTTGAACCATAAAACCATCGATTACACGATGAAAGATAGTGCCGTTGAAAAAGCCAGCATTTGCATACTCTAAAAAGTTTTTAACTGTGTTTGGAGCTTCTTGATCAAACATTTTAATGGTGATGTCACCAAAATTAGTGTGTAGAACAACCATGAGGTTTCCTGTATCTGGTTTAAATAGTCGCGCTATTTTATCTCAGTTAGCTAAGATTAACAAAGTAGATGTTTGCTTTGTTATAAAGCGCTAGAGCAGGGGCTTTTCAAGTGGTAACATAGCTGTTCAAGTTAATAGTCAAGGACTCAAAGTAAATGGTTAATATATACAACACACTAACGCGACAAAAAGAGCAATTTAAACCAATGGTCGAAGGCAAAATCGACATGTATGTGTGTGGTATCACCATTTATGATTACTGTCATATTGGGCATGCGCGTACCTTTGTTGGCTTCGATGTGATTGTTCGCTACCTTCGCCATATTGGTTATGATTTAAAATATGTGCGTAATATTACCGATGTTGATGACAAAATAATTAAACGCGCTAACGAAAATGGCGAGTCAATAAACGACTTAACTGTGCGCATGACGAAAGCCATGCATGAAGATTTTGATAGTTTAAACATGTTACGCCCCGATGTTGAACCAACAGTAACTGCGCACATGGATGAAATTATTGAAATGGTTGAGCGCTTAATTACCAAAGGCCATGCTTATGTTGCTGCCGATGGCGATGTATTGTTTGATGTTTCTACCTTTGAGCAGTACGGCGCATTATCGCAGCAAGATTTAACCATGCTGCAATCAGGATCGCGTGTTGAGGTTGCTCAGGATAAAGACGATCCGCTTGATTTTGTATTGTGGAAAAAAGCCAAAGCGGGTGAGCCATCATGGTCATCGCCATGGGGCGAAGGGCGTCCAGGTTGGCATATTGAATGTTCTGCTATGAGCTCAAAGCATTTGGGTGAGCATTTTGATATTCATGGTGGGGGTTCTGACTTACAGTTTCCGCATCACGAAAACGAAATTGCACAATCGTGCTGTGCAAATAATGGCAAGTATGTAAATACTTGGATCCACACGGGTATGGTGCAAGTAAATAAAGAAAAAATGTCTAAATCGTTAGATAACTTTTTTACTGTGCGTGAAGTGTTAAAACAGTACGATGCAGAATCGGTACGTTACTTTTTAATCTCGGGCCATTACCGCAGCCAGCTAAATTATTCGCAAGAAAATTTAGATCAAGCTCGCTCATCACTTGAACGTATTTATACAGCACTTCGTGGGGTTGAACCGGTAGCGTGTGAGCTTGATGACAACGAGTATGTTATTAAGTTTAGAAAGGCGATGGATGATGACTTTAATACACCAGAAGCATTACCTGTGTTGTTTGAGCTAGCTAAAGAGCTAAACCGCGTAAAAGATATTGATAGCCAGCAAGCAGGGCAGTTAGCATTTATACTAGGTAGCATAAGCGAAGTGCTAGGTGTTGCTCAGCAGGACCCAGAAGCCTTTTTACAAGGTGGGCAAGACGATGATGAAGTAGCACAAATTGAAGCGCTAATAGTTAAGCGTAACGATGCGCGTGCTAGTAAAAACTGGGCTGCTGCTGATGAAGCGCGCGATGCACTTAGTGCGTTAGGCGTAATACTAGAAGATTCAGCCGGTAAAACCACTTGGCGTAAAGCGTAATTGGTTTATTTCAAAAATAATAACTAACTTTATTAGTTGCATTAAAAAGGGTTGCCACTTGGCAACCCTTTTTTGATTCTGTTAGCGCTTAGCTATGATATTTTTCACACGCTTCGAGGGTGTTTTCAATCAAGCTTGCCACTGTCATAGGGCCTACACCACCAGGTACAGGGGTAATAAAGTCAGCTTTTTGCTCAGCAACACTATATTCAACATCACCCACTAACTTACCGCTATCTAAGCGGTTAATACCTACATCAATAACAATCGCACCTTCTTTAACCCAGTCACCAGGAATAAATTCAGGTTTACCAACTGCAACCACTAATAAATCGGCCCGACGAACATGGGTTTCTAAGTCTTGTGTAAATTTATGACAAACAGTGGTAGTGCAACCAGCTAACAATAGCTCTAGTGCCATAGGACGCCCTACAATATTAGATGCACCTACAACCACAGCATGCAATCCTTTATAACGCACACCCGTTGAGTCAAGTAAGGTAATAATACCTTTTGGTGTACAAGGACGAAGGGCTGGCATACGTTGGGCTAGTCGGCCTATATTGTAAGGATGAAAACCATCTACATCTTTATGCGGAGTAATACGTTCAAGAATCTTTTCTACATCAAGACCTTCAGGTAAAGGGAGTTGTACTAAAATACCGTCAATTTCTTGATCGTTGTTTAATTCATCAATTAACTCTAATAGTGTTTGCTCAGTGGTATTTGCTGGTAAATCAAAAGATTTAGAGATAAAACCAACTTCTTCACAGGCTTTACGTTTTGAGCCAACATAAACCTGACTCGCAGGGTCGAGTCCTACAAGCACTACTGCAAGACCGGGCGCACGAAGGTTTTGTGCTACTCGCTCTGAAACGCGTTGTGCAACTGCGCTACGTACTTGTTTTGCTATTGCTTTACCATCAATGATGTTTGCCGTCATGGGTGACCTTTAATTAGGGTTAATTAACTTGATACAGATACTTAAAATGGATATACAAAAAATAGGGGTAATGTAATAAAGAAATACTTACTTTATTAAATCCATTTTTAATATGTTTACTATTTTCGCAGAAAAGCACTAAAGCGCCAAGTTGCTTTTAGCTAATAGCGTATTTGATTATACAAAATAGTCTAAATTTCAGCCGGCTATTAGGTTATTCTGGCTATTATGAACTAAAAGTGAGCAATTGAATTATTTTCTTAAAAAAACGTTTGACCTAACCCAGCCAAATCACTATTATGCACCCCGTTGTCAACGAGGTCACTCGCTAACAATTATAAGCATCGGCGATTAGCGCAGTTTGGTAGCGCACTTGGTTTGGGTCCAAGGGGTCGCAGGTTCAAATCCTGCATCGCCGACCACTTTCTTAAGTAATTAAGCTAAGTGGATATTATTTGGGTATTAATGCAATAGTACATTTGCACAAAGCCATTGTACTTACGTAATTAGCTTATTGGTAAACTATGAAGTTTTCGATGCGCCCATAGCTCAGCTGGATAGAGCAACGCCCTTCTAAGGCGTGGGTCGAAGGTTCGAATCCTTCTGGGTGCACCATTTGAAAACAAGTAAATACCGTGGTGATTGTAGCTCAGTTGGTAGAGCCCCGGATTGTGATTCCGGTTGTCGTGGGTTCGAGCCCCATCAGTCACCCCAATTTACAAAGAGTATCGGCGATTAGCGCAGTTTGGTAGCGCACTTGGTTTGGGTCCAAGGGGTCGCAGGTTCAAATCCTGCATCGCCGACCATTTTCTTATAAATGGTCTTAAATACAAAGTTTAAGTATTCAAAAGTTAAGTATAAAAAATATATCGGCGATTAGCGCAGTTTGGTAGCGCACTTGGTTTGGGTCCAAGGGGTCGCAGGTTCAAATCCTGCATCGCCGACCATTTTCTTTATTAACAATAAATGAAAATGGTTTTGATATTACACGCACTACTCACTTCAAAATCAGTATTATCGAGCACTTTGTTAAAGCAGAGATTGTTAATATTCGA
Source organism: Pseudoalteromonas nigrifaciens (assembly GCF_002221505.1). Taxonomy (NCBI): domain Bacteria; kingdom Pseudomonadati; phylum Pseudomonadota; class Gammaproteobacteria; order Alteromonadales; family Pseudoalteromonadaceae; genus Pseudoalteromonas; species Pseudoalteromonas nigrifaciens. The sequence goes on along the minus strand of NZ_CP011036.1, from coordinate 2,485,631 downwards.
AAATAAATAATAAAAACTCACTAATAAACTATTTTAGAACTTATAAACTATAACTTTATACTTTTGATTAGCTGCTAAATTAGCCTGTTTTTTATTCGCTTGATTACTAATAACACAATTGTGCTTCAAAAAATTGTTTCCTACACTCGACTATCATCAATATTACGTTATAATGCCGCGTCTATTATTTTAATATAGTGCCCGCAGGGCAGAGCAGCAATGGTATCTGGTGGTAGCGACGAATGTTTTTAAGCCACAAAGGTTTAAATTTTATCAAGACTCCTAAAGATGACTTTGTGTGTAAAGAAGGCGAACAGTCGCCAAAATTGAAGATTGAGGTAAATCATGCAAGTTTCTGTTGAGACGACCCAAGGCCTTGAGCGCCGTCTGACCATCACCGTTCCTGCAGAGAACGTTGAGAATGAAGTAAAAAAACGCTTACAACAACTGTCAAAAACGCAGCGTATTGATGGCTTCCGTGCTGGTAAAGTTCCAGCATCAGTAATTAACAAGCGTTTTGGACCAGCAGTTCGTCAAGAAGTTGCTGGCGAAGTAATGCAACGTAATTTCTATGAAGCAATTGTTTCAGAAAAAATTAACCCAGCTGGCGCACCAACATTTGCTCCAAAAGCACTTGAAGCTGGTAAAGATTTAGAGTTTTCGGCTACGTTTGAAGTTTACCCTGAAGTTGAAGTTCAAGGTTTAGACAAAATTACAGTTGAAAAACCAGCCGTAACAGTAACTGACGAAGATTTAGCTAACATGCTAGAAACACTTCGTAAGCAACACGCAGATTGGGCTGAAGTTGATACAGCTGCTGGCGAAAACGACCGTGTAACGGTTGATTTTGTAGGTACTATCGACGGTGAAGTATTTGAAGGCGGCAAAGCTGAAGACTTCCCATTAGAACTTGGCCAAGGTCGTATGATCCCAGGTTTTGAAGATAATATCGTAGGTAAAAAAGCAGGCGAAGAAGCAATTGCTGATGTAACTTTCCCTGATGATTACCATGCTGAAAACTTAAAAGGTAAAGCGGCTCAATTCACTATCACAGTGAAAAAAGTTGAAGCGCAAGAGTTACCTGAATTAAGCGAAGAATTTGCAACTAAATTCGGTGTTACCGAAGGTGGTGTTGACGCGCTTAAAGTTGAAGTTAAAAAGAACATGACACGTGAGCTAGACCAAGCGGTTAAAGCTAACGTTAAAGATCAAGCTATTAAAGGTCTTTTAGCGAACAACGAAATTGAAGTGCCTAAAGCACTAGTTGATCAAGAAGTTGACGCATTACGTCAGCAAGCTGCTCAACGTTTTGGTGGCGATGCGCAAAACATGCCTGAGCTTCCTGCTGAATTGTTCCATGAGCAAGCAGTAACACGTGTTAAAACTGGCCTTTTATTAGGTGAAGTGATTAAAGCTAACGAGATTAAAGTTGACGACGCTAAAGTTGAAGCATTAATCGCAACGGTAGCTTCTGCATACGAAGATCCAACTGAAGTAGTAGAATACTACAAAGCGAATGATCAACTTATGCAGCAAATGCGTAATGTAGCAATGGAAGAGCAAGCTGTTGAGGCTATCTTAGCTAAAGCAACTGTGACTGACGTTGAAACAGCATTTGACGACATCATGAATCCACAGCAAGGTGCTTAATAAGTCATTGACTTAAGTGCTCGCTAACGATTAAATGGCTCGTGTTACTCTGTTTATGCAGTGTGCTCGGGCCATTTTAGTTTGTGGTTCTTAATTTGCGAAAAATGATAACTATGCTTTTCTTTAATAAGGACAAGTATAAGCGCATAAGGAATTAAATAAGTATGAATATTGGTATTACAGATCCCCTAAACGCATTGGTCCCTATGGTTGTTGAACAAACACCTAAAGGCGAGCGCTCGTATGACATTTATTCGAGATTATTAAAAGAGCGTATTATCTTTTTAACGGGTCCTGTTGAAGACAACATGGCAAACCTGATTTTAGCGCAAATGTTGTTCTTAGAATCAGAAAACCCAGATAAAGATATCTTTTTATATATAAACTCACCAGGTGGTTCGGTTACTGCGGGTATGGCAATTTACGACACAATGAACTTCATTAAACCAGATGTAAGTACAATTTGTGTAGGTCAAGCTGCTAGCATGGGTGCTTTTTTACTTACCGCTGGGGCAAAGGGCAAACGTTTTTGTCTACCGAACTCGCGCGTAATGATCCACCAACCATTAGGTGGTTTCCAAGGTCAAGCATCTGACTTTGAAATACATGCCAAAGAAATCCTGTCTATTAAAGACAAGCTAAACCGCTTAATGGCTGAGCATACAGGCCAACCATTAGACGTGATTTCTAAAGACACTGATCGTGATAACTTTATGAGTGCTGATCAAGCTGTAGATTACGGCATTGTAGACTCAGTATTTAAAAATCGCGCTAGCAAGTAAGCGTTTGGCAAACAGCTAGGCTGTTTGCCACTTTGAGTTACTATGCGAAAAAATTAAATTTTGGTATAGTTAAAACGTATTGAAATAGCCATCGACCAATTTGGTGGCCAACGTATAAAATGAGGTAGCTGAATGTCTGACACTCCTACAGACGGCGACAAAAGTAGTAAATTGTTATACTGTTCTTTTTGCGGCAAAAGCCAACATGAAGTACGCAAATTAATTGCAGGCCCTTCAGTATATGTTTGTGATGAATGTGTAGAGTTGTGTAACGATATTATCAGAGAAGAAATAAAAGACATTGCGCCTAAGCACGATGCCTCTGACAAACTACCTGTACCAAAAGAAATTCGTAAACACTTAGACGACTATGTTATTGGCCAAGACCATGCTAAAAAAGTATTGTCTGTAGCGGTATACAACCATTACAAACGCCTACGTAATCAGTCGACTAAGCAAGATATTGAACTAAGTAAAAGTAATATCTTATTAATTGGTCCTACAGGTAGTGGTAAAACATTACTAGCAGAAACGTTAGCACGCTTATTAGATGTGCCGTTTACTATGGCCGATGCAACCACATTAACCGAAGCGGGTTATGTGGGTGAAGATGTTGAAAACATCATTCAAAAGCTGTTACAAAAATGCGATTACGATGTAGAAAAAGCACAACGTGGTATTGTTTACATAGATGAAATTGATAAAATTTCTCGTAAATCAGACAACCCGTCAATTACGCGTGATGTATCAGGCGAAGGCGTGCAACAAGCACTACTTAAACTGATAGAAGGCACCATAGCTTCGGTTCCACCACAAGGTGGCCGTAAGCACCCACAGCAAGAGTTTTTACAAGTAGATACGTCTAAAATCTTGTTTATTTGTGGTGGCGCATTCTCAGGTCTTGATAAAGTGATTGAGCAACGTAGCCATAAAAATACCGGTATTGGTTTTGGTGTTGATGTTAAAGAGTCTGCAGCGAGCCGTTCTTTAAGTGATACATTTAAAGACGTAGAGCCAGAGGATTTAGTTAAGTACGGCTTGATCCCTGAGTTTATCGGCCGTTTACCGGTAGTTGCTACATTAACTGAACTTGATGAAGCTGCACTAATACAAATTTTAAGTGAGCCTAAAAACGCCATTACTAAACAGTTTTCAGTATTGTTTGGTATGGAAGATGTTGAGCTTGAGTTTCGCGATGATGCCTTAGCTGCAATTGCCCACAAAGCAATGGAGCGTAAAACAGGTGCTCGTGGTTTGCGTTCAATCGTTGAAGGTGTATTACTTGATACTATGTATGAGCTACCTTCTATGGATAATGTAAGCAAAGTGGTTATAGATGAAACCGTAATTAAAGGTGAATCAGACCCAATTTTGATTTATGAAAATAATAATCAAGATAAAGCAGCATCTGAGTAGTTTTTAAGCTATTTGATTTAAAAAGGAGCCTAAGGCTCCTTTTTTTGTTTGCCCAGCGAAGCTGGCAAACCCGATAGGCTGAAAGATGCCTTATTACCCTGACTAAGGGGAAGATAATCTGAATGGCAAGGGCGTCACTGGCCAACGGTGGGGTCTGAAGGAAGCCATAAGAAGTTAGAGGTACACAACTAACCGTAACCTGTTTCGGCAGTATTGGTGGGTCAGCGTGCAAAATAGCGCAACGCCCTATACTTAGTCAGACCAATACTGTGCTTGAGGGTGGGATTTCTAACAGGGAGCCAGTGCAGTAACTGGGGAAGCCTGGCATCTAAACTTAGTGTAAATAAGTGGCCTAAACTCAAGGGGAAACCCAAGGTTTAACGTCGGTGTGAGGTGGCAGATGAACCCGTAGTAGTGAGTAAGGCTAGGCCGATGAAAGCCAGTAATGGTGTGGAGGACAAAACCAAGCCGACTATCAACAGAATGTTTGATAGGGTCAATTTTAATCAAAAGTTTTAATTGATTGCGAAGGGGGGAAGTATTCTTTAAGTGTATGAAAATCAGGAGTATCGACGTATAGGCTCACATGTATTTCGACGGAAATAGGCAAGAGATGACGGCTAAGCAGGAATGTGGACGCTGAGAACTGAAGGCCGAGCATGGGAGTAATGAGCGACCACTTAGGCAGATTGCCATTCGGCTAGCACACCTAATGTCCTCATGAAGAACACCACTATACATCAATGTGAAACGACAGACATACCGTAAGCAAAGGCAATTGATGACAGTTTACTACAGCTTGTATGGGCAATTATTAGATATTAATAACCTGTACAAGGGATTCAAAAAAGTGAAAGCAGCGAAAGGAGCGGCCGGAATAGATAGGCAGTCCATAGCCGCGTTCGCCTTGAATTTAGAAGAAAACTTGAAACAACTGCAAGGTGAACTGCAAAGCAAGCAGTATCGCGCACAGCCAGTCAAACGGATAGAAATACCGAAAGATGATGGTGGTGTGAGACTGCTGGGAATTCCAACAGTTCGCGACCGCATAGTACAACAAACACTATTGAACATTCTCCAACCGCTCTTCGACATCGACTTTCACCCATCAAGTTATGGGTACAGGCCGAAACGAAGTTGTCATGACGCCATCAGCAAAGCCACGGTATTTATTCGTAAATATCACCGTGAGTGGGTGGTTGATATGGATCTGTCGAAGTGTTTTGACCTACTCGATCACGACTTGATCATAAGCAGCGTCAAAAGCAAAGTGACAGACGGTAGCATCTTAAAACTGCTCAAACAGTTTTTAAAAAGCGGAGTAATGATAGGCAATAATTGGGAAGCGAGTGAGCTAGGAAGTCCACAAGGTGGTGTTATCAGTCCACTGTTGGCGAATATCTACCTAGATGCATTTGATCAAGAAATGAAAAAGCGAAATCACAGAATAGTGAGGTACGCCGACGACATATTGATCTTATGCTGCACAGAAAAAGCAGCCAAGAATGCACTCACAGTAGCGACTCAGATACTCGAAAAAGGCTTAAAGTTAACAGTCAACGAAAAGAAAACGCACATAGCGCATAGTAGTGAAGGCGTAAAATTTTTGGGAGTGGAGATAGGCAGTAATTGGACGCGTATCCAAGCCACAAAACTCAAAGGCTTTAAACAAAGAGTTAAACGATTAACAAAGCGAAATAGTGGCATGAACTTAATTGAAGTAATAAAAAGACTCAATCCAGTGGTGCGCGGCTTTGTAAATTATTTCAGTATAGCCAATTGTAAACGAGTGCTAAATTTGTTGGCAAGGTGGGTGAGACGACGATTAAGGGCAATTCAGTTAAGGTTGTGGAAAAACCCAGCGAGGTTGCATAAGCGACTAAAACAATTAGGGAAAAAGCCGCCATTTAAGTTCATCAAAATGAACTCATGGCGAAACTCTCTAAGTCCATTATCGAATGTAGCGATGCCAAACCAATGGTTTGAGGAGCAAGGTTTATATTCAATGGAAAAAGTAAGTACAGGATGGCTTGCTCAATCGGCGTTTAGAAAATAAGCCGAAGGGATAGAAGAATACAGGAGCCGTATACGAGGCCCGTACGTACGGTTCTGTGAGAGGGATGAGGCAAAAGCCTCACCCTACTCGATATAATTAATTTAATTGAGTACGGGAAAATCGTTGAACTTTAATTAGGTTATCCCCATATACTTGAGTAATCTTTAAAATAAATGAAGTGCAAAGAGAAATATAATGACGCTTGAGAGAACCGATCGAGTCGAAATCCCAGTATTAGCACTGCGCGATGTAGTGGTATATCCGCACATGGTGATCCCGCTTTTTGTAGGCCGTGAAAAATCAATAAAATGCCTTGAAGCGGCAATGGATAAAGACAAACAAATTTTCTTGGTTGCCCAAAAAGATGCAACCGTAGATGAGCCTGAGCAAGATGATATTTATCGTGTTGGTACTATTGCCACTGTACTTCAGTTATTAAAGTTACCAGACGGTACAGTAAAAGTTTTAGTAGAAGGTACGCAGCGCGCAAAAATTGAAGAATTTATTGATAGCGAAGAATTTTTTGTAGCTAATGCGCAGTTTATTGAATCAGAATCAATAGATGAGCATGAGCAAGATGTGTTTATTCGCAGCGCAATTAGCCAATTTGAAGGCTATGTAAAACTCAATAAAAAAATCCCACCAGAAGTACTTACTTCGGTTTCGGGGATTGACGATCCGGCGCGCCTTGCTGATACCATGGCAGCTCATATGCCATTAAAAGTGCCTGAAAAACAAAAAGTATTAGAAACCTCAAGTGTTACCGAACGCTTAGAATACTTAATGGCGCTAATGGAAGGCGAAATAGATTTACTGCAAGTTGAGAAAAAAATACGTAGCCGCGTTAAAAAGCAAATGGAAAAATCACAGCGCGAGTATTACCTCAATGAGCAAATGAAAGCGATTCAAAAAGAGCTCGGTGAACTTGATGATGTGCCAGATGAGTTTGAAGCGCTGAAAAAGCGTATTGAAGAGTCGGGCATGCCAACCGAAGCAAAAGAAAAAGCGACGGCTGAGTTAAGTAAGCTAAAAATGATGTCGCCAATGTCGGCAGAAGCCAGTGTAGTGCGCTCATACATAGATACACTAATTAGTGTACCGTGGAAAAAACGCTCAAAAGTTAAAAAAGATTTAGCTGGCGCGCAAAAAATACTTGATAGCGACCATTACGGCTTAGAAAAAGTTAAAGAACGTATTTTAGAGTACCTAGCGGTGCAACAACGTACTAACAAGCTTAAAGGGCCTATTTTGTGTCTAGTAGGGCCGCCTGGTGTGGGTAAAACCTCTTTAGGTCAATCTATTGCACGCTCTACCGGCCGTAAGTATATTCGTATGGCGCTTGGCGGTGTACGTGATGAAGCTGAAATTCGTGGCCATCGTCGTACTTACATTGGCTCAATGCCAGGTAAAATGATTCAGAATATGACAAAAGTGGGCGTTAAAAACCCATTGTTTTTACTTGATGAAATCGACAAAATGTCATCAGACATGCGTGGTGATCCCGCATCTGCATTACTTGAGGTGTTAGATCCTGAGCAAAATAGTCATTTTGCCGATCACTACCTAGAAGTTGACTACGATTTGTCGGATGTGATGTTTGTTGCTACATCAAACAGCTTTAACATTCCAGGGCCGTTACTAGATCGAATGGAAGTTATTCGTTTGTCGGGTTACACCGAAGATGAAAAACTAAATATTGCTAAACAGCACTTAATTACCAAGCAAGTTAAGCGTAATGGCTTAAAAGAGCATGAAATTGAGATAGCCGATAGTGCCATTACCGGTATTATTCGTTATTACACGCGTGAAGCGGGTGTACGTAATTTAGAGCGCGAAATATCTAAACTATGTCGTAAAGCGGTTAAAAATATTTTAATCGAAAAAGACACCACAACAGTCACTATCGATGAGCACAACCTAGAGGACTTTTTAGGGGTGCAACGCTTTGATTACGGTAAAGCAGAAGACGGCGACCGTATTGGCCAAGTTACAGGCCTTGCATGGACTGAAGTGGGCGGCGACTTGCTAACTATTGAATGCGCCGCAGTACCAGGTAAAGGTAAGCTTAGCTATACCGGCTCATTAGGTGATGTAATGCAAGAGTCGATACAAGCAGCCATGACAGTAGTACGAAACCGAGCGGAAGAGTTTCGTATTAACAGTGATTTTTATGAAAAGCGCGATATTCATGTACACGTACCAGAAGGCGCAACGCCTAAAGATGGTCCAAGTGCAGGTGCTGCTATGGTAACTGGTTTAGTGTCGAGCTTAACTGGTAATCCGGTACGTGCCGATGTTGCCATGACAGGCGAAATTACATTGCGTGGTGAAGTACTACCAATTGGTGGCTTAAAAGAGAAATTATTAGCAGCGCATCGCGGCGGTATTAAAACGGTTATTATTCCAAAAATTAACGAACGTGACCTAAAAGAGATCCCAGACAACGTATTGGCTGGCCTCGATATTCACCCAGTTACATGGATTGATGAAGTATTAAAACTTGCTTTAGTGCACCCAGTTGATAGTTTTTCAGTCGAAACGCCGAAAAACCGATAAAAAACGCTAAAAAAGTGCTTTTAGGGGCTTTTCAAATCTAAACGGTATGATAAGTTAAGCACTGGTTTTCAAGCCTAGCCCTTATGGTTACTAGGCTTAAGAAAAATATAATCGTATGAGCATAATAGTTTGCTCTAAATTTTCAAAACAGTGATGTTAGTAAAAAACAATCGCTCTTGATAACAACAATTAAAGAGGATGATATTGTGAATAAATCTCAATTAATCGATCAAATCGCAGCTGATGCTGACATTTCTAAAGCGGCTGCAGGTCGTGCACTAGATTCATTTATCGAATCAGTTACTGGCGCACTTAAAGAAGGCGACTCAGTTGCACTTGTTGGTTTTGGTACTTTTTCAGTTCGTGACCGTGCTGCACGTTCAGGCCGTAATCCACAAACTGGCGAAACAATTCAAATTGCTGCTGCAACTATCCCTGCATTTAAAGCAGGTAAAGCACTAAAAGACGCAGTAAACTAATCACTGTTTTAAACACATTAGTTGTGGCGAGTGTAAAAATACTTAATGACCACAGAAGATGAATTAAGTAACTTTACCGCCAGTTACTTCAAGTGAAAAAGCGTATCTGGTAAGATACGCTTTTTTTACATATGACAAGGTAAAAACCTTGCTCAGAAAAGAGATAAACAAATGCTTGAGAAAATCAGAGAAGGTTCGCAAGGACCTATAGCCAAAGTAATTTTAGGCGCCGTGATTTTATCTTTTGCTTTAGCAGGAATTGGTAGTTACCTAGGTCAAACCACAGAACAACCTGTTGCTGAAGTAAATGGTATTAAAATTAGTCAAACCGAATTTAATCGTGCGTTTCAAAATGAACGAGGCCGATTAGAGCAACAGTTTGGTGAATACTTTACCCAAATTGCAGCCGATCCAAATTACATGGCGCAAATACGCCAAGGTGTAATTGACCGTTTAGTACAACAAGAACTGCAAACTCAACTAGCGGCAGAGTTAGGCCTTCGTGTAAGCGATGAAAGTGTAAGACAAACCATTTTAGAATTACCTTATTTTAAAATTGGTGAAAGCTTTAACAACGACCGTTACTTGCAAGTTATTCGTCAAATGAACTTTCAACCAGACTCATTTCGCGAGTATTTACGTAAAGACATGACACGCAGCCAGCTTGTATCTGCTGTTGCGGGAAGTGATTTTGCGCTAAAAAATGAACTTGAGAGTGCCATTGCTCTACAACAACAAACGCGCAGCATTGACTACCTAGTAGTTAATAAAGAAGCAATGCAAGACAGTGTTGTAGTGAGTGAGCAAGAAATAGCTGATTACTATGAATTAAATAGCGGCCAGTTTTTATCTCCTGAGCGTTTATCGGTTAATTACATAGAGCTAAAAGCGCAAGACATTACAGTTGCTTCAGTAACTGAAGATGACGTAAAAGCCTATTACGAACAAAGTAAAGCGCAATACGTTGAGCCTGAAAAGCGTCGTGTTTCGCATATTTTAATTGATAACAGTGAAGACGATGATGCAGCTAAAGCAAAAGCAGAGTCTTTATTAGCGCAATTAAATCAAGGTGCTGATTTTGCCGAGCTAGCAGAATCATCGTCTGATGATATTGTAAGTGGCGAAATGGGTGGCGATTTAGAGTGGATAGAACGTGATGTAATGGATCCTGTTTTTGAAGACGCAGCATTTGCGCTCGAAAATAAAGGTGACTACTCAGACGTTATAGCATCAGAATTTGGTTACCACATTATTAAACTAACCGACCTACAGGCGCAGCAAGTAAAAGCCTACGATGATGTAAAAGCAGATTTACGTGCAGAACTAGAAAAAGCTGAAAAAGTAGATGCATTTTACGAAAAGCAAACAGAAATGGCCGCGCTTGCGTTTGAAATTTCAGACCGCTTAGTTGATGCAGCAGAAGCCGCGGGTGTAGAGATTAAGTCTACTCCACTTGTAGCGCTAAATGAGCTACCAGAGCCGTTAAACAGCCCTGCAGTTATTACAGCATTAACATCAGTTGATTTACTTGAAGATAAAGTAAACTCAGAGCTGATTGAGTTAGGTAATGAGCATGTTATTGTGGTGCGTGTTAATGAACATGAGCCAGCTGCCACTAAAGCACTAAGCGATGTAAGCGAACAAATTAAAGCCAGCTTAGTTAACGAGAAAACATCAGCGCTTGCTAAAGAAAAAGCCCGTACACTCTTTGCAGAAGTACAAGCAGGCAAGAGCTTAAATGACGTTGCCGCTGAGCAAAACCTAACAGTTCGCCAAGAAGCGCAGTTAACGCGTCAGAGCTATACTGTTTCGCCAGCTATTGTGACGCAAACATTTAAAATGGCTCACCCAACTGATTCAGCAATCGTTGAGCTAGTTAATTTAAATAATGGTGATGCTGCGATTGTTGCGCTTAAATCGGTAACGAACGCTGAAGTTGCAGATAATATTGATCCACAAATTCAGCAAAACATTACCATGGCACAAGCAAACAAAAACTACATGGTGTTTATTGAGTCATTAAAAGCTCAAGCGAAAATTAACTTACCAAATGTAGCGCAAGCCGCAGAGTGAAATTCGTAATTAAATAATTAAAAGGCGCTTTTTAAAGCGCCTTTTTTGTTTGTAAAAAAGCAGCTATTAGGAAAAGTAGTTATGAGTAAGAGCAGTTATTACTAAAAGAAGGTGCCAGATATCAGTAAGTGATTAACCGAATTTGGTATTTAGGTTTACAGTTGAAATATTTTTAATGCAGACACCCACCTTAATATTTGTAATATCAGTGTAATTAACTATGCTCTTTTTAGTGCAATAATTAAGCAGGGTGTCACATGGCTATCGCAAGAAAACGTCAGGTAAGTTTGGTCGATACAAAATACTATCACTGTATTTCGCGCTGTGTACGCCGTGCATTTTTATGCGGCGTAGACAACTTTACTAATCAATCGTATGAACATTATTTTTAATGCAGACACCCATCTTAATATTTGTAATATCAGTGTAATTAACTAAGCTCTGGTTAGTGCAATAATTAAGCAAGGTGTCACATGGCTATCGCAAGAAAACGTCAGGTTAGTTTGGTCGATACAAAATACTACCACTGTATTTCGCGCTGTGTACGCCGTGCATTTTTATGCGGCGTAGACAACTTTACTAATCAATCGTATGAACATCGCAGAGGGTGGGTTGAAAGCAAATTACTTGCCCTCGCTAACGTATTTTGTATCGATGTGTGCGCATATGCAGTAATGAGCAACCACACTCATTTGGTACTCTATGTTGATGATAAAAAAGCCAAGCGACTAACCGATAAAGCCATTATTCAGCGGTGGCACAGGCTTTGTAAAGGCACTGTTCTCACTAACAAATATCTGCAAGGTGAAGAGCTAAGTAAAATTGAATGGCTCTTTCTAAATGAAACAATCAGTGAATACCGAGAACGCTTAGCTAATATCAGTTGGTTTATGCGCTTATTAAATGAAGACATTGCGCGCAGAGCTAATAAAGAAGATAACTGTACCGGACGGTTTTGGGAGGGACGTTTTAAATCACAAGCCCTTTTAGATGAAGCCGCATTAATCGCCTGTATGGCATATGTTGACTTAAACCCAATAAGAGCAAAGGCAGCAACAACACCAGAAACATCAGAGCATACCAGCGTAAAAATACGCATTGAAAGTGCCACTGCAGGTAAGCAACCGAAGCAACTCCTGCGCTTTTCAGGTAAATCAAAAAAGCACATGGCGAAAGGATTACCATTTGCGCTTAAATCTTACCTTGAACTAGTAGAATTAACCGGGCGTTGTATACGCGAAGGCAAGAAAGGCCATATTGAGAGTACCACTTTACCCCTGTTACAAAGAGTAAACATTACCCCCGAAAACTGGCTAAAACTCACCACACAATTTAGTCGCGTATTTCATGGTGCAGTAGGTCGCCCAGCGTCACACGAAGGATACTGCGAACACCTAAACAGAAAGCGGCGCACCAACGTTAGTAACTGCGAAAAGCTACTGGCTTAAAATTTTACTTCAAAAACTCTCCGTAATTCCCTCTCACTGTGAAAGCACAGTATTTCGCATGCCTAAAAATGAATAAAAAGCAGTTAAATACAACGTTATCTGAATAAGCAGAGGTGTTTTAAAAATTAAGGATGCTTTTAAGCCTAGCAATGTTTGTTTAGATAAAGACTGAAGGGATTAATAATTAGAGTGGGTGTCATTTTAATTTTTTAACATTTTAGTTTTTCAGACGTTCAGGTTTAATTATGTTCTAAATCAAACCTAAACGCGTACTCTTTTACGTATTGAAGTTAGTTTTTTCTTGGACTTTCTCATCAACAACTCAATAATTTTTGCGTTATTTTCGATTGGGGATTTTGGAATATTGCTTCGGTGGGGCCGTATTCAACAATTTCGCCTCGTTCTAGTACTACCAGTTGGTCGCTAATATGGCGGACTAAACTAAGGTGATGGGTTATTAATATATAGGTTAATCCGGTTTCAAGTTGTAGCTTTAGTAATAAATTAACTATTTGTGCGCGTACAGAGGGGTCTAGAGATGAAAGTGCTTCATCGAGTACAACGACCTTAGGATCTAATATAAGTGCGCGAGCAAGCGCTACACGCTGTAATTGCCCTATGCTGAACATGTGCGGATAATATTGTTGATGATCTACTAATAACCCCACTTTTAACATGGTGCTGTCTATTTTTTCGGCGCGTTGTTGTTTGTCAAAATCGGTATTAAATTGCAGGCAATCATCGAGCATGTCGGCAATAGTCAGTGCCGGGTTTAGCGAGGTTGCTGAGTCTTGAAAAATCATTCTGATATGGCGACATTGTGGATCGCGAATGCCGTTATTTTCGATTATGTTGTTTTCGAGTAAAATTTGCCCGCTATCAGCGCTATCGGCTCCGGCAAGTAATTTTGCTAGGGTACTTTTTCCGGCACCCGTTTCACCAATTATGGCTATGGTTTCGCCTTTGCCAACACTAAACGAAATATTTTTAAGTACTGCAAATTTTTTACGGCTAAATAATCCAGCCCGTAAATTAAAGCTTTTTGATAATGCTTGTACTTTTAGTAAGGGTTGCACTATTTCATCTCCTTGATCAGCGGAAAATGACACGCATAACTATGCCCTTGGTGTTTAGTTAGCTTTGGCGCAATAACACATTCTCTTTGTGCTTGCGGGCAACGCGGCCCTAACCGACAACCAATTGGTAAATGTTGCAGCGTAGGAATGGTGCCTTTAAGCGCGTAAAAAGGCTCTTTATGCGCCAAACCATGTTCGTAATCGGGTAGGCTTTTTAGTAGTGCTTGCGTATAAGGGTGGCGTGGTTGGCTAAAAATACGATGCGTTGGGCCTGCTTCAACCATTTGTCCACAATATAAAACATGAATAGTATGCGACCAGTTAACAATTTCTTCTAGCTCATGAGAAATCATTAAAATAGACATGTTTTTTAACTGATTTAAGCTTTTTAACAATCTAAATACTTGTGCACGGGTGGTGCTTTCAAGTGCGGTGGTGGGCTCATCTGCAATTAATAATTTTGGCGTACGCGCAATTGCCATAGCAATCATCACTTTTTGGCACACCCCTTCTGAAAGCTCGTGGGGGTAGCTGCTAAGTATTTCTTCGTGGTTTTTAATACCGACTTTATGAATAAGTGCTTTTACTCTGTCTTTGCGCTCGCGATTACGCTTTAAGAAAAACCCTTTACTTGCTACCTCAGGTAAGGTTTCGGCTATTTGATCAAATATTTTAGCGGTAGGGTCAAGGCAGCGACTCGGATCTTGATAGATCATTGCTATGTCTTGGCTCACTACTTTACGGCGTTGTTCTGGGGTTAAACGCATTAAGTCTACCTCGCGCCAATGCACTCTATCAGCTGTTATTACCCAGCGTTCATTAAGCACTCCTACAATTGCTTTGGCGATTAAGCTCTTCCCAGAACCAGATTCACCCACCAAAGCATGTACTTCGCCTTCTTTTAAGCTAAAGCTCACTCTGTCTACGGCCCTAATAACGGTTTCAGAGGTATGTAATTCAATGGTTAAGTTTCGAACATCAAGTAATTGCATTTAATCAGCCTTACGCGCTTGTAAAACTTGGCGAAGTCCATCGCCTACTAAGTTTGTTGACAGTACCGCTAAAAACAACAGTACGCCTGGTAGGGCTACAGTCCAGGGGGCTAAATATATAAGCCCGAGGTTTTCGGCTAAAATTGCACCCCATTCGGTTGTAGGTGGTTGCGCGCCTAATTTTAAAAAACCTAAAGCGGCTATATCTAAAATAGCAGTAGAGAGCGCCATGGTAAAAATAACCACTATATATTCATATATATTAGGGTAAATCCCTCGCGACAATATATGCCAATTAGAGGCGCCATCGAGCCGATAAGCGGTGATGTAATCTTTACTCAGCTCATCTACAATTAAGTTGCGAATAGAGTGAATAAATTGCGGCAGCAGTGCCAAAATAATTGCCCATACGGTATTCATTAAACCTGGGCCTAATATCGCTATAATAATAATTGCCAGCAACAACGACGGAATAGAAAGCGTTATATCCAGTAAGTGATTTAAAAAACTGGAGCGAAGCCCACGACTAATACCAGCAAAAGTGCCTACGAGTAAGCCAATGACAGTGGTTAAAAACGCTGCAATAATTGATAAGCCAAATGTATACGTTGCGCCGTTCATTAATCTAGAAAGCACATCGCGGCCTAAATCGTCGGTGCCTAAAAGAAAACGTACGTCACCCATTTCGCGCCACGAGGGCGGAATAAGTAAGGCATCACTATGTTGCTGATTAACCCCATAAGGGGCTAAAAAAGGTGCACTGGCGGCCAGTAAAGCAAAAGCAATAAACACCCATAAACCAACGAGTGCAGGGTGGTTGGTTTTAAATTTTCGCCACAGCCGTGCTAGGGGCGATTTATTCGACTCTTCAGAAAATAAGTTAAACTTTGCCATGAGCTTGGTTCCGTGAGAGTGGGTCGAATAGAGTATAAATTAGCTCTGCGATTATGGTGGCAAAAATAATAAATAAAGAAACCGCCATTAAGCCACCTTGTATAGCGGGGTAATCACGCTGATAAATACTATCAATTAACCAGCGGCCAATCCCAGGCCACGAAAAAATAATTTCAGTGATCATTGCCAGCGTAATAAGCGTGCTAAATTGTAAACCAATTTGCTTAATTACCGGTAACAATGCATTACGCAGCGCATGGTGCATTATAAGTTGCCTGCGATTAAGGCCTTTTGCGCGCGCTGTTTTAATAAAGTTTTGATCCATTACTTTAAGCATAGATTCGCGAGTAAAGCGTATTAATACCGTAGTGGGGTACATAGCCAGTACTATGGTAGGCAAGGTAAGGTGGTGTAAGGCGTCAATAAAAGCCATGCCCTGGTACGGAAAGCTTGCCAAGCTAATATCAATTAAAATAAAGCCAGTAGTGGGTGGTATTTCATAGAGTAAGCTCATTCTTCCTGACATTGGAAACCAACCCAGTTGCAATGAAAATAGCATAATGAGTAATAATGCTAACCAAAAAATAGGCATGGAATAGCCTATCATAGTGGTAGAGGAAATAAGCTTATCGGGCCATTGTTTATAATAAGCAGAGGCTAATATGCCTGTAGGAACACCAATAACAACCGAAACAAACAGCGCGTATATACTAAGCTCGAGTGTGGCAGGAATTAAGTCGAGTATTTGCGAAAACACGCTATCTCCAGAGGCAAACGACAGTCCCCAATCACCTTGCAATATACGCCCTAAAAAAGCGATATATTGCATAAAATAATTACTATTATATAAATACTTATCTTCTAACTGGGTGTGTTGCGCAAAGTTATTACTGGGAATACCGCTTAAATTACTTAATGCATCGCCAGGAAATAAAAAGCTCAGTAAAAAAGTAAAAACGCTAAGCATTAATACCATAAAAACAAATAAACCAATGCGGCGTAAAATATAATCTAAGCGCATTATTTTTTCCTCGCATTAGCAAGCGAAATAGCACCAAATGGGCCGAGCGTTATGCCCTCTACATCAGCACTGCTTGCCTGAAAACGCATGCCGTGGGCTATTGGTATTAAAGGTAGCTCATTAATAATCATGCTTTGTGCAGCGTCATAATATTGTTTACGCAGTGCTATATCGGTTGTACTAAGCGCTTGGTTAAGTAAAGAGTCAAATTGTGGGTTACACCAATTTGCGGCATTTTTACCACTAAAGGTGGCCGTGCAACTTAGCAAAGGGCTAAAAAAGTTATCAGGGTCGGGCGTATCGGCAGCCCAGCCAAGCAGTACGCTGTCGTGTCGGTGCTCGCCAACACGCTGAATAAAGGTATTCCATTCGTATTCTATAATACTCACTTTAACCCCTATTTTACGTAAATCACTTTGCATTAGCTCGGCCATTTTACGGGCATTAGGATTATAAATACGACTCACTGGCATGGCCCAAATGTTCATGTTAAAGCCATTAGGTAAGCCAGCTTCAATAAGTAATTTTTTGGCTAAAGCAGGGTCAAAATTTGGAATGTTAGCTTGTGGTTCAAACGCCCACGAGGTGGGTGGTAAAATTGATTGAGCGCGAATACCATTGCCGTAATACACAGCCTGCATTATTTTATCTACGTCAATTGCATGAGCGAGTGCTTGTCGTACTCGTATATCGTCAAAAGGGGGGCGCTCAGTATTAAATGCCCAGTAGCCAATATTTAAGTTGGTTTCTTTTTCTACATTAATGTCGTCGCGCTGGGCTAAAATACTCAATTGCGCGCTACTTGGATGAGCGGTGACATCACATTCTTTGGTGAGCATTTTAGCTATACGCGTGGTGCCGTTAGGGGTAATGTCGTAAACCAATTGATCCAGTACCACGTCGTGTTTCCAATAAACTGGGTTTTTATAAAAGCGCACTAAATGGTCGCGCCTATACTCTTTATAAATATACGGGCCTGTGCCTACTGGGTAGTGATCAAACAAATTGGTTTGTTCGCTGGCTTTTAGTTGCATGGCATATTCTTGTGACAATACAACAGCAAAATCGGTGGCCATATTGGCTAAAAAGCTACTTTCGGCATTAAACAACTCAAACCGTACTTGATAGTCAGACACACGTACAATTTTACGAATAAGCTGATCAATTCCTACACTCTGAAAGTAAGGATAATTAGCATCGCCAACAAAGTGATACGGATTATAAACATCAAATAAGCGGCTAAAAGTAAAAATAACATCGTCGGCGTTAAAATCCCGCGACGGCGTAAAGTACGCCGTGGTATGAAATTTTACGTCTTTACGTAAGGTAAAAGTAATCGATTTACCGTCTTTACTCGTTTTCCAATCGGTGGCTAATTCACTTTGAAATTCAGCAGTAACAGGGTCAATGCTAATTAGGCGGTCGTATAATTGATTGGCAATAATATCTATAGTTGAGCCTGTCGTTGTTACCTGCGGATTAAACGACACAGGGTTTGCTTCAGCGCAATAAACTAAGCCTTGGTTTTTTTCTTTTAAGATTTCTTCTTTACTATCTATACACCCTATAAGGCTGGTTGATAGCAAAGCAAGTAATAATTTATGCACCTGCGTAACCTCTAACTATTATTGAACTATAACTAAGTAAACTGAAACTCACCCCTTGGTGTCGCTTGGGTATAGCAAGTTATATTTTTTCAGATAGCCACGTAATTGATGATACGTCAAACCCAGTACTTCTGCAGTTTTCTTTTGATTAAATTGGCTATGCTCTAAAGCTTTGTTAATCATTAAAATTTCAAAGTCGTTAGAGAGTTTTTTTAAGCTACATGGAAACTCAGTATTAATAGGCGCTGCACTTGGTAGTGCTTGAGCAACCGGCGCTGCGGCAACCGCTGGCTCAGGAGTATTAATGTTATTATTAACAAAAGCAGTAGGCTTTACTCGTGGTTTTGGCCTAAAACGGCTTTCAAATGGGTCTAAAATAATCTGATGAACGGGGATCTGTTCACTCCCATGGCGATACAAACTGCGCTCAACCACATTTTTTAGCTCTCGAATATTACCAGGCCAATCATAACTAAGCAGTGTTTCTGTGGCACTACGGGTAAAACCGCTAAACAATTGCCACTCTAAATCGCGCGCCATATTCATTGCAAACTGCTCTGCAAGCAGCATTATATCGCCTTGGCGTTCACGCAGTGGGGGAAGGGTTATTACATCAAAAGCCAGGCGGTCGAGCAAATCGCTTCTAAACTCACCTTGCTGTGCTAAATAAGGTAAATCTTCGTTAGTAGCGCACACTAAACGCGTATCTACTTTTATTGTTTGTTTACCGCCTACACGCTCAAATTCACCGTACTCTATAACGCGTAGCAATTTTTCTTGTACCATTTCGGAGGTGTTTGCTAGCTCATCTAAAAATAAAGTACCGCTGTTTGCACGTTCAAAGCGGCCTTCGTGGCGTTTACTAGCGCCAGTAAAAGCACCACTTTCATGGCCAAATAATTCACTTTCGAGCAGGTTTTCGTTAAGCGCCGCACAGTTGAGCTTTACATAGTTTTGATCCCAACGTTTAGATAAAAAGTGTAAACGTGCTGCAATTAACTCTTTACCTGTGCCACGCTCACCAATAATAAGCACTGGTTTATCTAGGTTAGCTAACTGCGATACCTGATCAAGTACCGATAAAAAGCTATCAGATTGGCCGAGTAAGTTATCTTGTTGGCGATATTGGCTCATATTTCCTAACTCTTAGTCATTTTTACTAACAGTTAGTGTATTTCATAATGGGAGATAACTAAAGTAATTTGTAATTTGAGTTTAACTCTATGAATAAATTATGTATTTTAACTTTTATAAAGTTGGCAAGCATATTGATACAGTTATAGCAGACAAACTAAGTTTAAATTATAGAGGTAAATGTTATGGGAATTTTTTCACGTTTTGCAGACATTGTTAATTCTAATATCAATGCCATTTTAGATAAAGCAGAAGACCCAGAAAAAATGGTTCGTCTGATTATTCAAGAAATGGAAGACACCTTGGTAGAGGTTCGCTCTACGTCAGCTAAAACACTCGCTGAGCGAAAAGAATTAGTACGTCGCGTTGATACACTTAAAGCGCAAATGAATGATTGGCAAGACAAAGCTGAACTAGCGCTAAGCAAAGATCGTGACGATTTAGCACGTGCCGCTTTACTCGAAAAGCAAAAGTCAGCCGAAGCTGTAGCCTCAGTCGAGGGTGAACTTGAGCATGTAGGCTCACACATCGAAAAGTTACAACAAGAAGTAACCACGCTACAAGAAAAGCTAGCAGATGCTAAAGCTCGTCAAAAAGCGATTATATTACGTCAGCGTTCGGCTGAGTCGCGCCTTGAAGTTAAAAAAGCACTTGATAGCTCAAAGGTAGAAGATGCACTTAATCGTTTTGAGCGTTACGAAACTAAAATAGATGGACTAGAATCTCAAATAGAGTCGTACGATTTAGGCAAAAAAACCTTAGCAGATGAAATTGCCGAACTGCAAAAAAACGAAAAGGTAGACGATGAGTTAGCTGAGCTTAAAAAGAAGCTAGCAGATAAGTAACGTATAGCTAACGCATACCAATAATAATATAAGGGGCCCATGTGCCCCTACTTAAAACACTAATACGGATAGTCAGGAGAGGGTTATGTTTGATCCAGAAATACTCGTAGCACCATTTATTTTATTTATGATTTTTGTAGCGCCATTGTGGTTAATATTGCACTACCGTAGCAAAAAACAAGTAAGCCAAGGGTTAAGTGAACACGAGCATCGCCAGTTATTAGAGCTTGCTCAAAAGGCTGAAAAAATGGCAGAGCGAGTTGAAACACTCGAAGCATTACTTGATCAAGAGTCGCCACAGTGGAGGCGTAAAGTATGAGTACCAAACGTGAATTATTAAGAGATCCGCAGCGCGGAAAAATAGCCGGCGTATGCGCTGGGCTAAGCGATTATTTTAATATGGAATTATGGTTAGTTCGTATTATATTTGTTAGTGCGGTATTACTAACTGGCGGCCCTTTATTTGTGGTAGCGTATATTGCAGCCTGGTTTATTTTAGATAAAAAAGAACCCACTAGCGCCTATAAAACAAATTCAACTAACTATGGCGATCCGCTAGAAGTGAAATTTAAAGTATGGCAAAAAGGCGAGCCACCGCGCCGCGCATTGCAAGACTTAAAATAGCGTTTAACACGCGTAGATACGCGCCTACAAAATATAGAACGCTATGTTACTTCTACTGAATTTACGGTGAGCCGTGAAATTAACAAACTTTAAAGGATTTAATAGCACGGCAACTACACATTAAACAGTAAGTGAAGTGCTAAACCATTATGAGTCGTACTTCATTTGCAAAAAAGACCTTTACCAGTATTAAAGGCAAAGCACAAAAAGCATTGCATCGCAGCTTAGATCAGCATGTAAAACTGGCTGTAACAGGTTTGAGTGGCAGCGGCAAAACAGCGTTTATTACCGCATTAGTTAAACACTTAACAAGCCAAGCGAGTGATAAAAACCTGCCTTTTTTTGATGTAATGCGCGAGCGCCGTCACATTGCCACTAAAGTAGTGCCGCAAGAGGCGCTTAAAGTGCCCACATTTAATTATACTCGAGCATTAAATGCGTTACTCCCCAGTGACGGCGAGCCAACATGGCCGCCTTCAACCGAGCGCATAAATACGCTGCGTTTAGCTATTAAGTATCAAAGTAACGCTGGGCTGCGTGGCCATTTTTCACCGCAATCAACACTTTATTTAGATATTATTGACTACCCCGGCGAGTGGTTGCTTGATTTACCTATGCTGGAGCAAAGTTATGCACAGTGGTGCGAGCTGCAATATCCGCTATTAACGCAGCATTTGCGGGTGCATACCTCAAGTGAGTTTTTAACAGCCGTTGAGCAACTCGACCTAAATGCGCCGGTAGATGAAAGCGCACTTGCGCATATTGCACAGCTTTATCAAAGCATGTTGGTAGGGCTTAAAAAAGACACTAAATTAGCTATGCTGCAACCTGGGCGCATGTTAATGCCAGGCGATTTACAAGGCGCGCCATTGCTATTGTTTTTTCCAGTATCGGGTGAGATAAATAGTAATAACCTAGTTGCAGGCTCTAACTTAGCGCATTTAATTAAACGCTTTAACGCCTACGTTAAAGAGGTTGTAAAGCCCTTTTATAACGAACACTTTCGCCATTTTGATCGCCAAATAGTGTTAGTGGATGTGCTTAGTGCCTTAAACGAAGGGCATGCAACCTTGCAAGAGCAAAGTAGTGTTATTAATCAGTTATTGGCGCACTTTAGTTATGGTGAATCGGGCTTTTTTAAACGCTTATTTAAACCTAATATAGATAAAATATTATTTGCCGCTAATAAATCAGATCATATAACCGCTAAGCATCATAAAGATTTAGCACTATTACTCGACTCATTAGTGCACGAGCAAAGTAATCATTTAAAGTTTGATGGTGTGCAAATAGAAACCATGGCTATGTCGTCAATTACCGCAACACAGCCGCGCCAAGTAACCGACAAAGGCCAAACGCTAGACTGCATTTATGGCAAGCCACTTAACGAGCCTGATTGGCTAACCTACTTACCGCCACAGCCGCCTAATAGAATGCTTAATAAAAGTGAATGGCCAGCGCAAGGGTTCGAGTTTTTATCGTTTTCGCCAATGCCAAGCCCAGATAAGCAGTTAAAACATATTCGATTAGATCATGTGATGCAGTACCTGTTAGGAGACAAGTTAGCATGAGTGAATCAAACCAAGAGTTTCAAGCAGGACGTCGTATAAATACCCAGAGTATGGAGCAAAACGAACCTGAATTGGCGCCTGCAAAAATAATTGAACATGGACAAAGTGATTACCAAGAAGATAATGACGAAGCGCTAGAGCCAGAAATTGACCTAGCGCCAGTATATAAAAAGTCAAAATGGCAAACGCTCAAAGGCATTTTTGTTGTTAGTTTTATAGTGCTGGTATTGCTAGAGTTCGCTTTTTCATTGGTACTGGCTTTTCAACAGTCGATTATTTTAGGCAGTATATATTTAACCGCTGTAGTGAGTGGGGTGTTGCTTATCGGGCGCTTATTATGGCGCGAATACCGAATGCTGCGCAGTTTAAAACGTAACCAGTTACATCGCCATGAAGCCGACAGGCTGTTAAATAGCGAGCAAGTAGGCGGCGCATTACCTTGGCTTGAAAAACTAAATAAACATCAGCAACTTGATAACTTTGAAACTTTTAAAAATCAAGTGGCAACGCATCACAGCGATAAAGAAATAATGACGCTGTACGCCAATAGTTTATTAATAACGCAAGATACCCAAGCTAAAAAGCTAATTAATCGCTTTGCAACTGAATCGGCGTTACTAGTTGCGCTTAGCCCGCTGGCGCTGGTGGATATGATGGCTGTGCTGTGGCGTGGTACTAAGTTAATAGAGCAAATAGGAAAAATTTACGGGATTGGTTTTGGTTACGCAAGTCGCATAAAACTGTATCGCATGCTAATAAAGCAAGTAATGTTTGTGGGCAGTGCCGAGCTTATTTCTGATTTAGCTGCAACCGCGCTAAGCGCCGAGTTATTAGGTAAGCTTTCAGGGCGAGCAGCACAGGGCTTAAGTGCCGGTATATTTACCGCGCGCATTGGCTACAAAGCAATGGAACTAAGCCGCCCATTACCTCGGCTTGAAAATAAACGCAATTTATTAAAAAGTACGGTACAAAATATTGCTAGTAAAATTATTAGCCGTAAAAAGCCCGAGACAACGGAATAAGCAGTATTAAGAAATACTTGGCAATATTTATGTACAGCTAAAAGTATAAATATTGCACAAGTAGCCATCTGAGCATCCGGGATGCTTGTGCTTTGAATGCCCATACGTTTTGATTGAAGGCTAATACCCAATAACAATCAAAATAAGAGAGTATTCAATGAGCAAGCATCATATAAACACCCAATGTATTCACGGCCCGCAAAAAGCAAACGACCCTCACGGCGCACTCACTTCTCCTTTGTATCAAACCTCAACTTTTCATTTTGAAAATGCAGCGCAAGGTGCAGCACGTTTTGCTGGCGATGAGCCGGGCTATATTTATACCCGCCTAGGCAACCCAACTACTACCGAGCTTGAACAAAAAGTAGCGCAATTAGAGGGCTGTGAAGCGGCTGCAGCAACGGCAACTGGTATGGGGGCGGTATCGGCCTCAGTACTTAGCTTTTTATCGCAAGGGGATCATTTAATTGCATCGAGTGCTTTATATGGGTGTACCTTTGCGTTTTTCTCGCACATGTTGCCGCGCTGGGGAATAGAAGTCACCTTTGTTGATATGACCAACGAGGATGAACTACGCGCTGCAATTAAACCCAATTCAAAAATGATATTTGTAGAAACGCCCATTAACCCCACTATGGCGGTTATCGATTTAGCATTAATTGGCGCCGTTGCAAAGCAGCACAACTTAATTAGCGTGGTCGACAACACCTTTTTAACGCCATTACTACAATCACCTAAGCAGTACGGTATCGATATTATAGTACACAGTGCTACCAAATATTTAAACGGCCATGGCGATGTGGTAGCGGGCATTGTATGTGGATCTATGGAGCATATAACGCTAATAAAAATGACGGTGCTTAAAGACATTGGCGCCACTATAAGCCCGCACGATGCTTGGCTTATTAATAGAGGTTTAAAAACCATCGCCATAAGAATTGAGCGCCACTGTATCAGCGCACAAACAATTGCCGAATACTTAGAAGCGCACCCACAAGTAAGTAAAGTTTACTATCCTGGGCTTAAATCGCACCCTGGATATAAATTTATTGGCAAACAAATGAAAGCGGCAGGCGGTGTTATTGCTTTTGAGCTAAAAGGTAGTTTGCAGCAGGGGGCGCAATTCATTGATAGTATGCGGCTTTGTACAATTGCCGTAAGTTTAGGCGACGCTGAAACACTTATTCAACATCCAGCCTCTATGACCCATTCACCTTACACACCAGAGGAAAGACTCGCTGCAGGTATTAGCGATGGATTAATTAGGCTTTCGGTTGGACTTGAAGATGTTAACGATATTATTGCTGATCTTCATCAGGCATTTACTCAAATAAATTAGAGTGTATTTAATTGTGTACGATATTTTGCATCTTTAAAGCTTGTAATTGCTAGGTTGTTTTAAATTATTTACTTGCGTGTAATTTTAAGTGTACAAGATGGCTGATCGTGGCTAATACAGATGTAGCCCAAGCTATTAAACTTTTGTTCACTTTTGCATAGTATGGCTGCAATCGGTATCCAAGTTACTTGGGTATCACCCTGACACCGGTTTCGGGTTAATCCCAAAGAAGGTACTAATGGCTAAAGCAAGTAAATACACCTCCAAAACACCAGATGAAAATGGCGTTATACATTGGAGCGATGAAGAAAATAAAATTTGGTCTGAGCTCGTAGCGCGCCAACTTGCGTGCATTGAAGGCAAAGCCTGTAACGAATATATGGAAGGTTTAAAAAAAATAAACCTGCCACACGATCGTATTCCGCAACTTAGTGAGCTAAACGAAGTACTGCTAGCCACTACCGGTTGGCAAGTAGCGCCAGTGCCGGCACTTATCGACTTTGATGAGTTTTTTCGGTTACTGGCCAATAAGCAATTTCCGGTGGCGACTTTTATTCGTAGCCGGGATGAGTTTGATTACCTACAAGAACCCGATGTGTTTCATGAAATATTTGGTCACTGCGCTATGCTTACTAACCCTGATTTTGCAGAGTTTACGCATAAATACGGAAAACTTGGCTACGCGGCAGAGAAAAAAGATCGTGTATACCTAGCGCGCATGTACTGGTTTACCGTTGAATTTGGTTTAATGCAAACCGATAATGGTTTGCGTATATACGGCGGTGGTATTTTATCAAGCCCAGGAGAAACCCAGTACGTATACTCAAGCACGCCAGAAATTACGCCAATGAGTGTATTAGATGTGCTGCGTACCCCGTACCGAATTGATATTATGCAACCGCAGTACTACACCATAAATTCGATTCATGATCTGTTTGATATATCGCAAATGGATATAATGGCTTTGGTTGAACAAGCAAAAGAACTTGGCTTGCACGACCCAAAATTTTCACCAAAAGAAAAATTAGCTAGTTAACTTTAATATAAAAAGTAACGCTAAAGATAAGGATTTAAAATGTCTTCATTAAGTGCACAAAAATGCGAAGCCTGTCATGCCGATGCGCCAAAAGTATCAGACGAAGAGCTAGCGCAATTAATTACCAAAATCCCTGATTGGGTACCTGAAGTACGCGATGGCATTATGCAGCTTGAGCGTGTTTACAAATTTAAAAACTTTAAACAAGCTATTGCGTTTACTAACAAAGTAGGCGACATGGCTGAAGACGAAGGCCATCACCCAGGTTTATTAACCGAGTGGGGCAAAGTAACAGTTACTTGGTGGAGCCATTCAATTAAGGGACTACACAAAAACGATTTTATTTGCGCCGCTAAAACAGATGACGTATTTAACGCGCTGTAATACCAAACTAATTGAGCAAACCAACAAAGGCACTTATTTTTAAGTGCCTTTTTGCTTTTTAGGGAAAATAAAAGGCCAAACACAGGGAGCTTAGGCTAGGAGGCCAATATGGATTATTTAGCCCTTAACTATGTGATGCAGATAAGGGCTAAATTGGGTTAGCGCAAATTATTTGTCGGTGTTTAGCATTTCGTCATGCTCAGTCATATCCCAAGGAAGCTCGCCTGGGCTGTTATCTAAAAAGTGCAAATAGTTTTCAAATTGGTCGAGAATATCTTTCACAATATCATCTTCGCTATAGCCAAAAATATCATACGACAAACCACCACGGCGTAAGTATACCTCTGCACGACAATACGTTTCAGTGTTATCTGTTTCAGGTTTTAGCTCAGAGTGAACAAAACTAGGCATTGCATGCTCTGTTAACCTTATGTCGTATACAAAGTCCATATGTTCATGGCGTAAAACAGTTAAGTGCGCGCGACATAAGTCGGCATCAAATACTACTTCAGCATGCCATTGTCGAGATTTTAATTCGGCTTGCACTTCTTTCATCGCTTTAGTCACTACTTGGTCAATAAAGTTATGTACTTTGCTTTTGTTTGGGTAGTCGATCATGGCTGCTAAACGGCGCTTCCAATGCGATAAATTTAAGTTTCTGCCGTTTAAAGTATGTGCTTGTAAACTGGTATCGCGATGCCCTTCAATTACAAGCGCACGCCATAGGCCAACAGTGGCAATTAGCATAATAATAGCAAAGGGTAATGCACTGGCTATTGTCATAGTTTGCAGTGCGCTGAGCCCGCCTGCCAGTAATAAAGCTGCAGCAACCGCACCTTCAAGAACCGCCCAAAATACCCGCTGCCATGCAGGAGTGTTTGCATTACCACCTGAAGCTAATGAATCAATAACGAGCGAGCCAGAGTCAGACGAGGTAACAAAGAAGGTGATAATTAAAAATACCGTTAATAGCGAAATAAAGAATGACCAAGGTAATACTTCAAATAATTGAAATAGCGCTACGGCATGGTTCGCTTGCACATCAGTAATTAAAGTGTCTAATCCTTCATTCATTATTAAATTGAGAGCCGTATCACCAAATATCGAAAACCATAAAAATGTGAATATGGTGGGCACTAACATTACCCCAACAACAAATTGCCTGATGGTGCGACCACGGCTAATTTTTGCGATAAACATACCCACAAAAGGTGCCCAGGCAATTGTCCAGCCAAATATAAATAAGGTCCAGTTACCTATCCAGTCGCTGCGACTATAAGCTTGCAAGTTAAAGGTACGCTCAACAATACCGCTTAAGTAACTGCCAGTATTTTGTAAAAAAGATTCTAAAATATGAATGCTAGGACCAATAAAAAATACAAACATCATTAAAGATATTGCCAAGGTCATATTCAAAATAGATAAGCGCTTAACGCCTTTATCCATACCTGCTACCACAGAGATGGTTGCTGCTGCGGTTATAATAGCAATGGCTGATATTTGCACTGTGGTATTTATAGGAATGCTTGGCCATAAATAATGTAGGCCCGCATTTATTTGCGTTACCGATAACCCCAAGGTCGTGGCTATACCAAATAGAGTACCTAAAATAGCAAATATATCGACCGCGTGACCAATTGGGCCATAAATTCTATCGCCAATTAAAGGATATAACGCTGAGCGAATTGATAGGGGCAAACCATGACGAAAAGCAAAGTAGGCAAGTACTAAACCTACAATTCCGTATATTGCCCATATATGAAATCCCCAATGGAAAAATGCAATTTGCATTGCTTGTTTAGCAGCGTTAACTGTTTCTGCCGCACCCGAAGGTGGAGATGCATAATGCAATACAGGCTCAGCAACACCAAAGTAGAGCAGTGCAACACCGTAGCCTGCAGAAAATAACATAGCAAACCACTCTGCAAAGCTATATTGCGGCTCTGAGTGATCGGGCCCTAGTTTTATGTTTCCCCAACTAGAGGCGGCAACAGAGACTATAAATACTAAAAATATAGCGACAGATAACATATAAAACCAGCCAAAGGTTTCTGTTATCCAAGTAAGGGCGATACTGAATGCTTTACCAGCAAGTTCAGGGTTACTGCTCGTACCTATCACTAAAAGGAGAATGATGAATACGGCAGGCAAAAATACGGGGAGTAAAATAGTTGAGCGTAAAGCTTTTGTTGTCATATTAGGGGCTGTTGATCTTTGTAGTACATATATCAATCAGCCCACATTGGTAGCCACATCATAGTAAATGCTAAAGCGAGCATTGAATGATAATTTCGTTCAAGCTTTTCATACCGCGTGGCTATCCCTCTATATTGCTTAATACGGCCAAATGCATTCTCAACCAAGTGCCGATATTTGTACATGCACCAGTCAATATCTTCATTGCCTACTAAACTGTTGCCCTTACGTGGAATAACGGGTGTAGCGTTATTATCACGAACAAACGCTCTCAGTTTTTCACTGTCGTAGCCTTTATCTGCGACAACCATATTACTTGTTGGGCAATTAGCTACGAGTGACTCTGCATGGACGATATCATGCGTATTTCCACAGGATAATTCATAATAAACAGGCAACCCTCCGCTATCGACTGCAAGATGAATTTTCGTAGAATTTCCACCTCGGCTCTTTCCAATTGATTCATTGTCAGCAGTTCTTGCACCGCAACTATGTTGATGAGCCCTGACAATACTGCCATCAATGAAGACCCAATCCATGTCCGCATCACGAGATAATGCGCGAAACAGTTCATTCAAAATCCCTTTTTTGGACCATAAATTAAACCGTCTGTAGATAGCACTCCAACGGCCAAAATCAGAAGGTAAATCTCGCCATGGAATACCTGTGCGCATCTTATACAGTATGCCTTCGAGCGTTTTTCTATGGTTGGGCTTATTATAAATTCGACCACTTAAGTACATTACTTTTGATAAGACATTCCATGTCCCGTCTGTTAACATTAATCTTGGCATGTAGGTTCGGTGTAAAGTTTTCTGGCGAATTCAATTATACCTTATCTTCATGCTGTTTGTTTTTCATACCACAAAGATCAACACGCCCTAGTCCTTAATATTTATTGCTAACTTTAATGTATGCTTAACTACCTTATTATATTCTGGGTGTGCTTGGCTAATTTAATTACTTTTAGCTACTTCAAGTAAAGTAAACTGGTCTGAGCATTATTTATTCAAAGTACCTTTTTGCTTTTTTATTACATATTTAATAGCATGGTTAAAACAATTAAAAAAACAGCCTTAATGACCCTATCTCGTTATCACCTTGCAGCGCTAATTATTACAGTGACCTTTATAGACTCGATGTTTATTCCGCCTGTATTTGGCATACAGTGGCACAGCCAAAAATTTACCTATGAGTTGTCTACTTACCTAGTTTGGATAAAGCTGATATTGGTAAGTATTGCTACTTATGTATTGATAAAAAGCATCAGTAAAACAAGCAAACATACTGTTCAAGCAAAATTAGTTAGCTTGCTATTGTTTATAATGGCAGGGTTGCAAATTGTAGCACTTGGGCTTACATGTATTTGGTATGTCATTGTGGGCAGTCAAGCGCAATTTTATCAGCAGCAGGAAAATATAGTAGCGTATACCAGCGATGTAGGTGCATTTGGCAGTGCGTATCATTACTTTGGTTATCAGTGTGTGGGTGAATATGGTTTTTATACATACATGCCAATAGCCACTATCGATTGGTTACGGGACATGTCATTTTATGAGAAAAACAATCAGCTAATTATTCGTTATTATGATTTTAAAACGAAAAATCAGCAGGTAAAACAAATAGACTTACATGGCTTGAGTTGTAATGGGTGATTGTAATACACAATGCCGGCTAAATAAAAAGCGCTAAACCCACAAGGGCTTAGCGCTTTTAAATACACAATTAAGGTTCAGCTAAAACACTTAACTTTAAAGTGTCGTTGGGTTTCGCTGCGCTCTACCCAACCTACTTAACTATTCATCATCAATTGAGCGGAGCAGGGCGTTGATGCCTACTTTTTCGCGTGTTTGCTGATCTACTTTTTTCACTATAATTGCAGCGTACAGGCTGTGGCTACCGTCTTTTGATGGTAGTGCGCCAGGGACTACTACTGCGCCTGCTGGTACGCGGCCGTAGTGAATTTCACCGGTTTCACGGTCATAAATACGGGTACTTTGGCTGATGTAAACGCCCATTGAAATTACCGCGCCTTCTTCAACAATTACACCTTCTACTATTTCAGAGCGTGCGCCAATAAAACAGTTGTCTTCGATGATGGTTGGGTTGGCTTGTAATGGCTCTAAAACGCCGCCTATGCCTACGCCACCCGATAAGTGTACGTTCTTACCAATTTGTGCACACGAGCCTACAGTAGCCCATGTATCAACCATGGTGCCGTCGTCAACGTATGCGCCAATGTTTACATACGATGGCATAAGTACCACGTTTTTACCTACAAAGCTGCCTTTACGCGCAACAGCATTAGGCACTACGCGCATGCCGCCCTGTTTAAATTGCTCCGGCGTGTAGTCGCTAAATTTAAGTGGTACTTTGTCGTAAAACTGATTTACGCCATCGTCCATTGCTTGGTTTTCGCGAATACGGAACGACAGTAAAACCGCTTTTTTAAGCCATTGATGTACTACCCATTCACCCGATATTTTTTCAGCAACGCGTGCTGCGCCACTGTCTAGCAGGTCAAGCGCGTCAATAATGGCTTGCTTTACTTCAACAGATACTGTGCTTGGGCTAATGCTATCGCGGTTATCCCAGGCGTTTTCGATCATCGTTTTTAAATCTGACATAGTGTCCTCTTATTCGGTTTCTGCGTTGAGTTTTTTACGCAATGCTTGATGAATTTTGGCTTGTTCTTCGTCTGTAAGTGCTTGGTACTCGTTATTAGAGACCACGAAGAAATCTTCTGCGCGCTGCCCCACTGTGGTGATACGCGCAGCGTGTATGTGTAATAAGTGTGCTTGAAAAACTTCGGCTATTTTAGTCAATAAACCGGGTATATCAATTGCTTGGATTTCAATTAGGCTGCGATCTTTACGCGGATGCGGGCGCAGCACAATTTTAGGTTTTATATTAAAGTCTTTAAAGCGTTGCGAGCGATTCTTTTTGAAGCGAATTTTTTTACGCGGCTCAAACAAGGCTTGCTCTAGGGCGCGTTTAATTGATTGTGCTCTGCCACTGGCAATTGGCTCGCCATTTACTTCTAAAATAACAAAGTTAAATAGTACGTAGCCATCTTTGGTGGTAAGTACTTGCGCGTGCTGTATTTGCGCCTTTTTAGAACCAATAACACTCACTAAGCGGGCAAATAAAGGCCCAGAGTAAGGGCTGTATACAAATACTTGGGTGCCACCGTGCATCGCTTTATTTGATACGATAACACTCGGTTGACTTAAATCTTCGCTATTAGCTAAATGCTGGCTGTGCCATGAAATTTGCTGTTCGCTAAAAGCGGTAAAGTAATTGGCTTTAAAGCGGCTCCAAATTAAATCAATTTGGTCTTCCATGTAGCCTAAGTTGAGTAATCGCTGTTTAGCTTGATGCTTTTTGTCGCGAATTTGGTCGCGTTGATCCATTGGATTTTCAAGCCCTAAACGCAGTGCGTGTTGCGTATGTAAGTAAAGCTCACGCAGCAGGGTGTTTTTCCAATCGTTCCATAAATTGTCGTTGGTGGCACGTATATCGGCAACGGTTAAGCAATATAAATAATCAAGTTGGCGCTCTGTTTTTACTCGTGTGGCAAAGTCTTTAATAACTCCAGGGTCGTTTATATCTTTACGTTGTGCGGTAACCGACATAAGTAAATGATTACTAACCAGCCATGCGATTAGTTTACCATCGGCGACAGAAAAGGCATGTAACTTTGCAAAGGCTAGTGCGTCAACAGCGCCCAGCTCTGAGTGGTCGCCACCACGGCCTTTGGCTATGTCATGAAATATACCCGCTAAATAAAGTAGCTCAGGTTTATCCATACGAGTGACTATTTCACTACAAATAGGAAATTCGCTGACACCGGTTTTATCAAAGTACTGATAAATATTATTTATTAATCTGTGGGTGTGCTCATCTACTGTGTAGGCATGAAATAAGTCAAATTGCATTTGCCCAAATATGTTTCGCCACTGCGGTAAATAAGCAGCCAGCATGCCGTGTTTATGCATTAAGGTAAACGCACGGCCCATACCATTGGGGTGCTTTATAAGACGTAAAAAAGCTTCGCGACAGGCAGCGTAATCTTGTAAGTCGCCTAGTAAACGGCGGCGCACTTGGCGAATAGTGCGAATAGTGCTGGGATAAATGTGCGTTATTTCTGGGTTGTCGGCAATATGCTCAAATAACATAAAAAGCTGATCGCGCCTAAAAAATACCGATGGGCTTTTTACTTTAATTTGATTGCCAATACGCTCAAAATTGCGATCAAGCTCTTGAATAATAGGTTGATGGTGTTTTGGCGAAATACTTTGTTCAAAGTACGCCAGCAGCATCAGGTTTAGCTCGCGTACGCGGCTCATTATTCTAAACAAACGCTTCATCATGCGCTCAACTGACGATTTACCATCGCTACCAAACCCCAGAATTTCGGCGGCTTGCGGTTGGTGATCAAACAGTAAGCGGTTTTCTGAGCGCCCTGCAGCCAAATGCAGCGCAAAACGAATATTCCATAAGTTTTCTAGGCACTCTGAAAGCTCTTGAAACTCTTCGTGAGTAAGGTAGCCATGGCTAATAAGCTCTTGTAGGGTTTCTGCTCTAAAGTGTTTTTTAGCAACCCAAATAATGGTTTGCAGATCGCGCAGGCCACCGGGGTTTTCTTTTATGTTAGGTTCGAGATTATACGCTGTGCCGTGGCATTTTCGGTGGCGTAAATGTTGCTCTTGTACTTTGGCTAAAAAAAACTCATTTGAGCGCCACACTGGCGTGTCAATTATGTGGTTTTTTAGCTTTTCAAATTCTATATGATTACCAAAAATAAGCCGGCTTTCTAATAAGCTGGTGGCAAAGGTAACGTCTTCACGCTTTTGCTCTATGGCTTGCGCTATAGTGCGAACACTGTGCCCAATCTCTAAATTGAGATCCCAAAGCATGGTAACAAACTGACCTATTTTTTCGCTGATTTCAGCGTTTGGTTGTTGTGTTACTAGTAGCAAAAAGTCGATGTCGGAATAGGGGTGTAATTCACCTCGTCCATAACCACCTACGGCTATAAGTGCTAGGTCGGGTTCGTGCGCTAAATCATAAACATGAAACAGTTTGATCAGCAAACGATCTATGAATTCAGCCCTGGCATTAATTAAATTACCAACCGGTTGTTTAGAAAACTCATTAAAAAGCCATTTATAAAAATAGCTAGAACAATCGCGATAATCACTAAGTTGCTCTGCGTCGCTAAGCAACTTTTTTACTTTGTTGGGTAATGCCACCGGGGCTGATTCCTTATTTATACGAGTTCATTTTGATAAATAAATAGCTATCAAGTTGAACGGGTATTTTAATGCTCAATGATCCTGTCGATTGTATCATCTGATCGTAGCGTTAAAATTTCAACACCATTTTCAGTTACTAACAAAGTATGTTCCCACTGGGCTGACAAGCTACGGTCACGTGTAACCACAGTCCAATCATCTTTAAGTAGTTTACATTGGCGTTTGCCCGCATTGACCATAGGCTCAATAGTTAAACACATGCCGGCTTTTAATACTTCGCCAGTACCTGCTTTGCCATAGTGCATTACTTGTGGCTCTTCGTGAAACCCTGCGCCAATACCATGGCCACAGTATTCACGAACAATTGAGTAGTTGAAGCTTTCAGCATATTTTTGAATTGCTTCGCCAATATCGCCTAAACGCACACCTGGTTTTACCATTTTAATGGCAATGTAGAGGCTTTCTTGTGTTACTTCTGCAAGGCGTTTACCTTGAATGTTAGGGGTACCAACATGGAACATTTTAGAAGTGTCGCCGTGGTAGCCATCTTTAATTATGGTAACGTCAATATTAATACTGTCGCCATCTTTTAATGGCTTTTCGTTTGGAATACCATGGCAAATAACATGGTTTACAGAGGTGCAAACTGATTTTGGAAAACCATGATAATTTAATGGAGCAGGGATTGCTTTTTGCACATTAACAATATAATCATGACAAATTGTATTTAGCTCATCGGTGGTCACGCCCGGCACTACATATGGGCCGATCATTTCAAGTACATCTGCCGCTAAGCGCCCAGCTACGCGCATTTTCTCTATTTCTTCAGGGGTCTTAATAATAGCGCTCATTGAAGCTCCAAAGTTGAGTTTTTAACATTTATCGCCGCACAATTTTTGCACGCGATGTTGAGTATTTAATTTTAATATGGTATAAAGCGCGCCGTCTTTTTACAAATAAATTCTTTAATGATTTTTTGTATTTAAGGCAAACACAATTTTATTTTAACACACACACGTATCGTCACATACACTTGGGTGCATTAGAAGTTTAAATACTTCGGTGTTGGTGCTATGGGATATGTGGAGGCCTAACCCTAAACAACTATAGAGGATCTATAAAATGGCAAACGTTTCAATGCGCGATATGCTTCAAGCTGGTGTTCACTTTGGTCACCAAGCACGTTACTGGAACCCTAAGATGAAGCCTTTCATCTTCGGCACACGTAACCGTGTACATATCATCAACCTTGAGCAAACTGTACCAATGTTCAACACTGCACTTAAGTTTTTATCTGGTGCTGCTGCAAACAAAGGTAAAGTTCTTTTCGTTGGTACTAAGCGTGCAGCAAGCGAAGCAGTGAAAGAATCTGCAATCGCAAGCGACCAGTACTATGTAAACCACCGTTGGTTAGGTGGCATGTTGACTAACTGGAAAACAGTTCGTCAATCAATCAAGCGTCTTAAAGACCTTGAAATACAAAGCCAAGACGGTACTTTCGAGAAGTTAACTAAGAAAGAAACGTTAATGCTTAACCGCGAAATGGAAAAGCTTGAGAAGAGCCTTGGCGGAATCAAGAACATGGGCGGTCTTCCAGACGCGCTTTTCGTTATTGATGCTGACCACGAGCACATTGCTATCCGTGAAGCTAACAACCTAGGTATTCCGGTTGTTGCAATTGTTGATACTAACTCGAACCCAGATGGCGTTGATTTCATCGTACCTGGTAACGATGATGCTATCCGTGCGGTAAGTCTTTACACTAACGCTGTTGCAACTGCGATCACTGAAGGCCGTGAGAACACACTTGTTGCTCAAGCTGAAAAAGATGATTTCGTAGAAGCTGAGTAATTAGCTGTCTTCAAGTCTTCATCTTTTAAAGGTGAAGACTTGCTATTCTTGTAGAGCGGGTAACCCGCTTATCTAAACCTGATTCAGATTTGAGGAATTACTAATGGCTGTAACTACTGCCCTAGTTAAAGAATTACGCGAGCGTACTGGCGCTGGCATGATGGATTGTAAAAAAGCGTTAACTGAAACTGATGGCGACATCGAGTTAGCGATTGAAAACATGCGTAAAAGTGGCGCGGCTAAAGCAGCTAAAAAAGCAGGCAATATCGCTGCTGAAGGCGCTATCATTATCAAGAAAAATGGTAATGTTGCAGTGCTAGTTGAAGTTAACTGTCAAACAGACTTCGTAGCTAAAGACGTAAGCTTTTTAGCGTTTGCTGATAAAGTAGCAGAAGCTGCAATTGCAGACACTGTGACTATCGAAGACTTACAAGCTAAGTTTGAAGAAGCACGCGTTGAGCTAGTAACTAAAATTGGCGAAAACATTAACGTACGTCGTCTACAGTACATCACGGGTGAAAACCTAGTTGAGTACCGTCATGGTGATCGTATTGGTGTTGTTGTTGCTGGTGTTGCTGATGAAGAAACACTTAAGCACGTTGCAATGCACGTTGCTGCATCAAGCCCTGAGTACTTAACTCCTTCAGACGTTCCTGCTGATGTTGTAGCTAAAGAACAACAAGTACAAATCGAAATCGCGATGAATGAAGGCAAATCTGCTGAAATCGCTGAGAAGATGGTTGTTGGCCGCATGAAAAAATTCACTGGTGAGGTTTCTCTTACTGGTCAAGCTTTCATCATGGAACCTAAGAAAACTGTTGGCGAAATTCTTAAAGAGAAAAACGCAACAGTTACTAGCTTCGTACGTGTAGAAGTTGGTGAAGGTATCGAAAGAAAAGAAGAAGATTTTGCTGCTGAAGTTGCTGCACAAATCGCTGCTGCTAAAGCTAAATAAGATTAACTATTTGTGTAGGGAGTAAAAAAGACATGCAATTAATGTGTTATTTGCTTTTGCTTCACAGCTAGAAATTCTTTAAAATAACCGCGCTTTTATGTTTAACATAAGCGCGGTTATTTTTTATCCATTTTTTATAAAAGTTGGCCCCAATACTATGACTATCAATCGTAAACCTATTTTTAGACGCGTTCTTCTCAAATTAAGCGGTGAAGCTTTAATGGGAGATGAAGGCTTTGGCATCGACCCTAAAGTGTTAGACCGCATGGCTCAAGAAATTAAAGAGCTCGTAGAGCTCGACGTAGAAGTGGGTTTAGTTATTGGCGGTGGAAATTTTTTACGCGGTGGCTCGTTAGCAGAAGCAGGCATGAATCGTGTTGTTGGCGATCACATGGGTATGCTTGCAACCGTAATGAATGGTTTGGCAATGCGTGATGCGCTGCATCGTGCATTTGTAAACTGTCGTTTAATGTCGGCTATTCCACTTCATGGTATGTGTGATGCGTACAATTGGGCTGAAGCAATTAGTTTATTAAAAACGGGCCGCGTAGTTATTTTTGCAGCCGGTACGGGAAACCCATTTTTCACTACCGACTCAGCAGCCTGTTTACGTGGTATCGAAATTGAAGCCGATACGGTAATTAAAGCGACTAAAGTAGATGGCGTTTACAGTGATGACCCAGTTAAAAATCCAGATGCGACACTTTATCGTCATTTAAGTTACAATGAGATAATTGAGAAAGAATTGAAAGTAATGGATTTAGCGGCATTTACATTAGCACGCGATCATAATATGCCATTGAGCGTATTTAATATGAATAAATCAGGCGCATTAAAACGTGTTATTATGGGTGAAGAAGAGGGAACCCTTATTTCTTCACAAGCCTCAGATGAAGTAATTAAATAGATTAGGATTAAACTGTGATTAACGATATTCAAAAAGATGCGCAAGAGCGCATGCAAAAGAGTGTAGCAGCACTGGGCAGCCAGTTATCTAAGATTCGTACTGGTCGTGCTCATCCTGCATTGCTAGATGGTATTATGGTGTCGTATTATGGCTCGCCAACACCGTTAAACCAAGTTGCTAACGTAACAATTGAAGATTCACGTACACTGGCTATTGGTGTATTTGATAAGTCACTTGCGCAAGCGGTAGAAAAAGCAATAATGGCATCTGACTTAGGTTTAAACCCTATGTCAGCAGGTTCAGTTATTCGTGTACCATTGCCAGCATTGACTGAAGAACGTCGTAAAAACTTAATTAAAATTGTTCGTGGTGAAGTTGAAGGCGGTCGTGTTGCAGTACGTAACATTCGTCGTGACGCGAATGGCGATTTTAAAAACTTATTGAAAGATAAAGATATTTCTGAAGATGAAGCGCGTCAAGCTGAAGAAGCAATTCAAAAGATGACCGATAAATTCATTAAAGAAATGGATACTCAATTAGCAGCTAAAGAAGCTGAGTTGATGGAAATCTAAGAAGCTAATACGCTGCACTTGGGGTAATAGATTGAACCTATTGCAAGTAAATTCAACGCAGTTAGCGTTAAAAATAGCCACTTGAAATAGATTTATTATCCCGAGTACAAGTTAAATTTATTAGTTTTGAAACGCCGGCTGGGGTATACTAGGCGGCGTTTTTTTATGGAATACTCAATATTTATGGTTCTAGATGCTGACACAATTTCACAGCAATGTTTACCTAAACATGTAGCTATCATCATGGATGGTAACGGGCGTTGGGCGCAAGCCAGAAATAGACCGCGTGTGTTTGGGCATAAAAAAGGTGTGGACGCAGTTCGTCAATCTGTACAGTTTTGTACTAAATTAGGGATACAATCGTTAACCTTATTTGCTTTTAGTAGTGAGAACTGGCGTCGACCTGAAGACGAAGTAAAAACGTTAATGGAGCTTTTTTTATTTGTACTTAGTAAAGAAGTTAAAAAGCTGCATAAAAACAATGTAAAACTGACCATTATTGGAGACTTATCGCGGTTTTCTGAAAGCTTACGCAGTAAAGTAGATACTGCTCAAAAGCTTACAGCAAATAATACCGGGCTGCATTTAAATGTTGCTGCAAATTACGGTGGACGTTGGGATATGGCTAATGCTGCTAAACAACTTGCAGAGCAAGTTGCACAGGGGCAATTAGACCCAGCCGATATTACAGAAGAGCGTATAGCACAGTACATGAGTATGGCAGATCAGGCCGAGCCTGATTTACTAATTCGTACTGGTGGCGATGTCAGAATTAGTAACTTTTTACTCTGGCAAGCAGCTTACGCTGAACTTTACTTTACCGACACACTGTGGCCTGATTTTAATGAAGCAGCATTTGCTGAGGCCATAGCGTGTTACGTTGCCAGAGAGCGACGATTTGGTTGTACGGGCGAACAAATAAAACAATTACTCGCTCAAACCTAAATAGAATAAGGGTCATAATTTTGTTAAAACAACGCATTCTAACCTCACTCGTGCTAGCACCATTAGCGCTTGCTTTGGTTTTTTACACCCCACTGACATTATTTAGTTATTTTGCGGGTGCAATTGTATTAATGGGCGCATGGGAATGGTCTGCTTTTATGGGGCTGTGCAATAAACTTAAGCGCAGCGCTTTTGTACTTTTAGTTGCCGCTTTGCTAGCGTTACTAAACCTGCACTGGCCAATCGAATCACTTTGGCAAGATGGCAAATTGGTAGGTGATGCAAATTACTTATTTACGCTGTCGTTTGCATGGTGGATTGTTGCTAGTTATTTAGTATGGCGCTACCCAGAAATGGCTAAAGCATGGAACGAAGGCATAGTAATGCGCGGTATTGCCGGATTACTAACGTTAGTGCCTTTATGGTTAGCCCTAAATACGCTGCGCAGTGCGCAATATACCGAATCTAGTCATTTTGGCTCTATGCTTATTTTAGTGGTTTTAGGAATCGTATGGAGCGCCGATATTGGTGCCTACTTTACAGGTAAAAGCTTTGGTAAGCGTAAGCTCATGCCAAAAGTAAGCCCAAATAAAACTATTGAAGGTTTAGCCGGCGGCGTTGTCGCTGCAGTTATATTTGTGCTTACATTTTGTCATTTTACCGACGTAGATTTAATTGTATGGCCAATTTACGCCATTATGACTGTGTTTATTGCCTTGTTTTCAGCGGTGGGTGATTTGCTTGAAAGCATGTTTAAACGCGAAGCAGGACTTAAAGACAGCGGTAATTGCTTGCCAGGACATGGCGGGATTTTAGATCGTATTGATAGCCTAACCGCAGCCGCACCTATGTTTGTAATGTGTTATGCGTGGACTTTGAGTTTATGAGTGAAAAGCAGCAACTGGTAATTCTAGGGGCTACAGGCTCTATTGGCCTTAATACCTTAGATGTTGTGGCAAGAAATACTCAGCAGTTTAGTGTTTTTGCATTAGCTGCTGGGAAAAATGCTAAAAAAATGGCTGAGCTATGCATTGCGCATCAGCCACGCTATGGCGTTATGGCAACACAAAGCGCTGCTAAGCAATTGTCGTTATATTTAAGTAATACGCCATGTAAAACGCAGATAATGCATGGTGAGCAGGCTATGAGCGAGCTGTGTGGGCATCCAGAGGTTGATGCTGTCATGTCGGCAATTGTCGGCGCTGCAGGGTTGTTGCCGACGTTAAGCGCAGTAGAAGCCGGAAAAAAAGTACTGCTCGCCAATAAAGAATCTTTGGTAATGTCGGGTCAGTTGTTTATTGATAAAGTAAAACAACACAAAGCGACATTGCTACCAATAGACAGTGAACATAACGCTATTTTTCAATGTTTACCGTATTCTCTACAAAATGCGCAAGGCGATCAACACCTGCAATCTCATGGCGTAAGTAAAATATTACTTACCGGATCAGGCGGCCCATTTTTAACCCGTGATATAAATACCCTTAAAGATGTAACCATAGCAGAAGCCGTGGCGCACCCTAATTGGTCTATGGGACAAAAAATATCGGTAGATTCAGCCACCATGATGAACAAAGGGCTTGAGTTTATTGAAGCTAAATGGCTGTTTAACTGCGACCCGAGTGATATTGATGTGGTTATTCATCCACAGAGTATAATTCATTCGATGGTGCAATATCACGACGGCTCAATTTTAGCGCAAATGGGTAACCCTGATATGCGTACCCCAATTGCCCATGCATTAGCTTACCCTGAGCGCATAAATGCAGGGGTTAAGCCGTTAAACTTTTCAGATATTAGTGACTTTTCGTTCACTAAACCTGACTTTTCTCGTTACCCTAATTTACAACTAGCGATTGATGCGTGTAGCGCAGGGCAAGGCGCAACAACGACAGTGAATGCCGCAAACGAGATCGCGGTAAGTGCATTTTTAAATGGTGAAATTGGTTTTACCGATATATACACAATAAATGCACAGACTCTCGAAGCGGCCACGTACACCAATGTGCAAAGCTTAGATGAAATTTTAGAGTGCGATAGATTAGCGCGTTTAAGCGCATCGCAGTTTATAACAAAAGTGACGCATTAATATGTTCGATTTTTTTTGGAATCTCGGCTCATTTATTTTAGCGCTGGGCATTTTAGTTACAGTACATGAATACGGCCACTTTTGGGTGGCGCGTAAAGCCGGCGTTAAAGTGCTGCGCTTTTCTATCGGCTTTGGTAAACCATTGCTAAAATGGCGTGATAAATACGATACCGAGTACGTTATAGCAGCCATACCTTTGGGTGGTTATGTAAAAATGCTCGATGAGCGGGTTGATGAAGTACCTGCAAATCAGCGTCATTTATCGTTTAATGCTAAGTCGGTACAAGCGCGTATAGCGATTGTTGCTGCGGGGCCCGTTGCTAACTTTATATTTGCTATATTTGCACTTGCCGTTATGTATATGGTGGGTGTGCAATCAGTAAAACCTGTTGTTGGCAGTGTGGTTGAAGGCAGTCGTGCAGCGCAAGCGGGATTAATGCCTAGCCAACAAATTATTAAAATTGGTGATGATGAAATTACCACCTGGCAAGACGCAACCTTTGCGCTTATGTCGAGTTTAGGTGATAAAAGCGTTGCAGTAACTGTACGTAACGAAAACTATCAGCAGCAAACAAAAATGCTCAATTTAGACGGCTGGAAACTTGATCAGCAAGACGTGCCACCATTGAGCTCTCTAGGCATAGTACCATTTAGGCCACAAGCAACACTTAGTATTGCTGCGGTTACTAAAAGCTCTGCTGCAGAGCTGGCAGGGTTAAAAATAAATGATACTATTGTGGCTGTAAATGGCGAAACAATAAGCAATTGGCAGCAATTAGTTAATCTTATTACCCAATCGGCTAACAAATCATTACAATTTAGTGTAAAAAGACAAGACACTATAAAAATAATATCGGTAATACCTCAAGCTAGGGTTAACGCTCAGGGCATAGAGCAAGGGTTTTTAGGGGTTGCACCAATAGTAGAAAAATGGCCGCAAGGTTATATAGAAACTAGACATTATGGCCCGCTCGATAGTATTGTGCGAGGTAGTAAAGAAACGTGGCGATTAATTACCCTTAGCTTTGATATGATAGGTAATTTAATTACAGGCCAGATTTCGGTTAAAAATTTAAGTGGCCCAGTAGGCATTGCCGTAGGCGCCGGGACTAGCGTAAGCTACGGTTTCGTTGCGTTTTTAAGCTTTTTAGCACTGATCAGTGTTAACTTGGGTGTATTTAATTTATTGCCCTTGCCAGTGCTTGATGGCGGACACTTAATGTATTACATAATTGAACTTTTTCGTAAAAAGCCAGTCTCTGAAAAGACACAAGAGTTTGGTTTTAAAGTGGGTGCGTTACTACTCATTTTTTTAACATGTTTCGCTTTGTTCAATGATGTATCGCGTTTGTCGTTTTAACGTGACAATGACTAATTAGAACCACGATTGTACAGCTCGTAAATTTACTTTTCGATGCTAAGCGGTAATACAGTTGTAAAGGATAAATATAATAAAATGGCTATAAAAAAACATTTGGTAGTTTCAAGTTTATTGGGTGCAAGCTTTGCAGCCCTAGGCCAAAACTCCTTTATTGTTGAAGATCTCAAAGTTGAGGGTTTACAGCGTGTAGCACTGGGTGCTGCATTAACGCATATTCCTATTAACGTGGGCGATAATGTTGATGAGTACACGATTTCAAAAACAATCAAGTCTCTCTACCGCTCAGGTCACTTTGACAATATAAAAGCGCTACGCGACGGTAATAACGTTGTTTTTAAAGTAACTGAACGCCCAACAATTAGCTTTATTGAGTTTGATGGCAATAAAGATATTAAAGATGAGCAGCTTAATCAGTCACTTGATCAGCAAAATATTCGCCAAGGCGAGCCACTAGATAAAACCGTTATTGATAATATAGAAAAAGGCTTAACTGAATTTTTCCACAGTATTGGTAAATACAACGCTAAAGTCGATATTAGTATCACTAAACTGCCGCGTAACCGGGTTAAACTTAAATTAAAATTTGATGAAGGTGATGCTGCATCAATTCGTCAAATTAACTTGGTAGGTAATGAACTTTTTTCTAATGAAGAGCTATTACAACTGGCTGAGTCGCAACAAGACTTACCTTGGTGGCAGTTTATGGGCAGCGACCGCTACCAAAAACAAACCATTGAAGGCGATTTAGAAAAAATTCGTAGCTTTTATTTAGACCGTGGTTACCTACGTTTTAACATAGACTCTACCCAAGTGTCGGTTAGCCCAGAGCGTGAGTCTGTATACGTTACAGCTAACTTAACTGAAGGGGTTAAATATAAAGTTAAAGGTTTTGACTTTATTGGTGACTTACTTGGTCGCGAAGACTTAATTAAAAGTGTTATTCCACTACGAGCGGGTGAGTTATATAACGGCTCAGTGGTTACCTCTTCAGAAGAATTTATAAAAAGCTACTTAGCGCGTTTTGGTTATGCCAATGCTGAAGTACGCACAATTCCGCAAATTGATGACGAAAATCAAGAAGTACAACTAACCTTATCGGTTAACCCTGGTAAGCGTGTTTATGTGCGCCGGATTATTGTTGGTGGTAACCAAAGTACTGCAGATGAAGTGCTACGCCGCGAAATGACACAGCTTGAAGGCGCATGGTTATCTAACCAAAGCTTGGAGCGTTCAAAATTACAAATTCAGCGTTTACCTTATATGGAAAAAGTTGATTTTAACGTTGTGCCAGTCCCAGGTGTTGATGACCAAGTAGATGTTGATTTTACTGTAAAAGAGCAGTCGGCTGGTAGCTTTAATGCCGGCTTAGCGTATGGCTCATACCTAGGTTTACAGTTTAATATTGGTGTAACAGAATCTAACTTTTTAGGTACTGGTAATCAAATAGGCT
The DNA here is from genome assembly GCF_002221505.1 of Pseudoalteromonas nigrifaciens. Lineage (NCBI taxonomy): Bacteria > Pseudomonadati > Pseudomonadota > Gammaproteobacteria > Alteromonadales > Pseudoalteromonadaceae > Pseudoalteromonas > Pseudoalteromonas nigrifaciens. The sequence goes on along the minus strand of NZ_CP011036.1, from coordinate 2,442,022 downwards.
TTAATATTAATACCTCGCGTGGTTCTGAGCGTGTGAGCGTGTCTTATACCGACCCATACTTCACGCCAGATGGCGTATCGCAAGGTAGCAGTATTTTTTACAGTAACTACGATGCAAGTAAGTTTAGTTTGATCGACTATAAGTCGAAAAGCTATGGATTGGGGACTAATATAGGCTTCCCAATTGATGCGGTTAACCGCATTAACTTTGGTGTTCGTTGGATTCAAGAAGAGCTTTCAGATATTGCAGAGTACGAGCAAACGCGTGTACTGCGTGAAACCTTCTTAGACCAAGACAACCCAGATGCTGGTTTTGACTTTACTAAATATGAGTTAAGTGCTGGCTGGTCTCGCGTTACGGTAAACCGTGGTTTATTCCCAACAGCGGGCTCACGTCAAACGCTAAACTTAACAGCAACAACGCCGAATTCTGACTTAAAATACTTTAAGTTAAACTATGATTCGCGTTTTTACTGGCCAATATCGAACGACCATCGCTGGGTGTTCTCAACCCGTGCGGCGTTAGGTTACGGTAATGGTTATGGCTCAACTAACGGCTACGACCAAGTACTGCCATTCCAAGAATACTTCCGTATTACTGAAATGGAACTACGTGGTTTTGACCGAAATACAATTTTACCACGCGCAATTGCACGTATACCGCAATCAATTCCGGGTACACCTTTACCAGATGGCTCAACCACAGGTAATATAGGCGGCTCATCTGAATTTGATGTGCTAGTACCACAAGGTCGAATTGGTGGTAATGCTAAAGCGGTAGCAGGTATGGAATTAATTGTACCTACACCGTTTTTAGATGAAGAAAATACCAGTTCAGTACGTACCAGTTTCTTTGTTGATGCTGCTAACGTATGGGATACCGAGTTTAACGTAGACCGTTACCAAAATTTAGCAGCCGATGAGCGAGCTAAATTAGATGATTACTCTGATCCAATGCGTTTTAGGGTTTCAACCGGTTTATCATTACAGTGGATCTCTCCAATGGGTCCAATGCTGATTAGTTTTGCGTATCCATTGCAAAAAGAAGAAGATGACGATACGAAGACCATCAGTTTTAATATTAGTAACAGCTTTTAAAGGAGTTTTTTGTGAATAAATTATTTAAATCAACGGCAGTAGCTGTTTTAGCAACACTTATGATGGGCACCTCGGTAAGTGCATTTGCACATAAAGTAGGTATTGTAGACATGCAAGAAATCTACAAGCAAATACCACAAATGGCTAAAATTGAGCAATCTCTACAAACTGAGTTTGCAGAGCGCCGTCAAGAGTTAGAAAAGCTACAAGGCGATATTCGCTTTGAAGCTGAAAAGTTCAAGCGTGAAAGTACCACTATGAGCCAAGCGCAAAAAGATAAACTGCGTGACAAAATTCAGGGTATGCAAAAAAACCTTGCTGAAGTAGGTCGTCCTCTTGAGCAAGAAATTAAAGCACGCCAAAACCAAGAGCTTGCAAAAGTGCAGGGTTTAATTATCAAAACAATTGAAGACATTGCTAAAGATGGCGACTTTGATGAAGTTAAAGTTAAAGATACAACTATTTACTTTAACCCTAAAAAAGTAACTGATCTTTCTAATAAAGTAGTTGCTGCAGTGAGTAAGAAATAATTAAGTTATGCAAAATTATACGCTTTCGCAAATAGCGGAACTTCTAAGCGCCGAGCTGCAAGGTGATGGCGCTTTAGAAATAACAAAAATAGCAACACTTGCACATGCCCGCTCAGGGCATATTGCATTTTTAGCGAATAAGAAATATCGCTCGCAACTTGAAGTGACTCAAGCCAGTGCTGTCATTGTTAGTGAAGCAGATGCTCCTTACTTTAACGGCAATAAACTAATAGTTGCAAATCCGTATGTAAGTTACGCCAAGCTTGCGCAATTAATGGATACGACGCCACGCTCTGCCGCAACAGGCATTCATCCAAGCGCGGTTGTTCACCCAAATGCGACAGTAAGTAAAAGTGCCGCTATTGGCGCTAATACGGTAATTGAAAGCAATGCAATAATTAACGATAACGTACAAATTGGTCCGAACAGTTTTATTGGTGAAGGTGTTAAAATAGGCTCAGGCACTAAGCTTTGGTCGAATGTAACTATTTATCATAATGTTGAAATTGGCTCAGATTGTTTGTTGCAAGCCAATAGCGTTATAGGTAGTGATGGTTTTGGTTATGCTAATGAGCGTGGGCAATGGATTAAAATTCCTCAGCTTGGCTCTGTTATTATTGGTGATAAAGTTGAAATTGGCGCAAGTACTACAATTGATCGTGGTGCACTTGACGATACTATTATCCATAGTAATGTAATTATTGATAACCAATGCCAAATAGCACATAACGTTGAAGTTAACTCAGGCACAGCTATTGCTGGTTGTACTGTACTTGCTGGTAGCGTCACCATAGGTAAAAACTGCCAAATTGGCGGCATGACAGCAATTAATGGTCACATGAGCGTCTGTGATGGTGTTATAATTACGGGTATGAGTATGGTGACAAAATCAATCACCGAGCCAGGTATCTATTCATCTGGTATACCTCATACTACAAACAAAGAATGGCGTAAATCAATCGCTCACTTGCGTAACCTTTCTGAAATGAAAAGCCGTATTAAAGCACTTGAGCAATTAAATAAGCCATAAACGTTGAACACTAATGAGGATGCTATTTTGGCAAACGAATTAAATAGCCTTGATATTCAAGAAATTTTAAGTTTATTACCGCATCGCTACCCGATGTTATTAGTTGATAGAGTAATTGACTTTACACCTGGCAAATCTTTGCATGCTATTAAAAATGTGACTATAAACGAACCCATTTTTACCGGGCATTTCCCAAATCAGCCAATTTTTCCGGGTGTATTAATATTAGAAGCCATGGCTCAAGCAACTGGGTTACTTGGCTTTAAAACGGTTGAAAACCGTAGCGAAAATGAATTGTATTTGTTTGCAGCTGTAGATAATGCACGTTTTAAAAAACCAGTACTTCCTGGTGATACTATGCATTTACATGTTGAGTTTTTAAAAGAACGTCGTAATTTATGGAAGTTTGCAGCAGAAGCAAAAGTCAATGGCAAGCTAGTATGTAGCGCCGAAATTATGTGTGCGAGAAGAGAGTTTTAATTGTGATTCATCCAACGGCAATAATCGAACCAGGCGCGACACTAGGCAGCAATGTTTCAGTGGGACCATATAGTTATATTGGCAATGATGTTGTCATTGGTGATAACTGTATTATTGAGTCTCATGTTGTAGTTAAAGGCCCATCAACTATCGGTTCTGGAAATCATATTTTTCAGTTTGCGTCGGTTGGTGAAGCATGCCAAGACAAAAAGTACAACAACGAACCAACATCGCTCACTATTGGTGACAATAATATTATTCGTGAATGCGTTACAATTCACCGTGGCACAATTCAAGATCAGGGCGTAACCATTATAGGTAGTAATAACCTGTTTATGGCCTATACCCATGTTGCTCACGATGCAGTGATTGGCGATAATGTTATATTTGCTAATAACGCCAGTGTAGCAGGGCATGTACATATTGGTGACTGGGTTATTCTTGCGGGCAACTCAGGTATACATCAGTTTTGTAAGGTAGGCGCACATGCATTTGTAGGCATGTATTCAGCTATTAATAAAGATGTACCACCATTTGTTACCACTATAGGTATACCTGCAGGTCCAGTTGCAATTAATACTGAGGGCATGAAACGCCGTGGTTTTCAAAGCGATGAGATAATGGCTGTACGCCGTGCTTATAAAGTATTTTATCGTAAAAGCCTAGGTGTAGATGAAGCAATTGAGTCACTTAGCGAAGATGCGCAAAAGTATCCAGCAGTACAGTTAATGATAGATTTTGTTAAAAGCTCAGAGCGCGGTATCGTACGATAAACGCCTTTTAGCTTATATAAAAAACCACCTAAGAGTAATCGATGGTGGTTTTTTATTGCTTATTATTTATAATTATTAGTGAGTAATTCAGGATCAGCTCAGGCAAGTAGCTGTAGGCTAGTTGCTAATTATATCAATTACATCAGCTATTAAATGATACTTAAAAAACTCACTGTTACTTTTATTGCTATTATCCTTGCAGGTTGTAGTAGTCAACCACTTGTAAAATCAAGCTCAGGGGAGCTGACACAGCTTGGCAAAGCATCATTTTATGCCGATAAATACCAAGGAAGAACCACCGCAAATGGCGAACGCTTTGATCAGCAAGCAGCAACGGCAGCGCATCTTAAGCTGGCCTTTGGTACTAAAGTGAAAGTAACAAACCTAGCAAATAATAAGTCGGTAATAGTGAGAATTAACGACCGAGGTCCTTATATACGCGGGCGTATTATAGATTTATCGAGCAGTATGTTTAAAAAGATAGCCGACCCTAAAGTCGGCGTTATTGATGTGCAAGTTACCGTAATAGATAAAGCGAATTAAAAACGGATAGTAAGTGACGTGTAAGCAGGATCGCTAAGTAATTGCTGATGGGTGCCTTGTGCTATTACGCGCCCATCCTCTAACCAAATAATATTATCCATATGCTCAAGCAGGGCTGGATCATGGGTAATAGTAAGTACACTGGCGTTACTCATAACTTGCATAATGGCATGCATTACACTTTGTTTAGATTGATTATCTAGCCCTTCTGTTGGCTCATCAAGCACTAAAATAGCGGGGTTTTGCAATAAAGCCTGCGCAATCGCAATCCGCCTCGACTGACCTTGTGACACATTACGCCCACCGGTACCTAAGCGAGTATCTAACCCCGATTTTAACTCAGTAAACCACGGGCTAAGTTGTGCATGCGCTAGTGCATCTAGCATTTGCGCTTTAGTTGCATTAGGCGCTGCATAGCATAGGTTTTCTTTTAAAGTGCCATCAAAAATATGATGCTGTTGAGCCAAAATATTAATTAACCTTGCTCGGTTATCATTACTTAATAAATGCAAATCAACGCAGTTGCCTTGCTCACTCAAGGTAATATTGCCTTGTTGCAGTGGCCATAAACCGGTGAGTAAGTTAACTAAGGTGGTTTTACCGCTGCCGCTTCTACCAACAATGGCCACTTTTTGCTGCGGCTTTAGCTCAAAACTCACGTCATTTAATGCTGGGTGTTTATCGTAACAATAACTAATGTTCTTAAGTGTTAGTGAGGGATTTTGCAAAGCCAAATTATTATTTATAGCGGCATCATATTGCGTATTAGCATTTACGGCTTTATCTTCAAGCGTAAATAAACGTTCAGCTGCTTTTAACACATTTGGTAATTCAATAAACGCATTTGGCAGGAGTAACACACTCTCAAAGCTGGCGAGCACAAATAGGCTTAGCATTGCCAGCTCAACATTAACCATGGCATTACTGTAAACCAGGGGCGCTATGGTCACAATACTTGCGATCATGGCCAGTTGTACAACTAATAAACTTAAACCATCGGTATTAGCCAGCGCCTTGTGGCGAATAAACAGTTGCTGATTATACTGCTCGCTTAAATCATCGCACTTAGCAATTTGCTGCTTCCGAGCTTGATAAATACTCAGTTCTCTAAGGCCCGTTAAAGTATCGGAAAGCTCAGAGCGCAGCTGTGCACTTAGCTGTGTTTCTTTGTGGCTGTTTTTATTTAATTTAGCGCTAAGAAAAGCGGGTAAAACGATACCAATTAGGACAATGCCGGTAAAACAAATAAGTGCGACATCGGCGTTGTATGCCGACATAAACAGCATAATAATAGGTACACTTAATAGCGCAACTAACATAGGTAATAATACGTTTAAGTAAAACTTATCTAGCGCGTCTACATCGTTTTGTAGCCGATTAACTAAATCGGCGCTGCGGCTCATTGCTAAGTCAACATTATTGAGTTTACTGAGGGTAGAGAACACACTAACGCGAATTTCACTTAGCATTAAAAACGTAGCATTGTGAGTTACTAAGCGTTCTCCATACCGTGATGCGGTGCGTACAATCGCTAAAAAGCGAATAGTACCCGCAGGAGTAAAGTAATTCATTTGTGTACCGGCAAGACCGGCTGCTGCCATTGAGGCTAAAAACCAGCCCGATATAGCCAGTAACCCCACATTAGCAAGTACTGTAATAGTGGCTAAAAAGGTACCCAACAACATGGCTTTGTAGTGAGGCCGGCACAGTTTTAGTAAACGAATAAAGTTATGCATTAACTGCTCCTTGCTGGGCTGTTTGCAGTAAAGTGGCAAATTCACCAGCTTCAGCCGCTAAGCTATTAAAGCAACCTTGCTGAGCTATTTTGCCATTGTGCATTACAATAAGTTGCTCAGCATTTTTGACCGTATTGAGCCGGTGCGCAATAACCAGCACTAAATTATGTTTTGCATAATCAGCTATAGCATGTTGAATAACTTGCTCTGTTTCGCTATCAAGGTGCGCGGTAGGCTCGTCAAGTACCAATATAGGTGCTTGTTTTATAAAAGCACGGGCAAGGGCAATGCGTTGCTTTTGACCACCAGAAAGCCCCTCACCTTGCTCGCCAATTAAAGTATTAAAACCATCAGGCAGTGCCTTTATAAAATCCAAAGCACCTGCTTGCTTTGCTGCATGTTCAAGCTCTTGTAGTGTTGCATTAGGCTTAGCTAATTTAATATTGGCAGCAATAGTGTCGTAAAATAACGTGGCTGATTGCGGTATCCACGCAATGCGATTTTGTAATTGCCCAATATGTGCAGTACTTAAAATTTGCTTATTAATACTTATATGCTTAATTACCTCAGGGTGAAACCCTAATAAGCAATCAAATAGGGTACTTTTACCAGAGCCACTGGCACCAACAACGGCAATTAACCCTTTATTGGGGAGAGATAAGTTTATATTTTTTATCCCTTCATCACTATTTGGGTAGGTAAAGCTAAGGTTATTAACAGTAATTGAGCTTATAGTGGCGCTAATGTTGTCAGTAGTGTGTTCACTTTGTTGCTCAGGCAATGGGGCATTGAAAATAATTAGCATGTCGGCGGCGGCACTTATACCTTGCAAGCGCGCATGATAGTGGCTGCCTAATTGACGCAGCGGCAAATAAAATTCAGGCGCTAACAGTAAAACCACAAAACCAGTGGCAAAATCAAGTGTGCCAAAAAACAATCTAAAACCAATAATAACCGCTACTAATGCCACACTAATGGTTGCCAAAAATTCCAATGCAAATGATGATAAAAAAGCAATTTTTAATACGCTAAGTGTTGCGTGTCTAAAGTCATCAGATATTTTAGCAATTTGTTTTAGCTCTAAGCGAGTGGCGTTAAATAGTTTAAGTTGGGTAAGCCCTTGTACGCGATCAAAAAAGTAATTTCCTAATACCGCCAGTTGTTGCCAACGTTGTTGATTAAGCGCTTCGGCTTTTGAGCCCACTAAAATCATAAAAAAAGGAATAAGCGGCGCAGTTAATAAAAATATTAGCCCAGCTTTGTAATCTGTCGGAAAAATAACGATTAATATAGCCAGCGGAATAAGCGCACTGTAGGCAACGCCAGGTAGGTACTTAGCATAATAATCGTGTAGCGCTTCTACACCATTGTGCAATGTATTGAGGGTAGCACCTTGGCCATGTTGCTCTACATAGCTTGGCCCAAGCAGGCTAAGCTTATTAAGTAGGGTTTGGCGCATTGCCGACTTTATTTTAAGTGCAGCATAAGCGCTAAAGCGTTCACTTAGTGTTAAAAATACCGCGCGCAGTAAAATAATACCGGCCAAAGGCCATAATAAGTAGGTGATTTCAGCCAAACTATACTGTTCAAAAATTACATTATGAATAGCTTGAGCAAGTAAATAAGCACCTGCAATCATGAGTAATGCGTTAACAGTACCCAGTGCAATGCTTAGCTTTAATAGCATTGCAGCGGGTTTACTTTGACGCTTTAAAAAAGCGCGCAAAGACTGCTGTTGCGCGCGATCAGGGCGGGTGTTAGTCGTCATTTTTAGTTGTGTTAGTCTCTTTTAATAAATCATGCATTACTTGCTCGTCATCAGCAATACTGTCTTTATTTTGCTGAAACTCATACCACATTACATTTATTACACCTAAGGTACAGGCTAAAAGTACACCTAAAATCCAAGCGAAATACCACATAGTTTAGTCTCCTTAGTAGCTACCGTGAGGGTTGTTTTCTATTTCTTCTACCGTAACGCGGCGCCACATTTTTACGTAACACCAGATGGTGTAAGATAAAATAATTGGCACAAAAATAACTACGGCAACAAACATAACGTTAAGCGTCATATGGCTCGACACCGCATCCCAAATAGTTAAACTAATATTTGGGTTATTACTCGATGGCATAATAAAGGGGAACAGTGATACGCCTGCCGTCATAATAATGCCTATTAACATTAAGCTAGTTGAAGCAAGCCCTAATGCGGGTTTATTTAATTTAGAGAACAACAATGCACTGAGTGCCATTGCAAACGCTAAAATAGGGAAGGTCATAGTCCAAGGGCGCTCACTGTAATTAGTTAGCCAAGCCCCTTGCGCAGTTGTAACTACTTTTGCCAGTGGGTCGGCATGGCTTTGTGTATCCGGCATAGATACAATTTGATAACCCGTTAAATTAGCAACCCAAAAACCAGCTGCTGCAAATAGCACAATAAATAGAATAAGTGCATAACGACCATATTGCCCTGAGCGCTCTGCAACTAAGCTAGCAGTACGTAGTTGTAGCCACATACCTGCATGGGCTATTAGCATAGTAATACTAATTACACCTACTAACAGTGCAAATGGGTTAAGTAGTGCAAAGAACGAACCTTGGTAACTTACTCGTAAAAAATTATCAATGCTAAAAGGCACACCTAAAAATAGGTTACCAAAGGCCACACCAAATACTAATGCAGGAATGGCACTGCCAGCAAATAAGCCCCAGTCCCAGTTATTGCGCCAGCGTTTAGAGTCTACTTTGCTACGATAGTCAAAGCCCAATGGTCTAAAAAATAGTGCAAATAACACTAGCATCATAGCAAAATAAAAGCCTGAAAAAGCCGCTGCATATACCATAGGCCACGCGGCAAATAGTGCACCACCGGCGGTAATAAACCATACTTGGTTGCCATCCCAATGCGGGCCAATAGTATTAATAACGGTGCGGCGCTCTGAATCAGTTTTACCCACTAGGCGCAGCAGCATAGCAACGCCCATATCCATGCCGTCGGTAATTGCAAAGCCAATTAGCAGTATGCCTATGATCAACCACCACAGCATTTTTAATGTTTCATAATCAAAAATCATGATTGCTCTCCTCTACCTTCAGTGGTGTTATTAGGTAGTTCAAAGTGATACTTACCGGTATGTAGTGAGCTTGGGCCTTGCTTAATAAAGCGTAGCATTAACCAACCTTCAACAATGGCTAAGCCGGTATAAAATACAATAAACCCAGTTAAGCTAATTAAAATATCGTTTACCGTTAGCGTAGAAGTTGCTAAAAAGGTTGGTAATATTTCAGAAATAGCCCAAGGCTGGCGACCATATTCAGCCACAATCCAACCAAATTCAATGGCTATCCACGGCAGTGGAATACTTAAAACAGTAGCCCATAATAGCCAACGTTTTTGCTCAATAACTCGCTGCGCGTTATAGTAAAAAGCAAGAATAAACACACCCAGCATTAATACGCCACAGCCAACCATAATACGAAAAGACCAAAACATTGGGCCCACTTTAGGAAAAGAGTCTTTAACTGCTTTTTGAATTTGCTCTTCTGTGGCATCTACTACATCAGATGTATAACGCTTCAGTAATAGGCCGTAGCCTAAATCGTCTTTTAGGGTGTTAAATTTAGCGACGTTTTCAGGCGTGTCATCACCAGCGCGCAGTTTTACTAGGTATTCGTACGCAATCATACCGTTACGAATTCGCACTTCGTGTTGTTTTTCTAGATCGTTAATACCGGTCACTTGCTCATCGAGCGAGCGCGTTGCAATAAGCCCTAATGCATACGGGATTTTTACAGCGCCGTGAGTTACCTGCTTTTCTGAATCTGGGAAACCTATAAGTGTAAACGCTGCTGGGGCTTCTTCGGTATGCCATTCTGCTTCAATGGTGGCCAGTTTTACTTTTTGCACTTCGCCTACTTCATAACCCGATTCATCGCCGAGCAAAATAACACAAAAAATAGAGGCTAAACCAAAGCCAGAGGCGACTGAAAACGAGCGTTTAGCAAAGGCTAAGTCGCGTCCTTTTAAAATATAATAACCACTAATACCGAGCACAAACATAGATGCAGCAACATAACCTGCAGATACGGTATGAATAAATTTAACCTGTGCTACAGGGTTAAATACCAGCTCTGCAAAGCTGGTCATTTCCATGCGCATGGTTTGGTAATTAAACTCGGCACCTACTGGGTTTTGCATCCAGCCGTTGGCAATTAAAATCCATAACGCCGACATGTTAGTACCAATTGCCATTAAAAAGGTAGCACCTAAGTGCTGGCGTTTAGAGAGCCGGTCCCAACCTAAAAAGAACATACCCACAAAAGTTGATTCTAAAAAGAATGCCATTAACCCTTCAATAGCAAGGGGAGCCCCAAAAACATCACCTACGTAATGGGAGTAATAAGACCAGTTGGTACCAAACTCAAACTCCATGGTAAGACCCGTAGCCACACCAATTGCAAAGTTAATACCAAACAATTTTCCCCAAAACTTAGTCATATCGCGATAAATTTCACGGCCGGTCATAACGTAAACCGATTCCATAATAACTAAGATCCAAGTCATACCTATGGTTAAAGGTACAAATAAGAAGTGAAAGAGGGCGGTAACAGCGAACTGCAATCGCGATAGATCCACAAAGGTTTCATCTATCATGTTTAGCTCCTAATATGTGATGTAGTTACAGCACAAAGCAATAATTTGACGGGTGCGTTGATTTTATAAGGTTTCAGTAATTACTGAAAGTTACATTAGTATTTACTTTTGACCATTTGAAGTCAACATTTATATTAGCAAAACGCAATATAAGCGGTTAGTGCTTAATCAGTATCAAAAGCATACAGTACCTGGGCTATTTTTAGCAAATTTAAGCACTTAGTTTTAAGCATTTAATCCAATACGAAAACGCGGTAAACTAGTTTCAATTAACGCCCAGAGCCTGTTAACCCATAAAGGCAAACAGGCCCTAGTTTACGTGTGAAAAAATCAAATGAATAAAGATCAAAAACAACTACGAATTGGTATTGTGGCAGGTGAACTGTCGGGCGATATTTTAGGTGAAGGCTTAATTAAAGCACTTAAAAAGCATTTTCCCGATGCGATTTTTGAAGGTATAGCGGGCCCTAAAATGCAGGCGCAAGGCTGTAACACGCTTTACGACATGGATGAGTTGTCGGTAATGGGGTTGGTTGAAGTATTAGGGCGCCTACCGCGCTTGCTTAAAATACGTAAACAACTGGTGCAACATTTTATTGATAACCCACCTGATGTATTTATTGGCATAGATGCGCCCGATTTTAACTTGCGCGTAGAAAAACCCCTTAAAGACGCCGGAATTAAAACAGTACAATACGTAAGCCCCTCGGTTTGGGCATGGCGAGAAAAACGCATTCATACCATAAGTGCTGCTACTAACTTAGTGCTTGCATTATTACCGTTTGAAAAAGAATTTTACGACAAGCACCAAGTACCTTGTACATTTGTAGGGCACACATTAGCAGACGATATAGCGCTTGAGCACGACGACAGCAAAGCCCGCAAAGAGCTAGGTTTAAGCCCTGATGATAAAGTACTTGCCCTGCTACCTGGTAGTCGCGGCTCAGAAGTAGGCTTATTAAGCGAAACCTATATTAAAACAGCCGTGCAGTTACAAGCGCAAAACCCAGCACTTAAAATTGTGGTGCCATTGGTTAACGCCAAACGCAAAGCGCAGTTTACTGAAATTTTAAATGCTACTGCGCCAACGCTTAAAATTAGTTTGCTGGATGGGCAATCAAAACAAGCTATGCAAGCAGCCGATGCTATTTTATTAGCATCGGGTACTGCCACGCTTGAGGGCATGCTGTATAAAAAGCCCATGGTAGTGGGTTATAAAATTAAACCACTGAGCTATTGGATTTTTAAAACCTTATTTACCTTTAATATAAAGTATTTTTCATTGCCGAATTTATTGGCCGATGAAGAACTCGTACCCGAGTTTTTGCAAAGTGAGTGCAATATAGCTAATTTAACGCAAGCACTTACGCCTATGCTAAATACCGATAACCAAGCATTAAAAGCACGCTTTTTAGCGATCCACAAAAAAATTAGGTTAAATGCCAGCGAACAAGCAGCCAATGCTGTAGCGGAGTTAATAAATGCAAATTGAACGACCCAATGTAGCCCTTATTGCCGGTGTTGACGAAGTAGGGCGTGGCCCCCTTGTTGGCGACGTAGTTACTGCTGCCGTTATTTTAGATCCCTCAAAGCCTATTGCAGGTTTAGCAGATTCAAAAAAATTAACGGATAAAAAACGCCAAGCGCTTGCCATTGAAATTCAAGAAAAAGCATTGTGTTACGCGTATGGTCGTTGCAGCCCAACAGAGATTGATGAACTAAATATTCTGCACGCCACTATGCTTGCCATGACTCGCGCAGTAGAGGGGCTAAGCACGCAACCTGAATTTGTATTTATAGATGGCAACCGCCTACCTAAGTTAACCATGCCAGCGCAAGCAATAGTAAAAGGCGACAGCTTAGTAGCCGAAATTTCAGCCGCTTCTATTTTAGCTAAAGTAGCGCGCGACAACGAAATGGTAGAGCTAGATAAACGCCACCCAGAATATGGTTTTGCAGGGCATAAAGGCTATCCAACCAAAGCGCATTTTGCAGCACTTGAGCAATATGGCGCAATAAAGGAGCATCGTAAAAGCTTTAAACCAGTGCAACGTGTATTAGCGCAAGCCAAGGGTGAGGCGTAAACATGGCAGCTCCAGATTTTGTTCACTTAAGAGTTCACTCTGATTTTTCGATGGTTGATGGCCTTGCCAAAACCAAGCCAATTGTAGCCAAAGCACAAGAACTACAAATGCCGGCAATTGCTATTACCGACCAAATGAACTTATGTGGCTTAGTGCGTTTTTACGAAACAGCCCACAGCACAGGTATAAAACCTATAGTGGGTGCTGACTTTTGGCTACGCAGCCCTGAGTTTGAAAACGAGCCAAGCCGCATTACTATTTTAGCAAAAGACAATCAAGGTTATAAAAACCTCACTTTATTAATATCTAAAGCATATCAGCGCGGGCATGTATTTCATCGCCCGGTGATTGATCGTGATTGGCTAATAGAACTTAAAGCCGGGTTAATAATACTCTCTGGTGCAAAAGACGGTGATTTAGGTAAAGCGTTATTAAAAAATAATCCGAGTGTTATTGAATCGGTTGTTAGTTTTTATAAACAGCATTTTAGTGATAACTACTACCTTGAGCTGGTGCGAACTAATCGACCGCTTGAAGAAGATTACTTGCACATGGCGGTAGAGCTTGCTGCTAAAGAGCAATTACCCGTTGTGGCCACTAACGAAGTGGTGTTTTTAAAACCAGAAAACTTTGAAGCACACGAAATTCGCGTGGCTATTTTTGATGGTTATACACTGGATGATAAACGCCGCCCTAAACGATTTTCAGAAGAGCAATACTTAAAAACGCCAGAGCAAATGGCTGAGTTATTTAGCGACATTCCAGAGGCATTACAAAACACCGTAGAAATAGCCAAACGCTGTAATGTAACGGTGCAGCTTGGCACTTACTTTTTGCCAGATTATCCGACCGGCTCACTTAAAATTGAAGACTTTTTAGTTAAGGTGTCACAAGACGGTCTTGAAGAGCGATTGCAGTTTTTATTTCCTGATGAACAAGAGCGTAAAGAAAAACGCGTTGAATACGATGAGCGTCTAGATATAGAGCTTGGTGTAATTAACGAAATGGGATTCCCAGGTTATTTCTTAATCGTAATGGAATTTATTCAGTGGAGCAAAGATAACAATATTCCAGTTGGCCCTGGGCGTGGGTCAGGTGCAGGATCACTGGTAGCCTACGCGCTTAAAATTACCGACCTTGATCCATTGGAATTTGACTTGCTGTTTGAGCGGTTTTTGAACCCAGAACGTATTTCAATGCCCGATTTCGACGTCGATTTTTGTATGGATAGGCGCGATGAGGTGATTGATCATGTATCGGCCTTGTATGGGCGTAACGCGGTATCGCAAATTATTACCTTTGGAACCATGGCGGCAAAAGCGGTAATACGCGATGTTGGCCGAGTATTAGGTCACCCGTACGGTTTTGTTGATCGTATTTCAAAAATGATCCCAGGCGATCCTGGGATGACACTTGCCAAGGCATTTGATATAGAGCCACGCTTGCAAGAAGCCTACGATGGCGACAATGAAGTAAAAGATTTAATCGACATGTGTCGTATTCTCGAAGGGTGTACACGTAACGCCGGTAAACATGCGGGTGGGGTAGTAATATCGCCCACCACAATTACCGACTTTGCTGCTCTTTATTGCGATGACGAAGGTAAGTTTCCGGTTACTCAGTTTGATAAAAACGATGTAGAAACTGCCGGTTTAGTTAAGTTTGACTTTTTAGGCTTACGAACGCTGACTATATTGCAGTGGGCGCTCGACATGACCAACGAGCGCTTAGCGCGCACCGGTAAAGAACCAGTAGATATTAATACTATTCCGTTGGATGATAAAAAGAGTATTGACTTACTACTGCGCGCCGAAACGACTGCGGTGTTTCAGCTAGAATCAAGGGGCATGAAAGACTTAGTAAGGCGCTTAAAGCCCGACAGCTTTGAAGATATGATTGCTTTAGTAGCCTTGTTTCGACCCGGTCCGCTGCAATCGGGCATGGTAGATAACTTTATCGACCGAAAATTAGGTCGCGAAGAAATCTCATACCCCGATGCGCAGTATCAGCACGAAAGCTTAAAACCTATTTTAGAGCCAACCTACGGCATTATTTTGTATCAAGAACAAGTAATGCAAATAGCCCAAGTATTAGCAGGCTATACACTAGGCGGCGCCGATATGCTGCGCCGTGCTATGGGTAAGAAAAAGCCCGAAGAAATGGCAAAACAGCGTTCAACATTTGAAGATGGTGCGCGAAATAACGGCATTGACGGCGAACTAGCAATTAAGATCTTCGATCTGGTAGAAAAGTTCGCAGGTTATGGTTTTAATAAATCGCACTCCGCTGCGTATGCATTAGTGTCGTATCAAACACTGTGGATGAAAACCCATCATCCAGCAGAGTTTATGGCTGCGGTAATGTCGGCCGATATGGATAATACCGACAAAATAGTTATTTTGGTGGATGAATGTGAAAACATGAAACTCACCTTGCTCCCGCCTGATGTGAATGCAGGCGAGTTCAAATTTACAGTAAACCTGCAAGGCGAAATTGTTTACGGTATTGGCGCTATTAAAGGAGTAGGTGAAGCACCTGTAGATGCAATTTTAGAAGCACGCGCTAAGGGCGGACCATTTAAAGATTTATTTGATTTTTGTGCCCGTGTTGATTTAAAACGCTTAAATAAACGTGTAACCGAAAAACTTATTTATTCAGGGGCACTTGATCAGCTAGGCCCTGAAAAAACTCAATCAGGGCGCGCCACGTTATTGGCAAGCTTAAAAAGTGCCATGCGCGCCGCCGATCAGCACAATAAAGCAGAGTTATTAGGGCAAAGTGATTTATTTGGCTTATTAGCCACTGAACCCGATGAAGTAGAGCAAGCCTTTATTAAAGCCACAGGACTCACCGATAACGAATGGCTCGATGGCGAAAAAGAAACCCTTGGTCTTTATTTAACCGGTCATCCAATAAATCAATATCGCCGCGAGCTAAAATATTATACCAGTGGTAAATTGGTCGATTTACAGCCTACTAATCGCGATGTAGTATCTACAGCTGCAGGGCTTGTAATTTCGGCCAGAGTGCTTATTAATAAAAAAGGAAATAGGTGGGCATTAATAACTTTAGATGACAAGAGCGCCCGCATTGATGTACGCTTATATTCAGATGAGTTTGAAAAATACCAAGATATGCTCCAAGTTAATAATATTTTGGTGATATCTGGACAGGTCAGCTTTGATAACTTCTCTGGTGGTATTACAATGACCGCCAGAGAAATAAACACCATTGCTCAAGCGCGTGAAAAACGTATTAAAGCGATTAAAATGACGCTGAACATGGTGCAAGTCGAGGCAGGTTTCTTCGATAAATTACAAAAAGTACTCGAACCATATAAAATGGGAACGTGTCCGATCAAGGTTTATTACCAACGCCCAGATGCATTGGCGCAATTAACCCTAGGGATCGAATGGTGTGTTACGCCAAGTGACGACTTAATTCATAAGTTATCGCTAATGGCAGCGCAAGATGTAGAACTAGAATTTAACTAATTAGGTAGTTTAGAGCATGAGCCTCAATTATCTTGATTTTGAGCTTCCGATTGCAGAATTAGAAGTGAAAATTGAAGAATTACAAAATGTAAGCCGCGCTGGCGAATTAGACCTTGAATTAGAAGAGGAAGTCAGCAAGCTAAAAGAGAAAAGCGACCGATTAAAAGAGAAAATATTCTCTGAACTTGGCGCTTGGCAAGTATCACAGCTGGCACGTCATCCGTTGCGTCCTTATACTCGAGATTATATCGAGCGTATTTTTACGGAGTTTGACGAGTTTGCAGGTGATCGTACTTTTGCTAATGATCCGGCAATTTTAGGTGGTATAGCGCGTTTAGATGGCGAACCAGTAATGGTTATTGGCCAACAAAAAGGCCGTGGTACCGCTGAAAAAATTAAACGTAACTTTGGTATGCCAAAGCCTGAAGGATACCGTAAAGCATTGCGCTTAATGGAAATGGCTGAGCGTTTTAAAATGCCAATTATGACCTTTATCGACACCCCTGGAGCTTATCCTGGTGTGGGTGCTGAAGAGCGTGGCCAGTCAGAAGCTATCGCCCGTAACCTTAAAGTAATGGCCTCTTTAAAAGTGCCAACTATTTGTACGGTTATTGGTGAAGGTGGATCGGGTGGTGCGTTAGCAATTGGTGTTGGCGATCGTGTTAACATGTTGCAATACAGTACTTACTCAGTAATTTCTCCTGAAGGGTGTGCGTCTATTTTATGGAAAAGCGCCGATAAAGCCCCACTTGCTGCTGAAGCTATGGGTGTAACTGCTAAGCGAGTTAAAGAGTTAGACCTAATTAACAACTTAGTAGATGAGCCATTAGGTGGAGCGCACCGTAATTATGATGCTATGGCACGTAATTTAAAAGTGCGATTAAAGCGTGACTTAGCCGACCTACAAGCACTTTCGCTTGAAGAGATGCTTGATCAGCGCTACAAACGCTTAATGTCGTTTGGTTATTGCTCTTAAATTCTTTTAATAATTAGCAATAAATATTTAAAAAAGCCGCTTATGCGGTTTTTTTGTTTTAAAATGGCTAAAATCAAGTACCTAAAACTTAGTATTTTAAAATTATTGGCTAAATTATCTGGAGCTCAGGTTAAATTAATGCACACATCGCTTATTTATCAACAAGTAAAACAATCATTGGGTCAATATATTGAGCAAGGTCATAGGGTGTTTACTGTGGCACTTTCTGGTGGCGTTGATTCTGTGGTGTTACTGCATTTAATGCATGCTTTACGAGTGCAGGATCCTGCACTGCAAGTTTCTGCTATTTATATACACCATGGTTTGAGCCAGTATGCCGACGACTGGCAGGTTTTTTGTCAAACCCTGTGCAATGAGCTAAATGTGCCATTTCAAACGGCTAAAGTAAATATAGAGCAGCAGTCACGCACGAGCCTAGAGGCGCAAGCGCGCGATGCTCGTTACCAAGCATTAGATGAGCTAAGTCCACATGGCAGCATTATTTTACTTGGGCAACATTTAAACGACCAAATAGAAACCTTTTTACTGCGCTTAAAACGTGGCTCGGGTTTAAAAGGTTTAGGTGCAATGCAGCGCGAGCGCACTTTAACCAGCGGCCGATTATGTTTCAGGCCGCTGTTAGCGGTAAAACGCAGTGATATAGAAGCCTTTGCGGCGCAATATGCACTTAACCATGTTACCGATGATTCTAATACTGATGAGCGCTTTGAGCGTAACTTTATGCGCCAGCAAGTTGTGCCAATATTAGCAGCGCGCTTTAATGGTTTTGAACAATGTACCGCTCGCAGTATTAGTTTACTGCAGCAGCAACACGCTTTACTCAACGAATATACTCACATTGATTTAACGCAATGCGTTAATTCTCAGCAGGCGTTAAATATAAGTGCTATTGCCAAATTTACTCCGATTAGAACAGCCAATGTAGTACGTGCATGGCTAGAGCTATTTACTCATGTATTACCATCGCAAAAGCAGCTGGAGCAAATAATTAATCAGGCTATTGCAGCTAAAAGCGATGCACAAATGCTTATTGAGCTTAGTGATGGACAAATACGCCGCCATCAAGGGCATTTATATTTTGTTGTACCAAGTACGCAAATATTAAACAACACACTAATTACTCGCAGTGAGCTAAAGCTTGCCGATGGTCGCTTACTAAAAAAACACAGTGGCGTAGGAGTCAGAGCGCCAACTGCAGATGAGCAAGTAAGCGTGCGTTTTAATTGTAATAGTGCGCGCATCAAACCTTTAAAAAAACCAGGAAGTAATACACTCAAGCATTGGTTTAAAGATGCAAAAGTGGCTCCTTGGCTGCGTGCTAATGTGCCGTTAATTTTTTATAATGATGACCTAGTACAAGTGGTAGGCTATTTTATAAGTGCTAACCATAGTGATGAAAACGGTATTTATTGGGAGTGTAAATAATGAGTAAGGAGCCGCATGTAGGCTTATCGTTAGTAAATAAAGCACCACAAGGTATGCTAATTACAGCGGTTATTGCTGTGCTTGCTAATTATTTTTTAACGCTTGATATAGTGACATTAGGCTGCGCTATAGCGGGTGGAATAGTGTGCGCTAGTATTTTACTGGCTTATTGGTTAGGTAAAGGTGGGCTGTTTTTTATTTTAGGAGTGAGTGTACCGCTTTTGTTAGTGTTATTTACGCCACTTGCTAGCATTGCTGCATTACTTAATTTACTCAGTGGTTTCTTTTTTGGTTTCTTTTTTGGTTTTTGCATTGCGTTGGTTATGTATAAGTTTTTATCGGCAAAGTGGCTCCCTAAGTAGGTAGACTTATTAAAACTACTTAGGCAGCAATAAAAAAGCCTAGCGGGGGAAGCTAGGCTTTTTTATTTACAACAATATTAATTGCTGTACTTAATATGCTTTGGCGCAATTTCGTCCCGCTGCTTTGGCTTTATATAAACCCTTATCGGCTCGCGAAAAAACATCGTTTTCGGTGTCTTGGCTACTCGCTAAAGTAAAGCCAATACTGGTAGTAACTGAGTACTGCGCCATTATTTTTGAGTTTTTAACGCGTTGCATAATGCGCTCAGCTATTACTTTATTAGTAGTAAACTCAGGATCTTCAATGAGTATTGCAAATTCATCGCCACCAAATCTAAATACAGAGTCAGTGCCTCGAATAGAGCCATTAAGTACTAAGGCAAATTCTTTAAGTACATCGTCACCCACTTTATGACCAAAGTTATCGTTTACTTGCTTAAAACTGTCTAAATCAAGCAACATTAAACTAAATGGGCGCTGGTAACGGCGGCAGTTTTCAAGCTTTTGCAGTAAGGTGTCATTAAATTGACTTCTATTGCTTAGTCCAGTTAATGCATCTTTTGTGGCAAGTTTTAATACCCGGTTATACATTATCGCATTACGTAAAGGGTAGAGCAGCGCACTATGAAAATATTGTAGTTTTTTTTCTATGGCCACACTCAGTGGGTATTTACTAAAGTATATTAATTGCCCTAAATTACTGTTCTCTACATTTAAATCAAAGGTATAAGAAAGCGTATCAATATCGCAATCAGGCGTTTGCACTGTACCTAGCGCAGACTTGAACTGTATACCTGAAAAATTTAGCAGTTGTTTTGCAAATTTTGCGTAAATAGCTAATATATCTTCGAGTATTAAACTGGTTTGTAATTTTGCAGCTAGCTCTTGCGTTGCTGCCGGTTCATTTTTACGATAATGCTCAGCCGAAAACGGCAAAAACTCTCCGCGTCCAGCAATACGTTGTGTCAATATATGCACATTTTCCATTCAATTATTCCCCCGAGTATATGATCTTATAATACTAAGCGAATTTTATGCCACATTTAAAAACTGGCCGATAAATTGATGATTGCTATAGTTAAGCATGGCTGTTTTTATAAGTAACGAGGTAATATTTGCAAAATATTAATACTCAAATTTTTACTTTATTAGTCGCTGCTGTCTTATTTGTATGGATTTTTAAGCGCGTAGGGCTACCTCCTATATTGGCTTATTTAGCAACAGGGGTTTTAGCAGGTAGTCACAGTGTTGGCTGGATGACGCAAACTCACGAAATGGATTTAGTAGCTGAACTAGGTATAGTATTTTTATTATTTAGTTTGGGGCTCGAGTTTTCTATTTCGCGCCTAATGGCAATGCGCAATATAGTATTTGGCTTAGGATCATTGCAGGTTGTAGTAACCAGTACAGTGCTTATTGTGATTTTATATTGCTTAAACTTTAGTTTGCTCACCAGTTTTACAATTGGCGTTATTATGATGCTGTCCTCAACTGCTGTGGTTGTTAAGCTATTAAAAGAAAACGGAGAGTTAAATCAACGCCGTGGGCAGCTCGCCATTGGAGTGCTTTTATTGCAAGACATTGCGGTTGTGCCTTTACTGATTATTTTACCTTTATTAGCCGCTACCGGATCGCAAAGTATTAGCTGGGCGTTAGCAGTAGCACTCACTAAGGGGGCGTTTGTTTGTTTACTACTTTGGGCTATAGGTAAATGGATTTTGCCTAAAGTATTTAATGAAATTGCGTTAGTACGTACCGACGAGCTATTTATGCTTACCACTTTGCTGGTAGCTTTATTTGCTGCCTTACTCACCTACTCATTTGGTTTATCTATGGCACTGGGCGCTTTTTTAGCAGGCATGATGCTAGGAGAAAGCCATTACCGGCACCAGCTTGAAGCAGACATTAGGCCATTTAGAGATATTTTAATGGGGTTGTTTTTTGTCACTGTCGGCATGCAGCTCAATGTAATGTATGTGCTTAATAATAGCTTACTTATTATTGGCGCATTAGTTGGGTTATTAGTATTAAAAATAGCGGTAATGGCAATAAGTGCTCAGCTAATGGGCGAGCGAAAACAAGACGCGCTAGCATGTGCATTTATGCTATGGCAAATGGGGGAGTTTGGTTTTGTACTTATAGCGCTAGGCGCTCAGCATCAGTTACTAACTAATCAGCAAGTATCGTTTTTAATTGCTTTAGGGGTGCTTTCTATGGCGCTTACGCCCTTTTTAATTGATAAAACACCTTTTATTTTAAAGCGTATTGGCGTGCTAGATCGTGCAAGCCAAGCGTGGGAAAGTGAACCTAAAAGCAGCACACTGTATAGTGATCATGTCATTATTTGTGGCTTTTCACGGGTGGGGCAAACGGTTGCACGTTTTTTAAAACCAGAAGCCATTGATTATATAGCAATAGAAAGTAATCCAATTTTAGTTCAAGAAGGTAAAGCGGCTGGTGAGCCTATATTATTTGGCCATGTTAAACAAAAAGATATTTTAAAATGTGCGGGAGTAGAGCGAGCACGTTTAGTCATTATTACCTTTACTGAGTTTGAGCAAACGCAAATAGTAATAGATGCAATCAAGCAAGTTGCCCCAGAGGTAAAAATACTAATAAGAACCAAAGACGACAGTCAGCTGGAGCGTTTAAAAGAACTGGGGGTTACCGAAGTTGTGCCAGAAACCCTTGAAGCTAGCTTAATGTTGGTTTCGCATGTTTTGTCTATGTCGGGGGTACCAATGAGCCGTATTATTCGCCGTGTTAGCACCGAAAGGCATAACCGTTATCAATTATTGCAACGCTTTTTTACCGGTGAGTACCTTGATGTAGACGAAGACGCGCATGAACGCCTTGAATACTTGCATGTAATAGCGCTACCCGATAAAGCTTTTGCGGTTAATAAAAGTATTGCGGCGCTTAATTTAGCAAAACGAAAAGTGTCTATAAAAGTACTGCGCCGACAAAATAATGAAATAGAGAACCCATCAGCTCACACTATATTACTAGCCAACGATATTTTAATACTGCAAGGTAAACCAAGGCGCGTAGAGCGAGTAGAGCATTATTTATTTGATGGTATTGAGTAAGTTACTTAGATGATGCAGGGCGAGCATGCATCAGCGCCCTAATCTAGCTCTAAAAACTTACGTATTTCAGGCAGCTTTTTCATGCCATCCTCATAACCAATTTGTATTAAATGTTGAGTATAACGTTTTTCAAATAATAAATAGCTGGTTAAACTCGATTGCGAATGTTTTTTAACCCCTATGATCCTAAGCAACACTTTAATTGCCCATGGCATATCGTCGTAGTACTGCGCGGCAATAGCATTAAAGTTTTGTGATGGGTTGATCACGCAGGTTTCTATGCGCTTAAGTTCTTGGTGTTTATCGCGAGCTGGCAGCAAGCCTAAGGTGCGGTTAATTCGCTCTAGCCGTTCTAAGTCAGATTGCATAGTGTCGGTAAACACGCTGTCGAGTAAATGCCCTGCAACCGAAGACAGCCCAGGGTAATGAGCAGAGTAACCCACAGGGTGTAACTCTTTAGGCTGCTCAACACCAATAATGAATATTTTTTCAGCGCCTAAATGTATTGATGGGCTTAGAGGCGATAACTGATGTATAGAGCCATCACCAAAGTAATGGTTATAAATATTTACACTAGGAAACACCATAGGAATGGCGCTCGAAGCCATTAAATGCTCAACATTAATACGCGTAGCGCGGCCCTCACGTTTAGCGCGTTGCCATGGTAGGCGTGTATTAGATTGATAAAACGCCACCGAATCACCAGTAGTATAACTAGAGGCGGTAATCGAAAGCGCTTCTAAGTAATTGTGATGTAAATTGCGTTCAATGCGATGTAAATCTAATATTTCGTTTAATAATTTACGCAGTGGCCGATTGTTTAATAAACTCGCAGGCGGATGATTTATATGTTCTGACTGAAAACTGGTTAAAATATTACGAGTAATATGACCAAATACACTTAAAAAATCACTTTTATACACCATAGAAGTAGAAAAGTTCTTCCATACAGACTCGAGCTTTCTAACTGCTAAGTGCGCGCAGGAGGCATAGCAAGCTAGCGCCGCAGAGTTTATAGCCCCAGCAGATGTACCATTTATTACTCTAAATGGCAGAGGCGCTGTTCTAGGCATGCTATGAGCTAATGCTTTAAGTACGCCTACTTGATAAGCAGCGCGTGCGCCACCCCCTGTTAATAGAAGGGCAACTTTGGGTTTGTTAGGATCAACTTGCTTGATTTTCATATAAGGGACTAAACTGTTCTACGTCTTTACTTTATTTATTTACTTTAAGTCTTTAAGCTAGAAGAATCAAAGGATACCTTAGCTGCTTTTAATATTATTTACTGTAAGCTATGAATTAAACTCATTTAGAATACTCTAAGTGATATTGCATTTTAATTTTAATGGAGTTCGTATGTCAGATAAACTATCAGCGTCAGATGTTCAAAAACGTCCACCTAATAACAATCTACTTTTTGCCATTATTATTTTAGTGGTACTCGTATGCGCCGCTGCATTTGTATTGCTTAAGCCAAGCAACGAGGCAGAAGTGCTTACTGAGGTTGAGCCAGCACCAGTAGAGCAGCCTATGATGGAGTTAAAGCCAGAGAATGATCCTGTTTTAGATGTTCCATCAGTATTGCCAGATAAACCGCAAGATTATGAAATGCCAGCGCAGCGTGATGCCGAGCCAGCAGCCGTGCAATTACCACCACTTGATGAAAGTGATGCAGTCGTTGTGGCAAAAATGGATGAATACTTAAGTGATTCGGTAATGGAGCTAATGATTACCGATGATGTTATTCGCCGTGGTGTCGTGTTTGTTGATAATTTAGCAAAGGGCAAAGTTGCTACAAAACATACACCAGTAATAAAGCCAGAAGAAAAATTTAGTGTCACAGAAGGTGATATTTTAACTATCGATCCTAATAGTTATGAACGTTACACCCCGTATGTAAAAATATTTACTAGTATGAGCGCCGCCCAAGCCGTGCGTTTATTTGAAGAATATAAACCGCTTATTAATAATGCCTATACAGAAATTGGTTACGGCGATAATGAGTTTACTCAAACGCTTGAAGATGCAATCGACTTATTACTCGATACACCAGAGCCAGAAGGTAACTTACCATTACTGCGCGATTCAGTAACCTACCAATATGCATTTGCAGAGTGGGAGCAATTACCCGCTGCACAAAAACAGCTTTTACGTATGGGCCCAGAGAACATGAAAAAAGTAAAAGCGGCACTGCGAAATATTAAAGCGCAGTTAGAGAGCAAATAGTAAACATAAAACAGTTTAAAAGGCCGCGATTGTATATGAAGTATGCAATCGCACTTTCTTTTTCGATTATCCCTTGAATAACGTAGCAAAAGTAGAGATAATCCTTCCCGCGCCAACCAAGGCCCTCAATGGTAGTCTTATTGGTCCTCTCGCAACACTAGCAGGCGAACCTGGTCAGGCCCGGAAGGGAGCAGCCACAGTTTGTGACGTGTGTGCCGAGATGTGGCTGGTAAGACTGCCACCCAAATTCCTCATTTGGGTGCTATAAACTAATTACTTATAATTAAGCCAATTTTTCAACTACATTTTATTCAATTTATTTCTCTCTCATTATTCTACTTTTTTCTAATTTTAATCCCATACTTTAAATACTCACTTAAAACTTACGCTATATCAGCATATTAAATTTATATAAATGTTCGTACATTAAAGTAGATTGCTACCACCAAGGCACTTTATTCTGTGTTTGCGTAACTTAATTTAGTAAATGCGACCTAAGTCTAGATTGCGAAGTGCGCTGTAATACTTAAAATAACGCCAAATTAAAAAGGGGCTCAGTAGTATGCAGTTAGAACGTATCCGCAATAGCAATCTGCACCAAAAAGTAATGTCAGCAGAACAAGCTAGCCAATTTATTAAAGATGGAATGACAGTAGGCATGAGTGGCTTTACTCGTGCCGGTGAAGCTAAAGCCGTGCCAAGAGCACTGGTTGAGCGTGTTAAAAATAATCCAATGAAAATAAACCTAATGACCGGTGCGTCGTTAGGTAATGATTTAGATAAACTACTTACAGAAGCGGGTGTGCTAGCCCGCCGTATGCCTTTTCAAGTAGATAGTACATTACGTAAAGCGATTAATAACGGCGAAGTAATGTTTATTGACCAGCATTTATCAGAAACCGTTGAGCAGTTGCGTAATCATCAATTAACTATGCCTGATGTGGCGGTTATTGAAGCGGTAGCAATTACTGAAGAAGGCCATATTGTGCCTACTACTTCGGTAGGAAACTCTGCAAGCTTTGCTATTTTTGCTAAAGAAGTGATTATTGAAATAAATATGTTGCACAGCCCTGAACTTGAAGGCTTGCATGACATATATATTCCTTCGTATCGCCCTGTGCGCCAACCAATTCCTTTAACTAAAGTAGATGATCGTATTGGTAGCACGGCTATTCCAATTGATCCTGCTAAAATTGTTGGCATTGTTTTTACTAATCAGAGCGATTCGTTTTCAACAGTTACCGACCCTGACGTAGATACAGCGGCTATTGCCAGCCACTTAGTGAGCTTTTTTAAAGAAGAAGTAGCACAAAAGCGTATGGCAGAAAACCTAGGGCCATTACAAGCAGGTATTGGTAATATTGCTAACGCGGTAATGATGGGATTGTTAGATTCTGATTTTGAAGATTTAACAATGTACTCAGAAGTATTACAAGATTCGACCTTTGATTTAATTGATGCCGGTAAACTTAAATTTGCTTCAGGCAGTTCAATTGTTTTATCAGAGCGTTGTAATGCAAAAGTATTTAATAACCTATCAGAATATAAAGATAAATTAGTGTTACGTCCGCAAGAAGTGTCGAATCACCCTGAAATAGTACGCCGTTTAGGGATCATTGCCATTAATACTGCGCTTGAGTTTGATATGTACGGTAACGTAAACTCAACCCACGTTTGTGGTACTCGCATGATGAATGGTATTGGCGGCTCGGGTGACTTTGCACGTAATGCGCATTTAGCGATATTTGTTACTAAGTCGATTGCTAAAGATGGCGCTATTTCGAGTGTAGTACCTATGGTAAGCCACGTTGACCATAACGAACATGACGTTGATATATTAGTAACCGAGCAAGGCTTAGCCGATTTACGCGGCTTAGCGCCACGTGAACGTGCTGTACAAGTTATTAAGCACTGTGTGCACCCAGATTACCGTGACGCCATGCTAGATTACTATGAGCGCGCTTGTAAGCGAGGCGGACACACACCTCATTTATTAGAAGAAGCGTTTAGCTGGCATATTCGCCTTGAAGAGCAAGGCAGTATGAAAAAAGCCTAATAAATATAATCCCAAATTGCGCCAATCCATACAGTTAATCTGTTTTGGGTTTAATTAAACGCTCCTTTTAGGGGCGTTTTTTTAGCGCTACTCTACACAATTAATTAGCCACTTAGTCTTGAGTATTAAAAGGCCTAAATTCGGATAATAAGTGCTGGCTAATTACCTTTAAGTAATCCATTAACACCAGTATTAATGGATTACTTAAACAGCCTCTAAAATCAAACTTAAGTAAGCTTTTTAGTTAGCCACATACCGCCTAGCACGGCCGCAAAAAACAACAAAAATTCCACTTTAAAAGACACTAATTGAACCAAGCCAGGGCCTGGGCATATGCCACTTAAACCCCAGCCTAAACCAAAGAGTATTGAGCCAGTAATTAAGCGCGCATCAACTTTTTTCAAATCACTTAAGTTAAATGATCCTGAAAGGAGTGGCTTCTCTTTTTTTGCAACCCATAACCACGTAAGCATCATTATTAGCATGGCAACAGCCATCACTATAATTAAGCTTCCATCCCATTGGTTTCCAAAGGTAAGAAAGTTAATTACTTTAGCGGGGTTTGTCATACCGCTAATAATAAGCCCTAAGCCAAATATAAAGCCTATAACAACCATCATAATTGCTTTCATTACTTATCCTACCAGGTTTGCTGTAATAATGGCGACGAGCATAAATGTACACATTGCAACCCAAGAGCGGGTAGAAAAACGCGACATGCCGCACACGCCATGGCCACTTGTACATCCATTAGCTAAAGTTGTACCTACGCCAACTAAAAGCCCCGCAACAATAATAAGCCAAGGCGACAACTGTAATTCGCCTTCTAATAAAGAAGGCGCAAATACTCTTACAGCTACACCTGCTAACAACAACCCTAAAATAAAGTATAACTGCCAACGAGAGCCCGAATTTGCTTTAGCAAATACAGACTTAACAATGCCCGAGATGCCTGCAATTTTTCCGTATAAAACCAGTAATAACGTACACGCTATACCTATTAATGCACCGCCTATTGCAGCCGACACTGGGGTGAATTCTGTTACCATTTTTTAAATTTCCCAAACAATAGAAACACCTAAACCGGTTTGTTTCATTTCGATTGATACTTGCTGATTCGGCGCTAAGTAGTTAGCACCTGTTACTTTTTTTGCTGGCGAATAAAAAGCCATAGCGTTTAATTGTACCTTGTTGGTAAAAGAATGGCTAAAGCCCGTTGTAAAATGCCACTCTTGAACGCCTGGCGCTAAAATATTTAATATAACTTGGGACGAAGGAATAGGTTGCTCGGTGTAAGACACCCCAAAGCGAATCTTTTGTTGCGGTGTACGCTGCCACTGATAACCAAGCTTATAAATAGTCATATCGTTCCAGCCAAATCCAGCGCCGGCGTTAGCTCCTAAAGGCGCTGACATTAAGTTATTGATTGGATTTGCAATACTTTTTACTTCGCTGTAATTGATTTTTTGCCAATCAAATACCACCTGATTACTGGGTGTAAGCTTATAAGCTGCACCAAGTTGAAACGAACTTGGCAGATCAAATCCGCCTTGCTCTGCAAACAAACCTTTATAGCTATCAAACTCTTCCATCGACACTGCTGAGCGGTAACTTGCGCCTAAACTAAGCGATGAGTTAATTGCATGGCTTTACCTAATTGAACACCAAACCCTGTACTTGTATCTGTGCCATTATTAGTAAGCGCTTCTGGTGATTGCGAAAAAGGAGCAAAGTTTTCAAGCCCTTGTGCTTCAAACTGTTGCACCACGTAAATGGGGGATACACCAAGGCGTGTTTGTTCATTCAACTTATAGCTTAAGGTTGGGCTAATAAAGAGTTGCTTTAAATCAACGCCTGCCATACCAGCGTAAAAGGTGCCTTCAGGAGCGGACTCTGCGCTGTACTCGGTATTCATACCGCCGTAATATTTACTTTTTCATTTAATTGATGACCAATAGCAAATTCTGGAATTGCAAACACGGTGTTGTCGCTTTTTTGTGTTTTTGCTGCAAGATAAAATGCGCCAGGGTAAAAAGTATCTACTTTTGATGCAGTGTATTTTCGCCCAGGAGAAAAAGCTCTAAGCCCAGAGATAGCTGTGTTCCGTTTGGTAAAAAGGTTGCTGGATTATTAGCGCCAGACATTAGCTCTTCTGACAGCGCTACACCTGCGCCAGCCATACCTTTGTGGGTCATGCCGTAGCCGTGAGTAAAATAACCATTCGTAGCAAATGTACTAAATGAGCCCAACGCGCACGTTAAAGCTAAGCCTGATATTAACTGTTTTTTCATTTTGGTAGACACATAAAGTTGCAATTGGCGGACAATAGCTAACTTTTGATATTCTAAAAAGGAATTTAAATAGATTACTTATAATAAAAGGCAATAGAACAATGACCATAAAGTTAAAATAAATGAGCATAGATTGCTATTTAACCTTTAGGTTATTTAAATCGCCATTATTAAATGGCGCTATTGTATGTAAAGGCAAAGCGGCGACTAATATCACCGCTTTTAAAAATCACATAGATTCGAGCGTTTTACCGCGCGTTTCTTTAATGTATTTAACAACAAAAAACAGGCTTATAAGTGCCGATAACGCATAAAATCCGTAAGCACCGGCAAGGCCTATATTGGCAAGCATAATAGGGAAGGTCATAGTAATTGCAAAGTTAGCAATCCACTGCGCACTGGCGTCCACAGCAAGGGCTGCAGCATCATAATTAGCGTAAGAAATAATATTATTAGCACTATTAATGGTGCTAAATCTAATCCTAATTAACGCCTGATAACTCAAAGCATTACTGGTTACAACTTTAAGATTGAATAATAAGCATAAATGCTAGATACTGTTTTTATATACAGCCATGGCAATGTTATGAAAAAAGAATTACCAGCAAAATACTATTTAGCGCATTTTAGAGAGCTTATTGAGTTTGTAACAAGTAAATGTATGCACTTACTTGAGCCCAAGCACAGCGAATTTATTAATAAAATTAATCAGCTTGATGAGCAAAGCCAGTGTATGTTGGCGCGCGTGTATTCGCGCAAACCCTATTTAGTACAAGCGCAGTCCCTCACTTATGAAGAAATAATCTCGCCGCATCAGGCTATTTATACGCTAAAAAAAGCAGGTATTTTATTTGAGCCGAACGAGCAGCATTATTCACAGCTTTTGGCGCACTTAACCAAACCTGCTTTACTAGAGTTACTAAGTAATTACGACGAACAAATAAGCTATAAAAAGAGCGCCGCTAAAGGCGCGCTGGTGAATAGTGCCCGTGAGTTTTTTAAAAGCTGCCCGCACGAGCTTGCACCGCTTTATAGCCAGTATGTAATTAATAATCGCAGCGATTATTATGAGTATTTTGAGTTTTTATTTGCAGGTAAACTAAGCAGTGGTGATGTGAATCATCAAAACCGTTTTGTAATGCGAGACTTAGGTTTAACCGCTACGCGTGAAGGGCATAGCGAGAGCTTATCGCGCTTTGAAACGAAGGCCGAGGGGCAATCAAACTATTTATTAAACCGTTACCGATTAGCATTTAAAAATATAACTGATGAGAACGATTACGTTGCTTTAGCGCCGCAGGTTCTAGTGCAAGCTGCGTATGGTGCAATAGCTGTTGCGCTTAAAAATAAGTTATTAGTACAGCTTTTTAAACAGTTAAAAAACACCAATAGCGAACTTGCTTTTAGTTTACTTGAAGGGTGTGTTGATGATAGCGAAGCACACGAAATTCAAATAAGAGAGCAATACAGGCTTGGTAATAAACAGTGGGTAAAAGCACGCTTAGAAGCCATTATTGAAAATCCGCTAACGGATGATTTACTGTATTTTGCTGACGACTTTTTAATGCGTAAATTTAATAAGCAAACGCGTTCGCGTTTAAGCACTATGCTTGCTGACACTCAGTGCGTACTCGAAATTGACGAATTATACCGAGGTGAAGTAGAGCAAGGCGTAAACGATTATTACACTGGCCAAGGTATGCAGGTATTTAATACCGAAAACACATTGTGGCAAAGTTTGTTTGGTTTAGTATTTTGGCACGAATTATTTATTGATACCCCTTATCCGCTATGCAATGAGTTTGATATTTATCCGCAAGTATTAAGGCTTGGTAATTTTTATGCAGCGCAACCAGCGCAAATAAATGAGCGCTTAGCACAGTGCCAAACACCTCAGGCATTACTTAAATTAGTATGTAAAAATGCAGCGCAATACTTTGATCAACCTAACGGTTTATTTAAATGGCATAACGAGTTATTACAACCACTAGAAGCGCTGATTTTAAATAGCCCAATTGAGGCGTTAATCGATCACTTAACCAATATGAGTAAGCATTATTTACAGCTAAAAGACGGCTACCCCGACTTAATGGTTATCCATAACGGCAAAGTACATTTTGAAGAAGTAAAAGCCCCAGGCGACAAGCTAAGGCGAAATCAATTAACGACTATAGATAACTTAAAGAGCAGTGGTTTTGAGGTACATATAGCCGTTGTTAAATGGTTTATAGATCCCAACCGCATTTACAGCGTAGTTGATTTAGAAACGA
This sequence comes from Pseudoalteromonas nigrifaciens, assembly GCF_002221505.1. Taxonomy (NCBI): domain Bacteria; kingdom Pseudomonadati; phylum Pseudomonadota; class Gammaproteobacteria; order Alteromonadales; family Pseudoalteromonadaceae; genus Pseudoalteromonas; species Pseudoalteromonas nigrifaciens. The sequence goes on along the minus strand of NZ_CP011036.1, from coordinate 2,410,885 downwards.
CAGGCGCATTAAAAGGCGGTAACAAAATAACCGAAATTGGCTTAGTTAAAGTACAGCATGGCAAAGTAATCGATACCTGGACTACTTTAGTTAACCCACAACGACATATACCCGGGTTTATCACGTCGCTAACCGGTATTAGCGATAGCATGGTAAGTAATGCGCCAGTATTTGCAGATATAGTAAAACCTTTAATGGCTAAATTAGCGGGAAGCATTTTTGTTGCGCACAATGTTAACTTTGACTACGGGTTTATTAAAAAAGAGTGCGAAATGGCAAAGGTGCCTTTTAAAATGCCCAAGTTGTGCACTGTGGTGGAATCGCGTAAAGCCTTTGCGGGCTTAAAGTCGTACTCGTTGGGTAATTTGTCAAAGCACTTTAATTTAAACTTAACCAGCCATCACCGAGCGCTTGCCGATGCAACCGCCACAGCGCAGTTGTTACTGTTAATTCAAAAATCACAAAGCTAGCTTATTACTCTGCTTTTTTTCGAAGTCGCTTTTTACTATTTCGAGTGCTTTAAGTACTTCATCAGGAGCAACGTCGTGTTGCTCTAGTAGCATAATTAAATCGACTGCGAGTTTTATATGGGTTGGTGCTTGTTGTAGATTATTGCTCATGCTGAGGTTTCTTTTTTGCAATTTGGCTAATTGCTACATCAATGGCTGTTTGCACCCGCTGTTGCATATGCATACGCTCTGTTTGTGATAAATAATAGGCCATATCTACGTCGGAGCGAATATAGCGCGCAGGCAGTTGATTTAAAACAGTACAGCAAAAATCGGCCATTACATCATCAGTATACTGTTCATTAAGTTTGCGATTAATTATTTCTTCTAAAACAAATTTTTCATAAAAGTTATGTATATCTTCGTGTAATTGCATATTCCACTCGCTCGTTTTTAATCCATTTAATTGAGTTTATACCAAGGAACAGTATAAATCGAGGGGATAGCTTTACAGCTATTTATTAACGGTTAATTAGTTAACGGCTTGATTGGCATTGTGAAACATACTTAAAGTGTTTAGCGAAGTTGTTGTTTTTCTACACGCTGTATTTTTTCTTCGGTGGCTGAAATCGCTTTTCTACAGCGCCCTAAGCGTGCATGCGTTGTTAATATTTCCAAATTTAGCTTTTGTGCTTTAGCTGGAGTTGCTTTATCCATTTGCATTTTACGCTCTTCAATCATTAACAATAATCGGCGTTCAAATTCGTGGTTTTGTTTAAGTTCGTCATAAAGCTCATGAGATGATTGTATTACTTGTTGCACGGCTTGTTTATAAACAGCTTGTTTGGGGCGCGGTTTATAGTGACTTTTATTTTCTTTTATCCAAATAGGGGTTGATTTAATAACATTAAAAACAGCTTGTACTTGTGTTGCTATACGTTCAAGTGCGTAGGTGTATGCATGGCGATGCTCACTTGGTGGTAAAGACGATACTTCGTCTTCTATTTCGGCTACATAGTCGGCTAGGTTCATACTTTTAGTACTAAAAACAGCACGGTCAAATAAGCTTGGTTGCGCTTGCATATAACGGTTTTTAGAAAACAGTTTGGCTTTATCAAATTGCTCGGCTTGCTGCTTTAAGGTTGCAACTTGTTGGCGTAGTTTATCAAAAGCGGGTGAGTGCATATTAAAAGTAAGCCTCGTAAATAAGTTTTAGTGCTAATAATATAACCATAGTATTAAATACTGGGCGAATAAACTTGCTGCCAAAGCGTATTGCTGAATGCGCGCCAAACCATGCGCCTAGCATGATAAAAAAGCCCATAGTAATACCCAGTAAAAAGTTAACATGGCCTAATGCTACAAAAGTAATAAGTGAAATAAAGTTAGACACAAAGTTCATTGAGCGCGATAAACCACAATTTAGCAGTAGGTTCATTTTATATAGCATGCCGTTTGAGGCGGTCCAAAAGGTGCCTGTACCTGGTCCTGCTAAGCCATCAAAAAAACCTAAGCTTAAGCCTTGCAGCCACTGCTTTATTTTCATTGTTTGCGTAAGCTTAGGTAGCTCACTTCCCTCTGTGGTACTTAAACTACCAAACAAGCTATAACAGGCTACAACAATTATAATTATAGGTAATAATTTATTTAAGAAGTCGATACTTAAATGATCAACTATTAAAGTGCCTATTAATGCGCCAATGGCGGTGGCAAAAATAGAGGCTAGCCAAAACTTAGGGTTAAATAAGTCTTTTTTATAATAAGTATAACTTGCAGTTAAAGAGCCAAAGCTTGCGGCTAATTTATTTGTGCCAAGCGTTAAATGCGGTGGTAAGCCTGCTGTTAATAAAGCAGGAACCGTTAACATACCACCACCACCGGCGATGGCGTCAATAAAACCTGCGGCAAGTGCAACGGCACATAAAATAGCCCAGGTTGTTGGATCGAGTGCAAGTTCAAACATTATTAATAATCTATCTGTCTTTTAAAAGGAGGTAAGGTGTCGAGCATTGCTTTGCCGTATCGCTTAGTGATCAAGCGCCTATCGAGAATAGTTATACAGCCAGCATCGCTTTCTTTACGCAGCAGTCTACCACAGCTTTGTACCAATTTCTTTGCCGCATCGGGAACGGTTATTGATAAAAAAGGATTGCCGCCTTTACTTTGTACAAACTCGGCTTGCGCTTCTTCAATTGGCGAGGTGGGTACGGCAAAAGGAATTTTTGTAATTATTAGATTCTCTAGGTATTTTCCTGGTAAATCAAGGCCTTCTGATAAGCTTTGAGTGCCAAATAAAATGCTACCTTTGCCTTCATCAATATTTTTAGTATGTAATTTAAGCATTGCCTCACGCGACATTTCGCCTTGTACTAATAAGTTAAAACCTTTTGTTCTAAGAAACTTTGATACATGGTCCATTTGCCAATAAGAAGCAAACAATACTAGGTTGGCTTTTTTGGTGTCTAAATACTCAGGTAGAGTATTGGCTAAGTGATCGCTAAATGCTTTATCGGTTGGTTCAATTTTAGAAACCGGAATACGCAAAGTTGCTTGATTAGGGTAGTCGAAAGGCGAGGGCACTTTAATAAATTTAACGCCTTCCTCTTTGGCCAGGCCTGTTTCGTAAGCAAAATGATCAAACGAGCCTAAAGCACTTAATGTAGCCGAGCATAAAACTGCGCCCGCGCACTCGCTCCATAGCTTGTCTTTTAAGTAGTAACCTACTTCAATAGGGCAGTCGCTTAATAAATGGTCATGGTGGTTTTTATACTCAAGGCGCTTTATCCACCTAGCATGGGGTGTGCCTTCACCTTTATTTGCATAGCTAAACCACAGCTTATTTAATTGCTCTAAACGATTTATGTATTGCCCGCTCTCGCCTAAAATAGGGTCGGCTACGTAGGGTTTTATATCGCCGTCGCTTACATCTTGGGTTAGCGTGTCATGCATTTTACTTAAGCAGCGCAGTGCATCTTGCGTGGCTTCGCTTATATCTTTGGCTTTACTGTGTAGTGACTGTGGAATTTCGCCATTTTCGAACCTGTAAGTATCATCTTTTGAATATTCAAAGTCAGCATTATCGAGAATGTCGCGTACTACTTTTAAATCTTTGTTGGCGTCGTTAATGCTATCGCAAAGCTTAAAGTTTTGCCCGATCGCCTTTTGACCCACTATTACTTTAGCCATTTTGCCGCTAAATTTAGTGAGCTTATCGAGCCACTCTATAGTGCCTTTTATTGTCGCCGCCGCAGATGAAAAGTCGCGAGTGATGTGTGCTAAATGGTGTGCTTCATCAATTACATAAATAGTGTTGTCGGGTTCGGGTAAAATTTTACCCCCGCCTAAGTCTAAATCTGCAAGCAATAAAGAGTGGTTGATCACCAGTACATCCATTTGCATTAATTGCTGGCGGGCAAGCTGAAACGGGCAGGTTTGATGCGCTTTCATTTGGCGCTGGCACGAATGTTTATCGCAGGCTATTAATCCCCATACTTTATCGGGAACCGTGTCGGCCCAGCTATCTCTGTCGCCTTGCCATTTTTTAGTTGTATAAGCGGTGTAAAGCTCATTTAAACATTTGGTTTCCATTACGCTTAAAGGGGAGCTAAGCGTAGGCATAAATTCCATTTGTGTTTGGCTATCGCCGTTAACCGCATTGTGTAGTTTATGAGCGCAAATATATCGCTGGCGACCTTTTACTAAATCAAACTTAAAACTAAGCCCTGAATGCTTTTTAAAAAAAGGTAACTCTTTGGCTATTAACTGCTCTTGCAGCGCAACTGTGGCGGTTGAAATAACTAATTTCTTTTTTTGTGCTAGCGCAAGTGGCAAAGCGCCTAAACAATATGCCAGAGACTTGCCCGTGCCTGTACCTGCTTCTATAACGCAAATACGTTGTTTTTTGTGATATTCACCCGCTAGCGTTTTTGCTATTTCGGCAACTAAGTAATTTTGGCTGCTACGCGGGCGGTAATCACTTAGGTTATTAGCCACATGCTGATGTACTTGCCTAATAGTTTTTTTTAATGAGCTCGATAGCATGTGATGATTACCTAAAGTATGTATATAATTACAGTGTATATATTAAGTGGGATCGGACATTGACACAAGCAATCTATCAGGGCTTTATTTTATCAAGGCAACAATACTCGTCTAAAAACAGGCAGGGCCTTACTTTGTGTTATTGGTTAAGCTCTGAGTCTGGGCCTATAAAGGTGGTTGTTGAAAACCAGCAAGCCGTATTTTTTATTGCGCAACAACAACTTCCTCTTGCACAAACGTTATTAGCCAAAGCCAAAATAAAGGTAAGTTTTAAAGCGGTTAATATGCGCCACTTTAGTGGTGTTGACTGCACAGCCTGCTATTTTAACGACAGTAGTAGCCTTTATAAAGCAAGAGCCCAGCTTGAGGAGCAAATAAATATATACGAAGGCGATATTCGCCACAGCGACCGATTTTTAATGGAGCGCTTTATTAAAGGAGGAGTGTGGGTAACTGGAGAGGCGCTACAAAAAAATGGCTTTATCGAAATTACTCAAGCAAAACTAAAAGCTAATCCAAACTATACGCCACAGCTCGCGTCGCTTTCATTAGATATAGAATGTAACGGGGAAGGGGTGTTATTTTCGGTTGGATTAGTTGGCAATGGCCTAGATTGTGTATTAATGATTGGCGAGCCACAGCCTCACAGTAACACATTTAATATTGACTGGTGCGTTGATGAAATAAATCTACTGCAAAAATTACAGCGCTACATTACTAGTAACGATCCGGATGTGATAGTAGGTTGGAATGTAATTGAATTTGATTTTAGCGTACTTAACGCGCGCGCAGAAGCATTAGGACTGGTGCTTAATTTAGGTAGAGATCAACAACCTTTAACAATTAGAACGGGTCATTACACCCGGCTTACTTTACCTGGGCGCAGCGTAATAGATGGTATAGATACACTAAAAAATGCCACTTATCATTTTGATAGTTATTCGTTAGCTAATATTTCTTATAAAGTGCTGGGCGAGTCTAAGTTAATTCAAGCTGATAATCGCCTTAGCGAAATTATTCGTCAATTTAATCACGACAAGCTCGCACTTGCCGCTTATAACCGCCAAGATTGTATATTAGTAAATAGAATTTTTGTTAAGTTAAAGCTATTTGAATTTGCCATAGTAAGAACGCAACTTACGGGGCTTGAACTAGAGCGTATGGGCGGCTCGGTAGCTGCATTTACCAACCTATATTTACCCTTATTACATCGCAGTGGCTATATTGCACCTAATTTAGGCGATCATGGCTTATCGTTTGAAAGCCCGGGCGGTTATGTAATGGAGTCGACTCCTGGTTTATATGAAAATGTATTAGTGCTCGACTTTAAAAGCTTGTACCCGTCAATTATGCGCACTTTTTGTATTGATCCATTAGGCCTTATAGAGGGGCTAAACTCTCCCGAAAGCGCGGTAGCAGGGTTTAACGACGCACTATTTTCACGCGAGCAGCATCACCTACCCAAATTAATTAAGCACTTAACCCGTACTCGCCAAAAAGCCAAAGACACCAACCAGCCAATGCTTTCTCAGGCAATAAAAATAATAATGAACAGCTTGTATGGCGTATTAGGCTCTAAAGGTTGCCGGTTTTACGATCCAAGGCTCTCAAGTTCAATTACACTTAGGGGGCACGAAATCATGCAAACCACCCGAAAATGGATTGAAGAGCTAGGTTATGAGGTTATTTATGGCGACACAGATTCAATATTTGTAAACGTAAATGAGCGCTTAAACGCCACACAGTGTAATGAAATAGGCAATGATGTGATGCACATTATTAACAAACGCTGGTCTGATAGCATTAAAACTCGTTTTACGTTGACCAGTTATTTAGAAATAGAGTTTGAAACCCATTACAGTCCATTTTTTATGCCAACCATAAGAGGAAAAAAAATAGGCTCAAAAAAACGTTACGTTGGCCAAATTGATAAAAACAACGCCAAGCAGCTCATTTTTAAAGGAATGGAAACCGTGCGCAGCGATTGGACCCAGTTTGCTCAAGAGTTTCAAACCGAACTTTTTAAAACATTATTTGATCAACAATTTGAAATAGAGCAATTAAACAACATTATAAAAAGCTACACTAAAAAACTATACGCAGGGGAGTTTGATAAAAAACTTATATACCGTAAACGTTTAGGCCAAAATTTAAGTGACTATGTAAAAAATATTCCCCCGCATGTGCAAGCAGTAAAAAAATATAAAGCGAATAACCCCGACTTTGATGTAAAGCGCGGCCAAATAATAGAATATGTTTATGCTATTAATGGCGCTGAAATTTACAATGCAAATAACACCCTCAATTACCCTCTTTATATACAGCGGCAGCTAGAACCAGTTGCCAATATGATTCTAAGCGCACTTGGCGTACTGCCAAATTCAATCCAAAGTACTTTGTTTTAAGCTTAATAATCAGTAAAAATTAAAGTGTAGAACTGATTAAAAAGCTGTTTACAAAAATTCACATGCCGAAAGTTAACAAGTATGATTTCAATTAAACTACAGTCGAAAACAATAATGAAGTAAACCACTTTAAAACAGTGAGTTATTTTTATTTTTTAATTTATAGCGAACATACCAAAAGTATTTTTGTAAGCGGACAGTACTAATAGCGGTGATTAAGTGTGATATATGATAATGACAAGTCACTTAAGGTTAATTTTATGTTGACCTTTCTGTTCTCATAGTATTATCATTGGTTGCATAATCATTGTTTATTCGTAATCAGATGATTAAATATAAAAAAATAAAATAGTATTCTTGGGAGAATCAAATGTTAAATAATCAAGTTTCAAAAGCAGTTCGCTTAGCAATCGCTTTTGGTGCAGCTTCAACAGCTGTATTTTCAGCAAGCTCAATTGCTGCTGAAGAAGGCGTAGAAAAAGTAGAGCGTATCGCTGTTACTGGTTCACGTATTAAAAGAACTGACCTAGAAGGTTCTGTACCTGTAACTGTTATCGATCGTGCTGCGATTGACTTTTCAGGACAAACTTCTGTTTCCGATTTATTACGTAATACAAGCTTTAACTCGGCGGGTTCATTTCGTCCACAGTCTGGTAGTTCTGCGCAAGGTGTTTCGCAAATTAACTTACGTGGTTTAGGTGCTTCACGTTCATTAATTTTGGTTGATGGTCGTCGTTTACCTAAGTCACCTTCAACTGGTAACTCACAAGATTTAAACTCAATCCCAATGGCGGCGGTTGAGCGTATTGAAATTTTATCTGATGGTGCTTCAGCAGTATATGGTTCTGACGCTATCGCTGGTGTAGTTAACATCATTACCAGAAAAGATTTTAACGGTATTGAAATGCGTATCGGTGCTTCAGAAGTAAGCTTACCGGAAGACGGTGGTGACCGTGAAGAAGGCTCTGTAGTATTTGGTGCTTCAAGCGATAACTCTTCTGTAATTGGTGGTGTTTCTTGGAACAGCCGTGACATTATTTATGAAAATGCTTACTCATGGGTACAGCCTGGTGCTTCAAGCTTTGGTGCAAACTGGGTAAAACCAAGTGGCTACGATGGTATTGGTGCTGATGGGGAGCCACTTAGTGGTGGTCTAAGTTCAATTTTATCAGCTAGCGCTTGTGATGGAATTGAAAACTTTTTCTCATCAGGTGATGATTTCTGTGCATATAACTTTAACGCGACAAATGCTAACGAAGCTTCTACATCAAATACATCAGCGTTCTTAAAAGCTAATTATGATATTAATGATGACTGGAGAATCTTATCGCATACTCTAGTGTCAAAAACTAAGTCTTTTGGTCGTTACGCGCCAACATTGAATGACGCAGGTGTTGGTGCTTTCATGTCTGCTGATAGCCCAAATAACCCAACTAACCCAGCTAGCCCTTTTTATGATGCTCCTTCAGATGGTCTAGGTGCACGTGAAGTTGGATATCGTCATCGTTTTGCTGCATTAGGTAACCGTGATAGTCAAGTTGATAACTGGTCTACTGACTTTATGATTAGTGTTGAAGGTCAAATCGGTAATGTTTTTGTTGATTTTGGTGCACGTAAAAACCAAACGAAAACGTATGAAATTGGCCGTGGTTATTTAATGGGTTCAAATGCAAGAACTGCAGTTGATAACGGTGATTACATGCTGAATGACCCATTTGGTACTCGTTTTACTACAGATGAGCAACGTAATAATTACGCTAAAGTACTAAATGGCTTGAATGTAACTACATCGCGAATTGGTACTTTCCAACAAGAAGAAGTGTTTGGCTCTGCTGCATTTGATGTAATGGAAATGAATGGTGGAACTCTACAAGCTGTTGTTGGTCTTGAATACCGTAAAGAAGATTATTCTGATACGTACGATTCATTATCAGAAGCAGGTCAAGTAGGTGGTTCTGCAGGTAATAGTGCTGGTGGTGGTCGTAATTTAACAAGTGCTTACTTTGAAGCTTTATTCCCAGTTATGGAAGGCCTAGAGTTGACATTAGCAGGTCGTTACGATGATTATTCTGATTACGGTTCAGATTTTTCACCTAAAGTTTCAGTAAAATATGATGTAACAGAAGAGCTAGTGCTACGTGCATCATATGGTGAAGGTTTCCGTGCACCTACGTTGGATATCCTTACAGCTAAACCAGCTCCAGGTAACCCAAGTGTATCTGATGATCCGTCATGTCTAAATTTAGGCCAGGCAGCAGGTTGTGATGTGCAAGTAAGTGCGATTACTTTAGCAAACGCAGAAATGGGTTCTGAATCATCAGAGCAAATTTCATTAGGTTTAGCTTACCAACCAACAGATTGGTTAAACTTTTCTGCTGATTATTATGAGATTGAAATCTCTAATATGATCCGTTTCTTTGGTGCTAATACAATCCTAACTCGTGAACAAACAGGTGACCCAATTCCTGCAGGTTTAGGTGTTAAACGTTTAAGCAATGGTGGTATTGACCTTATCACTCAGGGTTATGCTAACGAAGGTAAATGGGAAATTAGTGGTTTAGATTTAAATCTAAACACAACGTTTGACTTTGATGCAGCGGGTACATTAAAACAAACATTACAATTTAGTCATCAGTTTGAAAGTAAAATTGATGGTGGTCGTAATACACTTAAAGACACTGGTGAGCCACAGCAACGTGCTTCATTGTCAAACAGCTATGCAATACAAGACTTTGACTTTACTTGGAACATCAACATGATTGGTTCTCAGTATGAAGATGTATCGCAAGTAGCCGGTGGTGGTGTTGAGCGTACAGGTAATATTGCAACGTGGATCACACATGATTTACAAGCGACATATAGCTTCCCTACAGGAACTAAGGTGTCTGTTGGTATGCAAAATGCCTTTGAGAAAGAGCCACAGTTAAGCAGCTACGATGGACGTAGCTATAACTTTAACCTTTATGATGCTTACGGTCGTGTTACGTATTTACGTTTCTCACAATCGTTTTAATTTATAAAATAAGTTAAATAAAAAGGTGGGTTTAAAACCCACCTTTTTTTATGGGTAAAAAATGCAACATTGGAATTCATACTGGTCAAGGACCAAATCACTTAATAGTTTTGCAGAAGGGGAGCACAGCCAAGGTTATAAAGGCATTGTCGCAAATTTTTGGCAAACTATTTTTAAATCACTACCTGAATCAACTACAATTTTAGACCTAGCTACCGGGAATGGTGGACTGGCTGTTTTAGCACAGCAATTTAATGCAAGTTTTGATGTTTATGCATCAGACGCGGCAAACATAGCACCATTATCTCAACATGCCCCCTCAGATTCTAATTACAAACACCTCGAAAAAATACATTTTTATGGCAATATGCCCTCTGAAACCTTAGCGTTTGAGAACGTTCAATTTGATAGTGTTATAAGTCAATTTGGTTTTGAGTATGCAGAGCCCGCCGCCGCTCTTTTAGCGGTAAATAAGGCATTAAAACCTAATGGTGAATTTATTGCGTTAGTACATCATCAAGACTCATTTATTTCTACAGATTGTAAAATTGGGTTAAAAGTACTCAAAGACTTAAGTAAAGACAATGGTTTGTTATTGCAACTTCAAGACTTCGCTGATTTTTGTCAGTCTATTACAAATAAGGTAGAGCCGACTGCTGAGCAACAAGTTCAATTTAAGCAAAAAAATGTAGACCTGTTACAGCAAGTAAAATATCAGCAGAGTAAATGCAACAGTGAAGATGAGTTAGACTGGTTTAATTTGTTAGTAAAAGAGCTACTTCCAGCGATCATTGATTGGCCGAAAACAGACAGTAAAAGAGTAGAAGAACTCCGTGATAATTTATATTCTTTTCAGCTTCGCTTACAAGATCAACAAGCCGCATCGTGGTCAAACTCAGATGTTGAGTATATAAAAACCCTTCTGCAAGATAATTGGTCCAGCTACGAGTTCGATGTTATGAAAATAGACGCAGGTATTTTTTGTTGGGTTATAAAAGCACGAAAGTAAATTTAACATTGAATGTATTGTACTAATTTAAAAGTGTAAATTAGTACAATAATAAATAGCTATGTAGTTCTTCATTGCTGTTTAAATTAAGTAAAAAAGAGTTGTAAATTACTATCTGCTTATTACAACCAATTGTCCCTTCATTAATAACGCAACAGCCTGCAGGCTATTAATACTGTAGCGGTCTGTTTTAAATAGTTATCTTTCTGACTTGAGGCATATAAACCTCTGTCCCTCTGCTTATTTTATATAAGCTTTAAAGTTATTAATCCGCTAAGTGACTTTGTAGATATGTAGCAGCTACTATTACGCTTTTGTGCAGTTAAACTCAATTGTTCTATTTAGTTAGTAATATGTTACTGCTTTAGTATGGGCTGTTTTTCAATTTTAATGTAAAAGCTAGCTTAATAATTACTAAACCAAACATAATACAGAGATTAATTATAAGTAATATTACCTTTACTTCTATACCTTTATTTTTGCTCTATGCCCCGCCAAATATGAAAATCTGATTTTTATCAGTTAATTCATATACCCCTAAAAACTCAATTATAGATAAACAATAGTACCCACAATAAGTGCGGTAAATTGTTTATCAGATATTATTCATTGTGTTTATATGAATACATGTGCTTTGTAAATGTATGTAAATAAAGGCTGTTTTATGTTAACTAGGTGTTGACCTGATGGTGTACTTAGTAATACTCTTTAATTTGAAAATAGATGCTATGCAGAATACCGTAGCTTTATTTTTCATAAAAAATGATAAAAATAAAATAGAAATATAGGGAGAATCAAATGTTAAATAATCAAGTTTCAAAAGCTGTTCGCTTAGCAATTGCTTTTGGTGCAGCATCAACCGCTTTATTTTCAGCTGGTTCATTTGCTGCAGAAGAAGGTGAAGTTGTAGAAGAAGTAGAAAAAATTCAGGTTTTAGGCTCTCGTATCCGCACAGATAGTTTTGCTAGTGATACGCCTATTACTATCATTTAATAGATATAAATGTTTTATCGTAGTATTCCCCATTAAAATGAGTTTTAATTATGCGATTTAAAAACCGCGTAATTAATAATTACCTTTAAAGTTAAGTTATTTGCTAAAATCCCTCATTAAAATTTAATTGTTATCTCATGACCTACACCCTAAGACCTTATCAGATCGAGGCGGTTGAACGTACCGTTTTACACTTTAGAAAAACCAATGATCCCGCAGTGATTGTATTACCTACTGGCGCGGGTAAAAGCTTGGTAATTGCTGAGCTTGCGCGTATAGCTAAACAAAAAATATTAGTACTGGCGCATGTTAAAGAGTTAGTAGAGCAAAACTCACAAAAATATAAAAGCTTTGGGCTTGAGGCGAGTATATTTTCGGCAGGATTAAAAGAAAAATCGTTAAACCATCAGGTTACTTTTGCCAGCGTGCAGTCGCTATCGCGTAATTTAGATCAGCTTAATGAGCATTATTCACTGTTAATTATTGATGAGTGCCATAGAGTTAATGGTGATAAAAAAAGTCAATACGGTAAAGTTATTAATGCCTTACAAGCGCATAACCCTCAATTAAAAGTATTAGGGTTAACGGCAACGCCTTATCGGTTAGGTATGGGGTGGATTTATCATCATCACTATCATGGTTTTGTGCGGGGCAATAAAGACAGCCCATTTAAAAGCTGTATTTTTGAATTACCGCTGCGCTATATGATCAAACATAACTATTTAACGCCACCCAATGAAGTGGATGCGGCGATTAGTCATTACGACTTTTCGGCGTTAACCAGTGACGCATTTGGCCGTTATACTAATGAGGATATGAATGCGTTATTAAAAAACAGCGCACGCGCAACGCAGGCCATTTTACAACAAGTAATACAATATAGTGAAAACCGCCAAGGTATTATGATTTTTGCCGCTACGGTTATGCACGCAGAAGAAATTTTAAGCTATTTACCTCATCAGCAAAGCGCCTTAATTACAGGTGATACACCGAATAGCGAACGCGATAAAATAATTAAGCAATTTAAAGCCAAGCAATTAAAATACCTGGTTAATATATCGGTACTCACCACCGGCTTTGATGCACCTCATGTTGATTTTATTGCTATTTTACGCCCTACTGAGTCGGTGAGTTTATACCAGCAAATTGTCGGCAGAGGACTTAGATTAGCCGAGTCAAAAACAGATTGTTTGGTGATCGATTATGCCGGAAATGGTTTTGATTTGTTTCACCCTGAGGTCGGCGATAAAAAAGGCGATAGCGATAACGAGCCGGTACAAGTGCTTTGTCCTGGCTGTGGCTTTGCTAATATTTATTGGGGTAAAACTGACTCTACAGGAAAGGTTATTGAACACTTTGGTAGGCGCTGTAAGGGCTTGCTAGAAGATGATGAAGGTAATAAAGAGCAGTGCGATTATCGTTTTCGCTTTAAAGAGTGTGATGAATGTGGTGCGCAAAACGATATAGCCGCACGTAAATGCCACGATTGCGGTGCGGTAATGGCCGACCCTGATGATAAGTTACGCAATGCACTAAACTTAAAAGATGCACTCGTACTTCGCTGTAGTGGGTTAAGTGTAACGCAGCTTAAAAATGAGATGATTAAAGTAACGTATTTTGACGAAGACGGTGCAAGTTGCGATGAAGTTTACGATATTGCCAATAAAGGGGCGGCGTATATTTTTAATCGGCAATTTGGTAAGCGGGTAGGCCAAGGTCAAGCACCCGTAAAATTTAAAACAGCAGAGCAGGTAATTAACGCACAGTTAGATTTAATTGCGCCCGACTTTGTAATTGCGCGTAAAAGTAAAAAATATGGTTGGAAGGTAGCAGATAAGCTGTTTGATTATAAAGGCAGTTTTAGAAAAGCTAATCAGTTAAACCCTTAGGTTTAACTGATTTATAATTTAGTATGGGAATGCAGATTAAGCTTCTTCTGCGTCCATTAATCCCCAACCATCGCCGTAACCGTTAAAGTTATTAGCTATGCTTTCAATGTATTGCTCAGCTTGGCCTAATAGAGTGTGCTCAGGAACCATTTGTACTTGAGTAATTACTTCCCATACGCCAGTGTCTTGGCATTTTTCGAGTTCAGCATGCTGCACTAATGTATCGGCTACCACTTCTTTGGCAAACTTTTCTGCATCGCTTTGTTGCTCAAATAAAATATAAAAATCGACTTGGTGCATTTTACTTAAATCAATACCAGCGGCGGCTATTTCAGCTAAAAGTTGGCCATTTTCGTCATCAGGAAATTGCATTAAAAAACTCATTAAAATTATTGTGTACTTGTTAGGGCTATTGTAACCAAAATAAACGCTTAAAGCGTGCTAATTTTAATATTATAGATTGCATATTATGTCACTGGGTAGCTATTAAGTTAATGTAAGGCTCATTACGGCTATGATATTATAGAGTTGATGCATCGTTATATTTTAAGAATTAAAGGTAAGGATATTTACTTGTTTAATCAGTTTTTGCGTTACATGTTTATTTTTTGCATTCTTCTGAGTGCTCAGTCTGTTGCCTCTGAAAATGTAATAGAAGATTATGAGATTAAAGGGATAAATGACGATTTAGAAAAAAATGTTGCGCTTTATTTAAAACAACTTATAGGTGAAAAGCCGACCTTGACCCTGCGCCGCTATGCAAAAAAACAAGTCGAGAATAGTATTAAAGCATTAGGGTATTACGGCCCTAAAGTAGAGGTTAACTTTGATAAAGATGAGCGTGATTTGGTGGTTAGAGTTGAGCGAGGGCCAGCTACTCGCATCGCTGCAATAAATATTAGTGTAAAGGGGGCTGGCAAGCAGGACTCCGCTTTATTGGCAGTAATTAATAATATTACCCTAAAGCAGGGAGATATTTTAAACCACGGACATTATGACAGCGCGCATAAAAAAATAGAATCAATGCTGTTAGAGCTAGGTTATTTTGACGCTAAATGGCCTGCGCGTAAACTAGAAGTATCTTTGGGGAAACATAGCGCAGAAGTTACTTTTATTATTGAAACTGGGGTGCGTTATCAGTTTGGCGATATTGTAATTGCTAGCGATACACCTGCTGAAAAGTATATTCGTTCTTTAGCGCCTTTTGCCAAAGGGCAGCCTTATAAATCGACCCACATAGCCGATTATAATCTTGATTTATCAAGCACGCCTTATTTTACTAGTGTACGAGTATATGCAGATATAACCGAACGTAAAAATAACCAAGTACCTATAAAAGTAGATGTATTACATAAACCTGCAAATAGCTATGAAGTGGGTGGTGGCTTTAGTACCGACTTAGGCCCCAAAGTGCGCTTTAAATGGAGTAAACCATGGATAACGCAAGATGGCCATTACCTAGAAAGTAACTTAAATGTGTCTGAGCGACAACAAGATATTTCAATGGCTTATACAATCCCAGAGGATGATCCTAATGACGATTTATGGCGTTTTTCGGTTGGTTATAAACTTGAGGATGAATTAGCTAATAATATTTATAGTGAAATACTTACCGGGCAAGTACAACGCCAATGGTTAACTGATAATAACTGGGTGCGTACCGCTTTTATACGCCGCGACCATGAAACATATAGAATAGGTGACGACGAAGAAGAAAGCAGTGAAATGTTAATGCCGGGTATTAGTTATGCACGTAAAAAATCAAAAGGGGGAACAACCCCTTATTGGGGCGAACAGTGGTTAATATCTGCAGAGTTTGGCGTAGAAGATGTACTCTCTAGTACTAATTTGATCCGCGTGCAGTTACAAAACGCTTGGCTGAGAACTTATTTAGACCGCCATTTAGTGTTTTTAAAAGCGAACCTAGGTGCCATGTTGGTCGATAATATAGCTAATGTGCCGTATTCACTGCGCTTTTTTGCTGGTGGCGATCAAAGTGTGCGTGGTTTTGCGTATCAATCAATTTCACCCGAAAACGATGAAGGGCAGCTAATAGGGGGTAAGTACTTAGTCTCTGGTACTGCAGAATACAACTATCAGTTTGCGCAAAATTGGCGGGTTGCTTTATTTGTAGATGGAGGTACTGCAACCAATGATTTTTCGGATAGATTTGAAGTAGGTGCTGGTTTTGGTTTTCGTTATTTAACACCTGTAGGTCCGGTTAGAATTGACCACGCTTGGGGACTTACCAAAGAAAGTAAAAGCACCCGTTTGAGTATTACTATAGGGCCTGAAATTTAATGACTGTATTTAAAAAAATAACTGCAAGTGTCAGTGCTGTTTTAGTCATACTGCTAATAACCGTATTTTGTATATTATTTACTGCACCCGGTAATCAATTTATTGCTTATAGTGCAAACAAGTTGGTTGATGGTTTAAATATTGACATTAAAAACGGTCGGTTTTTATATAACGATGTATTTAATGTTAGGTATAACAATAACGGGGTAGATTTTAATGCCCAGCAACTAAAGCTTAATTTATTTTGGTGGCAGTGCGACGGTATTTGCATTGATAATTTAAGTGCTAATACAATGGCCTTAACTTTGGAGCAATCAACTGAAGCAGTTGCAGAAGAGCCATCTGAGCCACTAACTAAAATTACCTTACCTTTTAATATCGCTGTTAAAAATATAGCTGTAAAAGTATTTACTTTAGAACACCCAAGCGCCAACGTGCGTGTTGATAACTTTAAGTTATCGGCAAAAGCGATGGGATCAGAGCTTGTAGTAAAAAGCTTAAACATACCTAAAATACTGGTTACGCTAAAAGAGCAAGCCCAATCCCAGCAATCACAAACAGCATCAACGGCAATTACGCAGCTTCCAGCACTGCCTAATATCGAATTTACTTCACCACTGGATATAACCATTGAGCAGTTTGATATTGATAAAGTGGCTATACAGCAGGGCGAACAAGACTATGAGATAGAAAATATAGCACTGCAAATGACTGTAGAAGATGCCAAAATAAATTTATATTCTTTAGCGGCTCGTTATCAGCAGTGGCAATTAAATACACAACTTAACACAGAGCTTGCAGGTAATATGCCGCTAAAAGGTCATATTGTATTAAAAAGCCCGCAACACCAAGCTGACTTATCACTCAGTGGCGACTTGGCAAATTTAAACGTTGATTTAGAAACCACCGGGCAATTTCCGCTTAGTTTAAATGCCAATGCTAATTTAAAGCAAACAAACTACCCATTTACAGTTAAAGGCAAAATAAACCAGTGGCTGATCGACGCACAAAGCGAGCAGTTAACGCTACGTAAGGTTAACTTAAGTGCGCAGGGCAACGCAGATGACTATCAACTTAGTTTAACTGCAACGAGCCAGTTAGGCGCGTACCCGGCCGTTGATTTAAACACACAATTAACGGGCACGCTTACCCATGCACAGCTTTCTACATTGTCGGTTAAGGCCAACGACAGTACTGCAAAAATAAATGCCAATGTTAACTGGCAACAAGGTATACAAGCAGATTTTGCAGGGACGCTATCGCATTTAAAAGCGCAATACTTAACAGATGCAGTAACGAGTGATATTTCTGGGCAGTTTAAAGGCTCATTTAATGCACAAACGGATACTTGGCAACTGAAAATGAATAATACCAAACTCACCGGCACACTTAACGACGTGCCATTAGAGTTTGCCGCAAACTTTAGGCTAGATAATGCATTAAAAGCTAATATTGATAGTTTTTATTTAAGCAGTGGTAAAAATAAATTAGAACTCAATGGCCAAATAGATAGCAAATGGTTAGTAGATGGCAATATAACATTACAAAGTGATGAGCAGGCTAATATGCCATTTATTGCAGATGGTAAGGCCAATATAGCCCTTAGAGGTCAAAGGTTAACACCGTCGGTTGACTTAGCATTAATGCTGGAACGTTTTATTTTTGATGAAATAAATATAAGTAAGTTATCTGTTAAAGCTGATCTTGATACAGCGGCCGATTGGCAAACTAATATTGCAATAGATGTTGGTTCGGCTTTAGTTGCTGAGCAACAAATTAACAGTGTAAAAATAGATGCAACAGGGGATAAAAAAGATCATCAACTTACCGCATCTGTTGATGCGCAACAAGGTGCAGTTGAGTTTGAAGTTAATGGTCAACTTACCAATGCGATTTGGCAAGGTGCATTGAGCAATGTGCAGTTAAGCGATAAAAAGCTAAGCTTTAACAACAGTAAAAAAATTACACTTAACGTAAACACCCAAACAGGCGATTTTGATGTAAGTAAGCACTGCTGGCAATCTGCACAAAGTGAGTTGTGTATCGACACTTTGTCGCAAAATAAACAGTTAGGTCAATTCAATGCTAAATTAAACAATTTAGCACTTGAGGAACTAAAGCATTTACTACCTGATAATGTTGGTGCAGAAGGCGCTTTAACAGGGGAATTTGTTGCAAACTGGCAAGCGAGTGCGCTGAAAACATTACGCGCTTCTTTAAATTCAAATAACTTAATAGCCAAATACAATTCCGAAGAAGATAACTTTCGTTTACCAATAGAAACGCTTAGTGTGAATGCATTTACTGATTCTCAAACAGGTAAATTAACAGCTAACTTAAACTCTAGCGTGTTAGGTGAAATTACCACGCAAATTAATGTAGATGACATACAAAACACGCAAGCGTTAAGCGGTAATGTAAACATAGATAAAATATTATTTTCTAACTTGCAGCCATTTTTAGACACTATTGAGCAGCTCAAAGGCAATATTAGCGGTAAAATTGCATTAGCAGGTACATTAAAAGAGCCACTCCTTGAAGGTGAAGTAAATATTGATGATATTAATTTACAAGGTGAACAACTACCAATAGCACTTGAAAAATCGAATGTGAGTATTTTATTTAACAAAGCGACAGCAACAATTAAAGGCCTTTTAACAGATCCCCAAGGCGGGAATATTAAATTAAATGGCGACATAGATTGGCAAGGTGAACAACCAGCCGTTAACGTTGCAATAGTAGGTGAGCAATTTTATGTACGTGCTCAGCAAGGAGTCGTTTTTAAAGTATCTCCAGATTTAAAAATTGGTTTGGCTAACAACGCAATAAACCTTGTGGGTGAAGTAATTGTCCCTTATGGGCGAATTGAAATAGAAGAGCTGCCAGAGGGCGCTGTGCAAGTTAGCGATGACGAAATAATCGTTGATCAAAAAACCAAAGCGACTAAAAAAGTGCCATTTGATTACGATATAGATTTAAAACTGATTGTAAAAAATGACGTGAAAATTGAATCATTCGGTCTAGAATCTAAAGTAGAAGGCGACTTGGCGATTAAAATGAGCCAAGGAACTCCTATTATTGCCACAGGCGAGCTTAAGTTAGTAAACGGTACATACTTAGCATTTGGCCAAGATTTGTTAATTCGTACCGGCCAGGTTGGCTTTAGTGGCTCAATAGAGCAGCCTTACTTAAATATTAAAGCCATTCGTAATCCCGAAAACACCGCCAATGGTGTTATTGCTGGGGTAACGCTTACAGGTAATGTAGAGCAACCCAGGCTAAAAGTGTTTTCGGAGCCAGCGATGGATCAGGCACAAGCTTTGGCCTATTTACTCAATGGCCAACCATTAGGCGAGGGCGATAGCTCCACCGATGCTATGCTCACTCAGTTGTTACTTTCGCAGGGGGTTAGCCGCAGTGAAGGGCTGGTTTCTAAAGTGGGTGAAACGTTTGGTTTGTCGGATGTTAGCCTTACCTCTAAAGGCAGTGGTGAGCAAACAAAAGTAGAAATATCAGGCTATGTGGCACCGAGCTTACAAGTAAAATACAGTGTTGGTATTTTTGACTCCCTTAGTGAAGTGGCAATACGTTATCAGCTGCTTTCGCAGTTTTATATCGAAATAACCAGTGGGCTATATCAAAACGTAGATATACTTTATAAGTTTGATTGGGACTAATAATTACAGGTTAAAGCAGATGTTAGTAAGTAATAACCAAGCTTAAGGATAAGACCCTAATGTAAAACTATAATAATAAGGCGCTAATTTATGAAAAAGTACCTGTTAACAGTGGCCGCTGCGATGTTATTAAACGGCTGTGCTGGACAATATAAACAAAGCATTACCACGCAACAAGGTGAGCCTAAAATAAAGCACACTGCCAGTGACGTTATTACTAAAGCCGCCGAGGACGAGTGGCGAGTGGTTAACCCACAAAATATTTTAAAAATAACCTTACCCACAGGCGCCACTTATATTGAGCTTAATCCGCAGCTTGCTCCAAAGCATGTAAAAAATATTAAAAAGCTTGCGCGAGAAGGCTTTTATCAAGGAACGAGTGTTTATCGCTTTGTTGAGGGATTTGTAGCTCAAGGTGGTGCTAGCAGTGCTAAAAAGATTATTAAGACTGCAAATAAATCACTTTTGGCCGAGTTTTATTTAACCACTAAACAGCCGTCGGCAATTACAGCCCTTGAAGGTGATGGTTATGCACCTATAACTGGTTTTTTAAATGGTTTTGCGGTTGCTCAAAACGCACTACAAACCCAAACTTGGCAAGTGCATTGCAGCGGCATATTTGCAATGGCGCGAGATAACGATATAAATAGTGCAAGCACCGAATTCTTTATCACTATAGGGCAAGCGCCACGTTATTTAGATAAAAACACCACTGTATTTGGACGCGTACTTGAGGGTATAGAGCATGTTAACCGCTTAGAGCGTACCGCTCGCAATGATAAAGAATTTAACCCAATAACAGATATTCAAGTACTTGAAGACATTAATAACAGTGATAAAAGTGTTTTTAAAGTGATGAAAACAAACTCACAGGCATTTAAAAACCTAATTGCGGCAAGAAAAAATCGCTCTGAGCCTTGGTTTGTACATACAGCTAATTATATAGACGTGTGCGGTGTGGCTATTCCCACCAAACGTAGTGAATAAAAAAGGAGCCTAGGCTCCTTTTTTATTACAATAAACACTTATTGGCGGTTAATTTTAACTGCAAATGGCGTGTCGTTATTATGAGTTGAGCGATACGGATTTATATCAAGGCCACCACGGCGCGTATAGCGAGCATAAACTTCAAGATTTTTAATGCTGAGCTGAGTGCTTAAATCGCTATAAATACGCTCCACGCATTGTTCATGAAACTCATTATGGGTTCTAAACGAAATTAAATAGCGCAGTAACGACTCTCTGCATATTTGCTCACCTGTATAACGAATAATTACACTTGCCCAATCGGGTTGTGAGGTAATTAAGCAGTTAGACTTAAGTAAGTGGCTATGCAGGGTTTCGGTTACTGTTTTATTGCTTTGCGATTTTAGAGAATGAGCGTCAATATCGTAGTTATCAATTTCGATATCTAAATCATCAATACACTCACCAGGTAATGGGGTGTAAGGAAGGCAGTTATACTCATCTGCATTGTATAAAGTTACCTGCACTAAGCTGTTAACCACGGCGGTTAGATCTTTAACTAAATGCTGTTTCACTTCATCACGGCTGTTAAATCGAGTTTGGTTAAAGCTATTTAAATACAGTTTAAACGACTTAGATTCAACAAGATGACTGCTTTGGCAGGCAAAAGTAAATACAGCGATAGCGACTTGCGGCTTGCCTTTGGCGTTTAACCACGACAGCTCGTAACCAGTCCAAATGTCTTGGCCTTTGAATGGTAAAGCGGCTTCGTCAATATTTAAAGCATCTCTATTTAGCTTGCGTGCAATTGGAAAAAGTAAGCTTGGAGTATATTGATCTATATATTCAGTTGATTGGCCTAACACACTGCCTTTAAGGTCGGGAGAATTGCTGTAATCTGTCATGTTTGCCCTTAAATAGTTACAATAGCGGCATTATATCTAATTTAAATGAGTTTCATAGTATGTCTGTTGTATTGCAGTTAACCCAGCTACACCAAAGGTTTAATGACAAAACCTTAAAAAACACGCAAAAACATCCACTTATGGTGCACGATGAACAATGGCCAAGCCCATGTGAAATAGGTAATGTTGATCAACAAGGTAATATTCAGTGGCAAGCTGTGCTGCAGCAACCTGCAGGCTCGCTTAATGATTTAGCTAAGGCATTGGATGTTACATTTCCAAGTGGCTTAAATGCGCTTTATGGGCATATGTATGGTGGCAATATTCAAGCCAGTATTGATGGTCACCAAGTTGAATTGTTACAGGCATGGAATAGCGATGACTTTGATTTATTGCAACAAAATATAACTGGCCACGTTTTAATGAAGCGTAAACTTAAACAACCTGAAACAGTATTTATAGGGTTAACAGCACAAGATGATTTGTTAGTAAGTGTGTTATTGCACAGCGGTGAAGTGTGCTTAGAGTACGTAGGCAAAAAAACGCATCATGTGCTTGCTGCCAATATAGAAGAATTTTTGCAAGCGCTTGAGGTTTAATTAAAACAGGCGTTAATTACCTTAAAGCGATTTAGTATAAAGTATTAGCTCGGAATTAATTTTAATATCGAGCTAATACATTAATAATATCTTTAACTTATTGAAAGTCCCACGATATGTTAGACACTAAGGCACAGGGCTCACACCTAAAATCAAATAATCCAAACCAGGATTCAGGTAACCTCCAATCGCCATTACAGCTTGGGCATTTACGCTCTAGTTCAGAAGTTTTATCGGTGCCACCTACGCGGTATATATAGTAATACACAGGTTTTTTAGTTAAAAAGCTAATTCGTTTAGTAATGTCTTTACCGCGGCGGAATAAGTCGCTTTTAATACTCGAAATTTCTTCAAGAGCAGGAAACTCACAGCGTGTTGCGCCATTAATTTGAATTTGATCGCAGGCTTGCCAGTCTTCCTGCCATTTAATTAAGGTTTTATAATCACCATTAGCAATTGCTGGGATCCGAAATAGCGGTACCGGTAAAAAGTCGTCACCACAATAAAGTGGGCTACAAGTATGCACATAAGTGGTGTATAAAATATAGCTAGAAGGCTCGGCGCAGCAATCAGACCCATTAGAATGAATATCTTGACCAATAATTTTTACTTTTGGCGCAAGTAAACCAGCGCTGTGCAATTGCTCAATGCTGTGTTTTACAAATGGACTATTGTTAAGCGGGTGCATGGCATCTTCGTTTGGGCACATAACACGGGTAATAAAGTAACCATCCTTTAAAACAGTAGGAAATTCTTCGCCCATTATTTGGCCATTAAAACGTAGCGCATTAACCAAGCGATTAATAGCTTGTTCGGCTTTCTCTAAAGTGGTGTCTTGGTAGCAATCAAAGGTTAAATCAACAACGAACATTTATAGTCTCGAATTATTATTTTTCTAGCAGGGTAAGTAACCGGTCGAGCTTTTCTTCAATTCTGTCTAGCTGCGAAGTTTTAGAATCGCTACTACTCGGTTGTACTTGGCTTTTCATTAAGTTATAAATTGAATCTGGATTGTTTTTATACTGACTCACCGCCGCAATAATAACAGGCATAGGCACAGGCTTAATTAAACGACTTTTAGTAAGCGCGACAGTAGGTACTTTGCCTTCATCAAGAAGGACTTTAATTGCATCAAATACAGCAGCATTCATTAGGTTTATAACTCTTTAGTATAAATAGGTACGCAGCATGAAGCTGCTGCGTGGAGGCTATAGTAACAATAAATAGGGAGGGGCACATTAAATGTCCCAAATTAAATCAATTACCTTAAAATTAATTGCCTTGGCGAAGGCGTACATCAAGCTCATCAATAACTTCACTCCAATCACTGTCCTCTGCGAGTGATTCAGCTAAAAAATGCTGTTGAGATTCATCCCAAAAAGGTGCATCTTGTATTAACGTTGTATCTTCAATCGCATGGGAAGCAATAAAAGCATCAATCTGAGCTTCAGAACTAGGTAAGCCAAGTTGTGCAAACAGTGTATTTATATCGTGCTTTGTTGTATCCATGTTGTGCTCCTAGCGTGTCAAAATAAGATTATAAATAAACTATAGCCTAAGCCAGCTAAACTCACGCTGAATTTACCATTAATAACTTTACAGCTATAGTTTAGAAAGTAAGTAAATAAAGCGCTTATTTAGAGAACAAATATAAATTTATTATGTGTGTAAGTTGTAGCTATGAGTAAACCCAATCGCATTAAGTTAGTGATTATAGCGCCAAGCTAATGGTTTAATCATAAGGCGAAAATAATGATGTGTTGTTCTAATACAAAAAAGGAATAATAATGACTGTGACCACCCAAGCCGATACATTTAGCGTACAGTATTTAGCCGCAGAAGATATAAGTATTGCCGCGAGTTTAATTTATCAGGCGTACCACGACGATCCTATTTTACAAACTATGCTCAATTACGAGCAAGAGAGTAAATCGGCCTACGAAAAAAAACTTCGGTCATTAATTCGCGAAGAGCTAAGCAGCTTTTGGCAAGAAAAGCAGCCGCTTATTGGTTTATATCGTAACGATAAGCTCAAAGCCGTTGCCTGCGTGTTCGAATCAAACAGCCAATTACAGGCGCAGCGTTATTGGCATTGGCGCTTAAAGCTAATGTTAAGTGCTGGTTACTTACAAACCAATCAACTAATAGATAAAGAGCAAACAATTAGAGATGCACTAGAGCAGCAGGGCAACTACTATTTTTTAGCTTTTATTGCGGTCGATCCGCATTTTCATGGCCAAGGGTTTGGGCGTTATTTATTAAGAGGCCTAAATGACCTAATTCAATCTAATGCTGAGTCTACAGGTATGGCGGTGTTTGTAACGCGCAAAGAGCATACTCAATTTTTTAAAACCGAAGGGTTTGAAAGCTTTAAGCAGCTTACTTTTAATAAGATTGCGGGCGAATTGTTATTTAAGTCAAAAAACTAAATTTAATTTAGGTTATAAGGTAGCCTGCATTGGTGGTTTACATCCCAAAACGGACATATGACCGTGAGATATATCTCACATCACTGTGCGAGTTGTCAGTTTAAATTGCATTGAAATAGTTATTCCTTACCTATTTGATTGATATGTAAGGTTATTTTTATAGTTTGTGTTTTTTAATATAAATGCCATTTAATAATTAACAGCTAGGTACTATATCTACTAGCCATTTGCTTTAAACTTTACTTTGTCAAGACGACACAGCTCAATGATTGAGTGATTGCCAAGGATACGGAAGTAGGCAACATAGCAGACGCTAGCAAGAAGCAAAACGGACAAGTTAACACGGATGCAAGGATGAGTAGGAAAGTGCATGATGCGCTTAAGTGGCAGGAGCTACTAAGGGATAATCAAGGATGGCGCTACAGGAAGTAGCCGGAGCGTTAGTTTACGCAGGACAGCCAAGGTGGCAAGAGGATATTGCAGGATGCAATGTGAGGGTGAACAAGGTTGTTTGCTCGTTCAGAGGATGATAATACGGATTACACAGGTAAAGGATACCTAACAGGATGTTTGTCAATTGGGGCGTAACTTTAGTTACGCCTTAGTTTTTTGTGTTTTACTTATTTTTAAATTAAACCTTACCCTAAATTAAACTTTTAGCGCAGTATAAAGGTTATATTTTATGCGGTGGAATAACCACACTTTTTAAATACTCATTTTCCATGATCAGTATTCCCTGATAGGCATTTTCGCCATCACTTGAAAACTCAAAAATAAATTCGCTTTTCACTCCAGGTTTACCACTTTTTAAAAAGCCAAAGCGGCGTTTACTACAGGCAACGCTCATTAATTGCACCTGCAGTTGTTCGCTTTGGCGTTTAGCATGAACGTTCGCCGCCTCGGCTACCTTTCGGTTTAGCCAAAATAAGTAAATTACACTACCAATAAGTATGAACGTCCATAAACTTGCCATTTAAGAGAATAACCTTCCAATTGCACGCGCGAGGGTTTCGCTACGATTTTCTTTACGTAATAAGCCTAATAAATGCGGGCGAATGGTGGGTATTGCAACTAAATCAGCAAAAACACTCACAAATAGTTCAGTAATTTGTTGATGGTGTGCACAGTTGTCCATAAATACATGCAAGCGTTCAGGGTCTTCTAGTTGTTTAAAACAACGCCCAGCAATAGTGAGCAGTACGTCAGCATCTTGATTAACCGATGAAGTTAATACGCTATCGACCAATTGGGCGGTTAAGCCTTGCGCTTGCGCTTTAGAAAGCGAACGTAGCGCTACTGTAACAGCAAACGGGTCGTTATTTTTTATAGCCGCTTGGCCGAACTCTACTAGTAATTGACTTAATGAGGGCGGTATTTCTACATGCTCAAGCATGGCGCTAAGGGGCTGTAATACCTCAACGGGCAAATGAGGCCAGGCTTTTTGTAAATTAGCTAAGTTAGTCTCATTATCGAGGCGCAGTGCAAAATCGGCAATGCCTTGTAATGCCACACTTTGCCAATTTTCAAAACCCAGCTTACCACTAAAGTACAGCTGCGTATGCTCGTAATACTGTGATGCAGGTTGTTTTAATAGTACTTTAAGTTGCGCATTAAAGGCTGCTAATTTATTAGCGTTTGGTGTAAAAACATAAGGATTGTTATCAAGTTTACCATCGGCTTGCTCACCGGTAAGTTGTGTGCCGAGTGCTTCAATTACCATGTCGGCAAAGTGATCGCGACTCGCACTCACCAGTTTGCTTTGCTCATCTACTGGAAATTTCAAAAACCATACATAAGGTTCTTTACTCGCTTTACTATCCCAAAACTGAATAGCTAACCACGCATGACCAGCAAGCGGATATGGGTAAGGGACTTGTGCTTGCTCTATGGCTAAAAATTGTTTTTTATCAAGCTTAGTTATGTGTCTACCAATATCAAACGCGCGCCACTGAGTACCTGCATTATCTAAAAGCTGCCCTAATGTCGCTATTTGCTTACTCATCGTTTTCTCAATTGTTTTTACTACAAAATTGCGTCAATTATACGCCATAGCAAAGGTTGAGGGAACCGCGCTTATAGAGTTTGAGTTTTGATTTTGCTAAATAACTGAGCAAGCGGGGGTAATATTAAGCGGGTATTTTCAGTTACTATAATTTCCCTCTTAATAAATACAAATGGTATTATTACT
Source organism: Pseudoalteromonas nigrifaciens (assembly GCF_002221505.1). NCBI lineage: Bacteria > Pseudomonadati > Pseudomonadota > Gammaproteobacteria > Alteromonadales > Pseudoalteromonadaceae > Pseudoalteromonas > Pseudoalteromonas nigrifaciens. The sequence goes on along the minus strand of NZ_CP011036.1, from coordinate 2,384,021 downwards.
TCATCTAGTTTTAAGAGGGCGGTTATGTACCAGCAAACCCAAGCTTATTTAGTGCAGTTAAGGGCACTTTTAAAAAAGCATCAGCTTTGGCAAAATGAGCCAATAGCAGTAGAAGCATTACAATCAAACGTGCCTTTTTGTCACGACACCATGGCATTTGAACAATGGTTACAGTTTGTATTTATTGAAAAAGTTGAGCAGCTAATTATTGATAAGCAGCCATTGCCGCGCAACTTTGCAATTGCTCCTATGGCACAAATGACGCTTGCGAGTAAAAAAGGCAGCGATGAAATTATTACTCTGTTAACAGCTCTCGATGCCTTTTTAGGAGATCCAAATGAGTGAGCGCCCAATACCAATTGAGTATGGCGAACTGACTATCTTGTATCAGGATGAAAACTACGTAGCCATAGATAAACCCTCAGGCTTATTAGTGCATCGTTCGTTTTTAGATAAGCACGAAACCCAGTTTGCTATGCAAATGCTGCGCGATCAACTTGGGCAGCATGTTTTTCCGGTACATAGGCTCGATAGACCCACATCGGGGGTGTTACTGTTTGCGTTAAGTTCAGAAGCGGCCCGCGATATGAATCAGTTATTTATTGAAGGCACTATTAGTAAACGCTATTTAGCCTTAGTACGTGGTTTTGCACCCGAGTCGGTATTTTTAGATAAACCACTAAAAGAAGAGCTGGACAAAATAGCAGATAAGTTTGCCGATCAAGACAAAGCGCCACAAGAAGCGCAAACTCAGTTTAACTGCTTGCACCAAGCAGCCTTGCCTATTCCTATTGGCAAGTACCCAACGGTGCGCTATTCCCTCGTAGAATGTTTTCCTAAAACGGGGCGTAAACATCAAATTCGTCGGCATTTAAAGCATTTATCACTGCCTATCATTGGCGATGTAAACCATGGTGATAATCAGCATAATCAATTTTTTAGGGAGCATTTTGAGCTGCGCAGATTAATGTTATTTGCAACTGAGCTTAGCTTTGTGCACCCTTATAGTAATGAATCAATAACAATTAAAGCGCCACTAGGTGATGCAATGCTCAGCATTTGCAAACAACTAGGTTGGCCAGATGAAGAAAAGGATTATTAATTAATGGCACATATTAGTATTTTTGTAGGCAGCGTATATGGCGGTGCAGAGCGTTTAAGTGACGAAGTAGCCACAACAATAGAGCAAGCTGGGCATGGCGTTACGGTATTTAATGAGCCAGTGTTGAGCGACATTCAAAGTGCATCACATATTTTAATTATCACCTCAACAACCGGCCAAGGCGATGTGCCTGATAACTTGGCTGATTTTTATAATCAGTTAAATAGTACTTTTCCTATGTTAACCGACAAGCCATTTGGAATTATTGCCATGGGCGACAGAAGCTACGGCGACACCTTTTGTGGTGCAGGGCGCAGCTTTGATGAATTATTACGTGACTTACAAGCTAAGCCTGTTGGTAACCGCTTAGAAGTTGATGCCTGCGAAGACTTTGAACCTTGGCCGGTTACCGAGCCGTGGTTAAAAAATTGGCTTAGTAAGCTTTAATTATTAATAAAGGTGAGTGTTACCCTAAGCTCACCTTTATTATCTGAGTTATTTTATTTTTAGGTAGCAAAATAGCTATGCAGCTAAATCCCATCGCGGTTCATTTGTCTGAAAGTTTTGGCGTAGGCAATCAGCATATCAGTATCAAACCAATCGGTAGTGGGCTGATCAATAGTACATGGTTACTTAGCACTGCTAAAAAGTCGCTAGTAGTACAAAAGCTCAATGTTGATGTGTTTCCTGAGCCCGGTTTACTCGTAAAAAATGCCCGTTTAATAGAGCAACACCTAACTAGCAAGCAGCAATTGGGTGAGTACAACTTAGATATTATTCGCCACGTAGCGACTATTAATAATGACTATTTAGTTAACTGTGATCAGGGGGTATGGCGAGCACTAGAGTTTATTGGTGGCAGTTACAGCGACGATGTAGTCACTAATGCTACCCAAGCGCAAACTGCGGCGAATGCCTTTGGTCAATTTGCTGTGGCGCTAGAGGATTTTGATGCAGAACAATTGCACCATGTGATCCCTGACTTTCATAACTTAGCCATGCGTGCACAGACGTTTAAAACTGCAGTTAGTCTTGACCCAGAGCAGCGCTTAGCTAGTTGCCAAGCTGAGGTTGATTTTTGTTTATCGCAATTTACACTCATTGATGAACTCCAAGCATTAGCAGGATCTATACCGGTAAGGCCTTGTCATAACGATACAAAAATAAATAACATGCTGTTTTGTGAGCAATCACATAATGCTAAAGCGGTAATCGATTTAGACACTTGTATGCCAGGGTATTGGCTTTACGACTTTGGTGATATGGTACGCACCTTTTGCTCACCAGAGCAAGAAGACTCCACCGATTTAAGTAATGTAGGTGTGCGCGAAGAAATATTTGCAGCCATAGTTAAAGGTTACGTAGAGCCATTAAAAGGCCTGATCACCGAGCAAGAAAAACAAAGCTTTTGGCTAGGTGCTAAAGTGATGACCTTTATGATAGGCCTGCGATTTTTAACAGATTATATTGATGGCGATAATTATTTTTCAATCAAACATGCCAATCATAATTTAGAGCGGGCGCAAAATCAGTTTGCGCTTTATAAAGATATTATTGCAAAACAAAGCACCCTTAAAGCAATATTAGCACAAGCCTAAAATAACTAAGGCGCTATAAGCGCCTTAGTTTTACCTGTTGCAGTTTAACTGCTTCTAACATCTACTTTTAATTTAAGCTTTTGCCCCGGCTGTAAATACTTTTGTCCGGCTAAACTATTCCACTTTATAATGTCGTTTACAGTTAAGTTAAACTTAGACGCAATACGCGCTAACGAATCACCACGGCGCACTTTATACGTAATTGTACGATGCGTAGTGTTTGCTGCTGTCTTTGCTTTATTAGCAGATTTATATACCGTTAGCTTTTGATTTAAACGCAATGTGGCGCTTTTCTTCAGCTTATTCCACTTTGCAAGCTCATCCATAGTGACATCGTATTCACGACTAATATCCCACAGCGTATCACCACTTTTAACCGTATGCGAAAGCTTAGTACGGCTGGTATTATTAGCCGCAGAGCGCATTTGCTCTGGTAAATGTTCGCTATTAATTGCGCCATCAGTTAGTGGCACTAATAGTTGCTGACCGACTCTAATTGTATTTGAGCTTAACTTATTTAATGATCGGATTGCACTGGTGCTGGTGGTAAACTTTTTGGCAATAACCGATAAACTGTCGCCACGCTCAACCGTATATTGCTGCCAGCGTAAGCGGTTTTTAATATCAGTATTAGCTAATTTTTGACTAAACTGCTCAGCTTTATCAACCGGTAATAGTAAAGAATGCGGGCCATTAGGATCGGTTGCCCAACGATTAAAACCAGGGTTTAACCTATACAACTCAGTGAGTGTTATATCGGCCATTTCTGCAGCGAGTGCTAAGTCAATTTGCGAACCAATTTCAACTACTTCAACAACTTGTGCATTTATAATAGGATTCCACGTCACGTTAAAGTCATCTGAGCGCTTTAACAAGTCGGCCAGTGCTAATAATTTTGGTACATAGGCGGTGGTTTCGCTAGGTAAATCAAGTGACCAAAAATCGGTCGGCAAGTGTTTTTTGCGATTCTTTTTAATCGCGCGCAACAAGCGACCTTCACCCGAGTTATAAGCTGCAATGGCATTGAGCCAATCGCCCTCAAGGGTTTTGTGTAAATACGACAAGTAATCAAGCGCAGCGCGAGTTGATTGTACTATGTCGCGACGCCCGTCATACCACCAGTTTTGCTTTAAATCGAAACGCTCACCGGTTTGTGGCATAAATTGCCAAATACCCGACGCTGTGCGATGCGAGTAACCAAACGGATCAAAAGCACTCTCTACAATAGGCAGCAGTGCAATTTCGATAGGCATTTCACGTTTTTCTATTTCTTCAACAATAAAATGCAAATAAGGTTCGGCACGCTTCGAAATACGATTTAAATAAGATTGGTGCTTTGCATAATAGTTACGCTCGGTAACTACGGGGCGATTTTGCGGCACCTCTATTGAAAGCTGGTAACGAATACGCTCCCATACATCATCAAAAATAGGTGCTTCAGTGTCAGTATCTTTAACGTGTTGATACTTGGCGCTGCTCATTAATGCATTGCTAATATCGTGTGGACTTGCGCCTCCAAGCTGCTTATTTGCTTGAGTTGCGGCTTGCGAGTCAGTGTTTACGTTTGTTAACGTTTGACAGCCGCTTAGTGCTAATACTAAAACCAGTAATAGGGGAGATTTATTCATAAATACCAATACATGGGGTAAAAAACTCGGCGAATACTACCCGTTATGAGCTAACATTGCCACTTGTGACCTTTTAAAACACTTAGCAATAATCAAATGCTAATTTTAACTTTTTGATTGCTAAACAAAAAGTACATGTGGCTATTGGTTAGCGGATTAAAAATGGTCTTTGAACTTTCTCAGACCCGCAAAGTTTTCCCAAGGTTCATTGTTTTTTGTAACCGAGCAAAATTCTTTTGGTAATAGTTCAGTAATGTTAGGTAAATCGCTGCGCATAAAGGGGTTTATTTTTAGCTCTTGGCCGATAGTGCTTGGTAAAGTAATTTCATTTTTGCTGCGCAGTTCATCTACTCTTTTACTATAGGCAAGTAGCTCTGGGTTACGCGGTTCAATGGCTGTTGCAAAAGCGAGGTTAGCTTGAGTGTATTCGTGAGTACAGTAAACTTTGCAATCAGCAGGTAATTCGCGCAGTTTATTAAACGAGTGCCACATTTGCTCTGCAGAGCCTTCAAATAAACGCCCACAACCACCACTAAATAAAGTATCACCAGTAAAGGCAAGTTGTTCATTAACATAACAAATATGATCTAGAGTATGCCCGGGTGTCGCTATAATATTAAAAGCAGTATTAAGCACTGTAATACTTTGGCCATCAGTAAGTTGCTGAGTAATCCCCTTAAACGGGCTGTTAGTTGGGCCGTATACAGCAATATTTGGGTTTTCGCTAACCAGCTTTGCTACGCCATCGGTATGGTCGTAATGATGATGGGTAATTAAAATACCCGCCAAGGTTAAATTATGCTGCGCCAAATAATCAAGTACTGGCTCTGCTTGGCCCGGATCGACTACCCAAGCTTGCGTATTATTGCTTGTAGTTAAGCACCAAATATAATTATCTGAAAAGGCTTTAATTGCTTTGACTTGCACCATGTAACGTTGCTCTATAAAGTGACAGTTAACACCTAGTATAACGAGCTCATAAAATGAAACCAGCCCTTAGTTTTCAAGAAGGACCTAAACCGTTGTCATGGCAGCAGTTTCCTCATGGGGATTATTTACGCTGTGAGATTGAACGTAAATTAGCGCCGTGGCTCCCCCGTATGTTTGGCTACCATATGCTTAAGTTAGGTAGTTTGAGTGGCGAGCTAAACACCAGTAAATGTTTAATAAAACACCAAGTGTGCGTAGCGCAAGCGGGCGCTCACACCGGCGTTATTGCCGATATAGACGAATTACCATTTTATGAGCACACTATTGATGCATGTATTTTAAGCCATTGCTTAGAGTATCACTCAGATCCTCACCATATTTTACGCGAAGCACATCGCACTTTAATTCCAGGTGGGTATATTGTGCTAACAGGCTTTAATCCGTTTAGTTTATGTGGGCTTGCCCAATTACTGCCATTTAGTGGCCAGAAACTGCCATGGACAGGGCGTTTTTTTACCCCTGCACGGGTTAAAGATTGGCTAAATTTATTGGGATTTGAAATAGTGAGTGATGAGCGCTTTATTTACTCATCACTGGCGCGAGGTAATAGATTGTCGCGTTTTGCGTTTTGGCGTAGCTTTACCAAACAATACTTAAAACCTATGGGCAGTGTTTACATGCTGGTGGCACGTAAACGTGTTGCACCGCTCACACCCATTAAACCTAAGTGGCATGCTCGCCCGCGCTTTACAACAGTAGAAGGGGGCCTTAGACAAACCTCAAAGCAACACTTAAAGCATTGTGAGCAAAATAAAAAGTAATTTGGTATGTGCTAATCAGCTTTAAGGTTGATAACCTACATCATCGAGTAAATCTTTACTGCCAGCGGCATCGCGCGCTAAGTCATCTACAATTTCATTGTATTTATGACCGCTATGCCCTTTAACCCATTTCCAGGTTACGGTGTGTTTAGCGCACGCTAAATCGAGGCGTTTCCATAAGTCGACATTTTTTACTGGTTTTTTAGCTGAGGTTAACCAGCCGCGCTTTTTCCAATTCGTGATCCAAGACTCAATACCTTGTTTCACATATTGGCTATCGGTAGTGATATTAATAACACATGGGCGAGTTAATACTTCCAGAGCCACAATTGCCCCCAGCATTTCCATGCGATTATTAGTTGTTAGTTTATAACCTTGACTCAATTTTTTTTCATGTTCGTTATAAATCATGAATATACCATAACCACCGGGGCCTGGATTACCTAAACACGAACCATCGGTATAAATCTCTACGGTTTTTTCCACTGTTTTACCTTGATATTATGTACAATAAAGTGATTATAGAAAGATACCAGAGTCAGGATTAATTCGATATGGCACGCAGACAAATAGTTTTAGATACAGAAACCACCGGCATCGACCCTAAACAAGGGCATCGTATTATCGAAATAGGGTGTGTTGAATTAGTAAATCGCCGCTTAACCGGCAATAACTTTCATGTGTATATTAACCCGCAGCGCAACAGTGAAGAAGAAGCAATAGATGTTCACGGTATCACTAATGAGTTTTTACGTGATAAACCATTGTTTCATCAAATTGCTCAAGAGTTTTTTGATTATATTAAGGGTGCAGAACTGGTTATTCATAATGCGCCGTTCGATATTGGCCATATGGATAACGAATTTTCTCTGCTTAACCAGGGCTATCCTAAAACGGCCACTTTCTGTCAAGTACTCGACACGCTTAAAATGGCGCGTGACTTGCATCCAGGACAAAAGAACAACCTAGATGCGCTATGCCGTCGTTACGACGTAGATAACGCTAAGCGAACCTTGCACGGCGCATTACTGGATTCTGAAATATTAGCTGACGTTTACCTAGCAATGACTGGCGGACAAGTTAAGCTAAATTTGAATCAAAATAAAAATGACGATACCGATCAGCAAAAAGGCGGAATACGACGCTTAAGCGCCCAAAGAGCACCTCTTGTAGTATTAAGCGCCAGTGAGGCAGAACAAGCTGCACACGAAGCACGATTAGATATTGTTAATAATGAAGGCGGCCACTGTATATGGCGCGCTGATTAAGGCCATATTATGAAAACCTTTTATTTGGTAACCGCATTAGTATCTGCTAGTTTTTTTGCAACCAGCGCATATGGCGTTAAACAAGTTGAAGTACTAAAGCGTGATGGGAGGCAAAATGAAATCCCTTTATTAGATAATCGTTTTCGTATTGATAGTAAAGTAGCTGAAATAACCTTACTTTTTTTTAGAAAACCAGGCTCACCGGCTGTTATTTTAGTAAGGCCCGATGGCAGTAAATATTTTGCTACCGAATCAGTTAAAAACCCTGACTTAAGTTGGCATGACGAGCTTAGTTATGATTTGGTTACCATACGCAACCCCATGGCTGGCCCTTGGCAAGTTATAGGTAATATCTTACCCGACAGCCGCATTGTCGTATTAGGCCAGGTATCACTTGAGGCAGAGCCGTTACCGGAAATGCTGTTTCGAGGCGAGACAATAAAAATCACCGGAAAAATTTTAAATGACGGTGCTCCCATAAATGCCAATCTATTTAGAGATGTCGTTACCTTAAATGTTGATTTTGTAAGTACTAATAGTGCAGAGGCTGCTAATTTTGGAGCCAGTACTCAAGAAGTCGCTGAATTTAAAGATGATGGCCGAGGGTTTGACGAACGCCCAAACGATGGCGTTTTTACGGGCGAGTTTAAATTAGACTTTCCCGAAGGAGAATGGATCCCCGAACTCTACATAGCAACCCCCTTATTACAACGTCGAATAGTGCAAAGCAGCATTGTGGTACATTCTGCCCCAGTAAGTTACGACATGACGCTAGCAGAGCAAGAAAGTAACGAGCACCTTTTAGCTATTAATTTAGATGACACAATAGTTAAGCCAGAAACCGTAATTATGCAGGGTAAAATTTACTACCCTAATAACGAAGAGCAAATGTTTAGTATAGAGTCGGATGCACAACATACGAGGCAGTTAGCAATTAAAAATTATGGTTGGGGTCGATATAGTGTCGAGCTGTCTATTTTTGGCACAAATATAAAGGGTCGTGAGTTTATGGCAACGCTGCCAACGTACAAATTTGAAATTGCACGCCCAATAGAAGCGGTACCAGCAGTTGATCCAGCGACCATAATTCCACCTGATTTAATGATTGAGAGTGAACCCGTAGCAGAAAAAATAGCGAATTGGGTTTTACTCAGCTTAATTATTGTTGGAAATCTGTGCGTTTTATTAATGGGTTGGCTGGCAATTCGTATTTTTGTACAGAAAAAATCGCTTAAATTTAAAGTGAAGCTGCCTTTTATAAATAAAAAGACAACAACAAATGACGATGTTGGTAATTCTGAAAAAAAGCAAAGTACTAAAAACGGCTCAAAAAATGACAAAAGCGGTGAAATTTTAAACCTTTCGATGACAGATGACTAAAAAACCTAAATAAAAGCGAAAAAGCCCTTGACGAAATAGGGGCTGGTTCGTATTATTCACGCCGCTGTCAGGGGAGACTCAAACAGCAACGAAAATGTGGAGTGGTAGTTCAGTTGGTTAGAATACCGGCCTGTCACGCCGGGGGTCGCGGGTTCGAGTCCCGTCCACTCCGCCAATTTTCGAAAACTTGTAAGCAAAACTGGAGTGGTAGTTCAGTTGGTTAGAATACCGGCCTGTCACGCCGGGGGTCGCGGGTTCGAGTCCCGTCCACTCCGCCAACGCTTACACAACATATGGTTGTAAAACATATTCTTATTCTGGAGTGGTAGTTCAGTTGGTTAGAATACCGGCCTGTCACGCCGGGGGTCGCGGGTTCGAGTCCCGTCCACTCCGCCAATAAGAAAAAAGATAACAGTTTAAATATACGCTGGAGTGGTAGTTCAGTTGGTTAGAATACCGGCCTGTCACGCCGGGGGTCGCGGGTTCGAGTCCCGTCCACTCCGCCAACTATTTAAACATTGTTATAGTATAAAATTTGTATGCTGGAGTGGTAGTTCAGTTGGTTAGAATACCGGCCTGTCACGCCGGGGGTCGCGGGTTCGAGTCCCGTCCACTCCGCCAACAAATTAAGTAATACAAGTAAAGTAAAAGTAATATGATATCTCTGCGGAGTGGTAGTTCAGTTGGTTAGAATACCGGCCTGTCACGCCGGGGGTCGCGGGTTCGAGTCCCGTCCACTCCGCCATTTGATATCAGTAACAAAATTAGTAAGTGCATTACCCCATGCACATACCACTGCGGAGTGGTAGTTCAGTTGGTTAGAATACCGGCCTGTCACGCCGGGGGTCGCGGGTTCGAGTCCCGTCCACTCCGCCACTTGTTATTTCCTCAATAACAAGTTGAATACAATCAAAATCATAAATTACATTTCTTAGCACATAAAAAAGCCCACAAAAATGCAGGCATAAATTAATCAGTGCAAACTTATTCAGCTTTTAAATACTGCTCTAAAAATTTCAAGTAAGCGTTTGATGCCGTGATCCGATTTTCTTTTTTGCTAAAACCATGACCTTCATCGTCAAACAATACATACTCAACTGGTACGCCATTGGCTTTAACTGCAGCTACAAGCTCATCACTTTCAACTTGTAACACGCGCGGATCGTTAGCGCCTTGAATAACCATAAGTGGCTTAATGATGTTTCTAGCGTGGAATAACGGTGAAATGGCGCGGTGACGATCCCCGTCTGTTGCCGGATCGCCCATTTCGTCGTACAGCGACTTTTTAAAGCTCTCCCACCAAGATGGAATAGAATTAAGTGTACGTACCCAGTTGGTTACTCCAAAAATATTAATCCCAACTTTAAACTCTTCGGGTTCAAAGGCAAGGGCTGCCGCGGTCATAAAGCCGCCATAGCTACCACCCATAATGCCAATTTTATCGGTATCGACCCACTCTAAGCTCTGTAAATGTTTTTTGCCGTATACAATATCTTGTAGGTCATCGGTGCCGTGCTTTTTATCATCTAAATGAAAAAAGGTTTTACCATAGCCCGAGCTGCCTCGATTATTAACTGCAAAAATGGCATAACCATGATTTACCAAATGCTGTTGCATCGCACTATAACCGGTACGGCTTTGTCCGCCTGGCCCACCGTGCACCCAAATTAACGCAGGCACTTTGTTGGTGCTACTCGCTTGCTTGGGTTTATATAAAACACCTGGTATTTCTAAACCATCAAAGCTCTTAAAGCGTACTATAGTGCTTTGCACTAAATCGTTTTGATTAATTTTTTTACTGAGGGTATTAGTTAATTGCTGCGTGTTATTACTGCCTACTTGCCATACAAATAAATTACTAGGTGCAGTGTCTGAATTTAAATAAAAGGCCATGCTTTGCTCATCAGCTGAAAAGCTCACACCCCGTAAATTACCTGCCGGTAGCTTAGGCATGGCAATTTCTTTATTCGTTTGCGTATCGATCACGGTTACTTTAGTGCTGGCATCGGCGTTCACACCACTTACCTGGTAGCGCCCCGACGTTGAAAAATAAATAAAGCTTACGTCCCAGTCATCGGCTAAAGCTGGGCTGTGCTCGCCAGAAGCTAGGTCATAACGCCACATCTGCGAAAACTCACCTTTAGCGTCTGTAGAGTAGTATAAGTATTTGTTATCGGCAGAGAAGGTTTCAGGGCTGTATTGAGCAGGTGTATGGTGTTTTGAAATTAACTGTGGCTTTAGTGTTTTAGTATAAGTATCTAAAATAAAGGTATCGCTGTCTTTGTTGCTATTACTTTTAGACAGCGCAATAAAACGACCATTTGGGCTTATTGCACCTACATTTAGTCCTAAAGTATTTTGATAAACAGGCGTTACTTTATAGGTTTTACTATTAACGCGATATAAATCCATAAACTTAGCATCACGCTGATTGCTGGTAATAAAAAATTGGCTGGCATTTTTAGTGAAGCCGGCAAAACTAGCACGGGTTTCATCCCCTGGGGTTAAGTCTTTTACTGTGCCGTCAGTTTCGCGTACATAAATATGAAAGCGTTCGTTACCGCCCGTGTCTTTTGTAAACAACACTCGCTCATCATTTGGAAAATAGCGGATAGGGTAGGTACTGTCGGTAAAATCGGTTAAGCGAGTTTTGCCGCCTGTTTGGACATTAACCTCATATAGGCTGTAAATGCCACTTTCATCACTACTGACTAAAATTTTATCGCCATGGGGTGAAAAGCTACTCCCCATAATTGAGGTGGTATCAAAAAATGTTTCAGCTGAGTAGGTGCTCAGTTCTTTTACATGCGCTTTAGAGCTGGTTAGCGGGGCTGTATATGAGGATGAGTTGGTTGATTCACTGCAACCAGAGAGCGCTAGGGTAACTGCGCATGTAATTATTGTAAGTTTAATAATTTGCTTCATTGTTACGTTCCTTCACTGTTGTTTTTATAACCCGAATTTAGGTTAAAGTATTTATAGCAGTTTTACCTGAACAGTTTTTAAACGCAATAAGCAGCTGGTTTTATGTACAACAAAAGTGTATCAAAATCTTACACATAAAAAAGCCAGCACATAATGTGCTGGCTTTTATAACTTAAAAGTAGATGCTGGGCTTATTTAGCGGCATCAGTTTTTTTAGGTTTATTATTACGAGCTGCTTTACCAGCGAGTAAATCAGCAGGATCAAAGTCGTCAACGTTTATAACGTCTAAACGAGCTTGTTCTACAGCTGCTAACTTGTCAGCTTCTGCTTGGCTTAAAATACCAGCCTCAAGACCCATTTGCGCTACTTTATCAAGCTGAAAGAATGGCAGTTTAAGGCCTTTTTCTTTACATACACGGTCAAATAATGGCTCAACTTCAAGTACGTCTTTAAGCGTTTGCTCTTGACGGCCTACAAGGTTAAGCGGCTCATTTGTTAAATACACATAGCTTGCCAAACGATTACGCGTTTCGCTAGGTACTTGTAGTATTTGCGCTAATTTGTGTTCAAGTTGGTCGGTAGGTTTACGAACCGGACGGCCAAACGGGAATAACAATACTTTTAATACGCCACGCAGTGGAGCAGAAGGCATGTTATTAATTAAATCAGCAAGTGCGCGTTGACAATGATACAGGTGATCTTGACAGCTCCACTGTACTAACGGGAAGTCTTCTTTTTTACGGCCTTCGTCGTTATAACGTTTAAGCGTTGCAGACACTAAGTATAGGTAGCTTAGTAAGTCACCTAAGCGAGCAGAAATACGCTCTTTACGTTTTAGTGAGCCACCAAATACTGCCATGCTAATGTCAGACATAAGTGCAAGTGATGCACTAAAGCGCGACGCTATACGGTAAAACTCAGCGGTTTCGTCTTTGTACGGCACACTTGTAAAACGAGCCCCCGTTAACGCGAGCCATTTAGTGCGCACAAGGTTAGACATGGTAAAGCCAATGTGACCCATTAATGCTTTATCAAATACGTTTAGCGCTTCTTCACGGTCTTCAATTTCGCACGCACCTAGTTCGGTAAGTACAAACGGGTGACAGCGAATTGCACCTTGACCATAAATAATCATATTACGGGTCAAAATGTTGGCACCTTCAACGGTAATCGCAATAGGTGCACCTTGATAACCACGGCCTAAATAGTTATTTGGCCCAAGCATGATGCCCTTACCGCCAAGTACGTCCATGGCGTGCAGGGTAGAGTCACGCATTTGTTCTGTAAGGTGGTATTTAATAATAGCCGAAACAACCGAAGGTTTTTCGCCTAAATCTACCGCACCGGTAGACATGCTTACTGCAGCATCAGAGCTATATGCATAACCAGCAAGTTTTGCTAACGACTCTTCAACGCCTTCCATTTTACCAATAGGTAAGCGGAACTGGCGACGAATACGGCTGTAGGCACCGGTTGCAACAGCAATCATTTTAATGCCACCGGCTGAGTTTGACGGCAATGTAATTGCACGGCCAACCGATAAACACTCAACCAGCATACGCCAGCCTTGGCCTGCCATATCTGGCCCACCAATAATGTAATCAAGCGGTACGAATATATCTTTACCCTGCGTAGGACCATTTTGAAACGGCACATTAAGCGGGAAGTGGCGACGACCAATTTCAACCCCTGGAGTATCGGTTGGAATAAGTGCACAGGTAATGCCAGGCTCTTTATTATCACCAATTAAACCATCAGGATCTTGTAATTTAAATGCAAGCCCTAGTACCGTAGCCACAGGTGCAAGCGTAATATAACGCTTGTTCCATGTAAGGCTAACACCTACAACTTCTTCACCTTTCCATTGTCCTTTACATACTACACCGTAGTCTGGAATTGAGCTTGCATCAGAACCTGCTTCTGGCGAGGTTAATGCAAAACATGGAATTTCTTGGCCACTGGCAAGGCGCGGTAAGTAATGGTCTTTTTGCTCTTTTGTTCCATAGTGCTGGAGTAATTCACCAGGGCCTAATGAGTTTGGTACGCCAACAATTGACGAAAGTAAGGTTGATTTACTGGTTAGCTTTTGTAGTACGCACGACTGTGCAAATGCTGAGAACTGTAAACCGCCATATTCTTTTTTGATGATCATGGCAAAAAATTTGTTATCTTTTAGGTATTGCCATACATCTTGAGGAAGATCGGTAAGTTCGTGTGTTGCTTCCCAGTCATCGAGCATACTACACACTACTTCAACAGGGCCATCGATAAAGGCTTGTTCTTCAATAGTTAGCTTAGGCACTGGATATTGGTGTAACTTTTTCCAATCTGGGTTACCACAAAATAAATCAGCTTCCCACCATGTTGTACCGGCATCAATGGCTGACTTTTCAGTATCAGACATGCTAGGCGTTACTTTTTTAAACATAGTAAAAAGAGGCTTAACAATATATTGCTGGCGAATACCAGTAACAGAGAGAGGCACCGCTATAATTAAAAATATTATCCAACTAATTAAACCAAAAGCACCCGCAAAGGTACCAATTAATAATGTTGCAATAGAAACACCAAGTGCGGTGTTCCAACTTGCTCTGTGGTAAACCGCTGCGCTGAGCAGTGCGATTAAACCGAGTGTAAATATGAGTGTCATTGCTAATTCCTTATTAGAGGTCAGACCACCTTAGTTAGAGTAGCGTTAGTAACGCTAAGTTTCAAGTACCTTACGTAGTTAAATTTTGATCGAAATAGCCGTACAAAAGCAGCTCATTTAATAGAGCCAACGTTAATAAAGTAAGTTACAGCTTTAGTCTATGCATTCATAGCAACAAAAAAAATATAATCTGATAGTAAAATTTTATTTTTTAAGTAAATATAGACGCCTGTACACATAACTAAATAGTGTACGCTTAATATAAAAATATAACGTTATTTATTAATACGTGGTTTAAAGGTTAATTTATTTTATGTGTGAATTGCTTGGCATGTCGGCGAATGTGCCTACAGATATTTGTTTTAGTTTTTCGGGGCTGCTAGAGCGCGGCGGTAATACCGGGCCACATAGAGATGGTTGGGGTATTACATTTTACGAAGGTAAAGGCTGCAGAACCTTTAAAGATCCGCAGCCAAGCTACCAGTCAGAAATTGCTAAGTTAGTTAAAGCATACCCGATTAAAAGTGTGTCGGTTATTAGCCATATTCGCCAAGGTAACCGTGGCAAAGTGTGCCTTGAAAACACGCATCCGTTTACGCGTGAACTGTGGGGGCGCGAAATTACTTATGCGCATAACGGCCAGTTATCTAATTATCATGATTTAAAGCCAGATCATTACCGACCTGTTGGCGATACTGACAGCGAGTTGGCTTTTTGCTGGCTGCTGGATCAAATACGCACTAAGTACCCAAATAAGCCTGAGGATATGGCATCAGTATTTCGTTATGCAGCAACGCTTTCGCATACGCTGCGCGAAAAGGGCGTATTTAATATGCTGCTGACCGATGGCGTATTTGTTTTAGCTTACTGTACCAATAACTTACATTACATAACTCGCCGTGCGCCCTTTGGAAAAGCGACGCTTATTGATGCTGACATGGTGGTTGATTTTAACGAAGAAACCACGCCCAACGATGTTGTTAGTGTTATAGCAACAAAACCACTGACTAACGACGAGCGCTGGAAAAAAATGCAGCCGGGTGAGTTTGTATTATTTAAGATGGGTGAGTTGATTTAAGCTTGTTTTTTGCCTTTAGCGCTTAGTTGAGAGCGCTAAAAATTGTTGTAGTAAAGTAGACGCGGGCTTTTATATTGAGCTGACCAAGTACATTATTTATTATCGGAATTATATTATGACTCCTAAAAAACGCCGTATTCTACAAGCTGTGTTGTATGAATTATTTGCCATTGCTTTTGTTGGCCCTATTATAAGTTTTATGTTTGATAAATCAGCCACTTCGGCGATAGGCCTCGCTTTTATATTATCTAGCGTAGCACTTAGCTGGAACTATGTATTTAACGCATTATTTGAGCGCTGGGAGTCTCAGCAAACAATAAAAGGTCGCTCATTCAATCGTCGCTTATTACACGGAATTGGCTTTGAAGGTGGTCTTGTTTTAATTTTAGTGCCTGTTATGGCGCTGTGGTTGAAAATTTCAGTGCTGAGTGCGTTTATAGCGAACCTTGGGTTTTTTGCATTCTTTTTTGTTTATGCAATTGTTTTTACATGGGCGTTCGATCGGGTTTTTGGCTTGCCTGCTTCTGCGCAGCAGCAAAGTGAGGCTTAATAAAGTTTAACTTTTAGATTTAATCGCGAAACAAAACGTATAAAAAAAGCGCGATTTGCATCGCGCTTTATATAAACTAATAGTAATAAAGCCATTTGTAGCTAAAAATAATTGCTTACTCTGGGCTTGTTACTTTTTTAATATCAGTAGGTGGGGCAATGACAGGTGTTGTCACGGTAAATGAGTTTATTTGCACTTCAAATTGCTCCATTCCTTTTTCACCTTTCCACATACGCACTAACATGTAATCCATTTCTGGTGCAAACCAAGCAAGTGCTTGGCGTTTGTCATTATCGTATAAGCGTTTTACTTTAATTGCTTCTACGTTGCCGATAGGTAATGAAATCATCTCTGTTGCAACAACTTCAAAATTGTAGTCGCGGCGATTACCTTTTTTATCGATTAATGGGAATGAAAAACTGGTTTCGCCTTTTTTCAAACCTTCGCGTACTTGCACCTGATACGAAATAGCATCTTGAAAGTCATCAGTCCATTCACATTCAAGCGGATATTCGCTGCGGCTACTGTTAACGACTTTTTTTTGTGCGTCAAAATCAATGTTGTAGTCTTTATCAGGACCAGTGCCGGTACGGATCATTGAATAATGATGCGGGCTCACTTTGCCATCTTTAAAGGTAAATTTAGAGGTTTCCTGGCGTGAGTCAGAAAAAATCATCCACTCAATATTGCTGTGATAGGTTAACTCGTAGTTATCGTCACTTATCTTTTTGAGTTCACGCACGGCTTCACCATGATTTTTACCTTTGCGTAAAATATCATACTTAGCTTCGTACTGTGTCAATTCGCCGGCAATAAGGCTAGTTGGAAGTAAAGTGCCCACACATAATAGCAGGGCACTTATTTTTTTATTGTGGGTACTGCGCGCCGTGTGCAGGAAGTTTTGTTTCGTCAAGAACTGCATAATCTGCTTCCATAGTTAGTCTGTGTTCACTGAACCATTTGACCACCAAAGGATAAATTATATGCTCTTGTTCGTGCACGCGTTTTGCTAATGTGTCTGCTGTATCATCCTTGAGTACAGGTACTTTTGCCTGAAGTATAACCGGACCTCCGTCTAGCTCTTCAGTTACAAAATGAACACTTACGCCATGAACATCATCATTTGC
The DNA here is from genome assembly GCF_002221505.1 of Pseudoalteromonas nigrifaciens. NCBI lineage: Bacteria > Pseudomonadati > Pseudomonadota > Gammaproteobacteria > Alteromonadales > Pseudoalteromonadaceae > Pseudoalteromonas > Pseudoalteromonas nigrifaciens. The sequence goes on along the minus strand of NZ_CP011036.1, from coordinate 2,366,963 downwards.
ATCAATTGCTCTTTGGTGGGTATTCAGCCCCTGGTACTTAGGCAACAAAGATGGATGAATGTTCAACATTTTTCCAATATATTTTTGCACCAAGTTAGGAGTAAGAATACGCATAAACCCAGCTAATACAACTAGATTCGGTATAAAAGAGTCAATGATGCTCATTAACTGTGTATCGTAGGCCTCGCGCGAGTCAAAATCTTTATGACTCAGCACTTGTGTAGCAATGCCTGCTTGCTTAGCACGCTCTAGGCCATAAGCGTCTGCTTTGTTACTAATAACAGCCGCTATTTGCGCATTTATCTCGCCACTTTCACAGGCATCAATAATGGCTTGTAAATTAGAGCCACCGCCTGAGATTAAAACTACAAGACGAGTGGGTGCCATTACTTAGCACCACCTACAATTTCAACTTGCTCTTCGCCAGGCTTAGCGTCTTGAATTTCACCAAGGTGCCATGCGTTTTCGCCCAAGTCTTTTAACATGCTTAAGCTTTGTTCTAGTTTGTCGGCTGGAACAACTAACACCATGCCTACACCACAGTTAAATGTGCGGTACATTTCGTGTGTAGTAATGTTACCGTTTTCTTGTAACCAGTTAAAAATACTAGGCCACTGCCAGCTATCGCCTTTTACTACTGCTTTTGCAGAGGCAGGTAATACGCGTGGGATATTTTCCCAAAAGCCGCCACCGGTAATGTGCGAAAGCGCGTGTACGTCAACGTGCTTGAATAACTCAAGCAGTGGTTTAACGTAAATGCGAGTAGGTTCAAGCAATGTTTCGCCTAATGTTTTGCCTTCAAAATCAGCGCTTGTATCTGCTTTAGATACTTCAAGCACTTTGCGAATAAGTGAGAAGCCATTTGAATGCGGACCACTTGAAGCAAGCGCGATAAGTTGATCGCCCGCGGCTACTTTAGTGCCATCAATAATTTTTGATTTTTCTACAACACCGGTACAAAAACCAGCCATATCGTAGTCTTCGCCGTCGTACATACCAGGCATTTCTGCGGTTTCACCACCAATAAGGGCACAGCCAGAAATTTCACAGCCTTTACCAATACCGGTTACTACGTCGGCGGCCGTGTCTACGTCTAGCTTACCTGTTGCATAGTAATCTAGGAAAAACAACGGTTCAGCACCTTGAACAATTAAATCGTTTACACACATAGCGACCAAGTCGATACCTACAGTGTCGTGCTTTTTAAGATCGATAGCTAAACGTAACTTAGTACCCACACCATCAGTGCCGGCAACTAATACTGGTTGCTTATAACCTGCCGGAATTTCGCAAAGTGCGCCAAAACCACCAATACCGCCCATTACTTCAGGACGACGAGTTTTTTTAACCACACCTTTAATACGCTCAACAAGTGCATTACCAGCGTCGATATCTACGCCCGCGTCTTTATAGCTTAGAGACTGTTTTTGTTCGCTCACAGGTTTTCCTCAAAATAGTTGTTTTGGGTTGCTTAGAAACGCGCGTATTTTACAACAATTGCGTAACCGCGGCTAGCGTAAATATAGTATTGAAATAATTAACAGGACACTTGTCCGCTAATTGCTGGCTAAATAAACAAAAAAACGCCCTTAGGCGTTTTTTACTGTTTGCTGATGTTGCAGTTAACGCTATGCTTTAGCAGTTAAAATAGCACGTAGTGGTGCCGGGTAACCTTCAATGGTTTTACTGGTGTCGTTTGGATCTAAAAAGTCGACTAACGATTCGTTTTCCATCCAAGCAGTTTTGCGTTGCTCATCTAAGGTGGTAATCGCACAATCTTTCACTTGAACATCTTTAAAACCGACGCGCTCCATCCATAGCTTTAATGCTGCGGTGCTTGGAATAAACCACACGTTACGCATTTTAGCGTAGCGGTCGGTGGGTACAAGTACCGTATTTTCGTCGCCTTCAATGACTAAGGTTTCTAGGACTAACTCGCCACCGGGGCGCAGCTGTGCTTTTAATTGCGCTAAAAAGTCGATAGGCGAGCGACGATGATAAAGTACCCCCATCGAAAATACCGTATCAAATGCTTTTAACTCGGGTAGTGCTTCAACACCCAGTGGTAATAAATGCACGTTTTCGTCGGGGTTAAAGTGTTTTATAGCTTGAAACTGACACAAAAATAAGTCAGAGGGGTCAATGCCTACTACAAACTGAGCGCCTTCACCGCGCATACGCCATAAATGATAGCCCGAGCCACAGCCAATATCTAACACTGTGCGGCCTTTGAGTGGCTCAATATGTGGAAGCAGGCGATCCCATTTCCAATCGCTGCGCCACTCTGTATCTATTTCAATGCCGTGAACGCTAAATGGGCCTTTGCGCCATGGCATCATACGTTTTAATAAATGGAGGGTTTGTTTTTGCTCACCATCGGTCATTTCACCCGCTGCGCCAATTTTTACCTGAGTAGTAATATCAACATGTTGAGTTTTAACTTCAGGTAAATTTTTAAGCACTTTTTGCCATTTAGGTAAGTCGCCATGACTTGCCTCTAACTGCCAATGTTTTAATTGCGCAGGCAGGGTTTCTAGCCAGTGACTAAGTGGGCTTTGGGCAATAGCGGCGTAAAATTGGTTAAACCATTGAGACATAAATTACTTACTCTCTTTATTTAATTGCGATCATTGAGCAAAAATTAAAACATTGGTACCACGCCTGAGTTTGGCTAAAGCCAATATCTTTTAAGCGGGTAAAGTGCGTGCTTAGCGTATCTGGGCGCATTACGTTTTCAATAGCGGTGCGCTTTTGGCTTATTTCAAGCTCCGAATACCCATTATGGCGTTTAAAATCGTGGTGTAGGTCAATTAGTAAATTATCGCACAGCTCGTTTTCGGCTTTTATTTTTTCGCTTAACAGTAATACACCGCCGGGTTTTAAGTTGGCGTATATTTTTTCAAGCACGGCTTGGCGTTGTGCATGCGGAATAAACTGCAGCGTAAAGTTCATTGCCACCACTGAAGCATTTTGAATTTCAAGCTCGTTAATATCGCCTAAGGTAACGGTAACCGGTACTTCAGACTTAAAGCCTTGTAAATGTACCTTACAACGCTCAACCATAGCTTGTGAGTTATCTACTGCAATAATATGGCAGTTATCGGTGCGAATATTACGGCGCATACTTAACGTAACCGCACCCAGCGAGCAGCCTAAATCGTAAAGATTAGAGTTACTTTGCGCATACTCACCGGCAAGTTTACCCATAGTGCTCACTATAGTGGCGTAACCCGGCACTGAACGCTGGATCATATCAGGAAAAACTTCGACTACGTTTTGATCAAAACTAAAGTCTTTAACTTGTTGCTCAGAGGCATAAATACTGTCTTTAATGGTCACGAAGCCAGTCTCTTTGAAAATAATGGCGCTATTTTAACATTTTATGCTGGATAGTCAGTGATAAATTAAGTAGCTTGGCTAGAATAATGAAAAATAAGTATAAATGAGACTATTAAATGAGCAAAAGTAAAGTTATTAGCACCGATGATATATTAGCAACCCTTTGTCACTCGGTTACAGGGGTACTCACTTCGGCCAGTGGTAATAGTGTTAGTTACTCCGCTATGGTGCAAAAAATTACCCGTACTTGTATGCGCCCAGATATTGGCTGTTTTGTGTTATTTGATGGTGGCTTTACTGGCCTAGTAATTACTAATTTCACATCGCAAGCGGCAATGGAAATTTATGGCGATTACATGCGTAACATGGGCATGCCCGAAGAAGAAATAGCACATAGTCATTTGTCTGACGATGTATCAAATGTGTTAGGCGAGTTAATGAACCAAATAGTTGGCGACTTTACCTCTAAAGTACGCGAGCAATTACATACCTCTATTACCCAAAATCAGCCAAAAATGATGGCAATTAATAAACAGGTACAAATATCGGTAGATACCACAATGGATCGCCCACAAGCGCGCCGCGTAACGTTTACCACCAGTAAACAAAATATATTTTATTTAGAGCTGGCAATGGATAAAACTGAGTTTATTAAATTACACGACTTTGACATTATCGAAGCAATAGATCCCGACGATATTATCGAAAACGAAGCAAAACAAAAAGCAGAAAAAGCGAAAGTTAAAGCTGAAAAAGAAGCAGAAGATAGTGATGATGACGACTTTATGGCAGGACTAGGGCTGTAAGAATACGTTAAAATAATTATGTGGTTAAGGTCATAAAAACCAGCCAAGCGCAGTGTTGGCCTTTATTAATAACTGTTGGGTTGCATGATTTAACCCAACAGTTATTTAAACACAATAGCGCTATTTAGCGAATAATCATCTGTTCGCGCTCAGGACCAACAGACACCATAGTTATTGGTACGCCCATTAACGCTTCAATGCGCTCAACGTATTGTTGCGCTGCAATTGGTAGGCTGTCGAAGGTACGACAACCGGTAATGTCTTCATCCCAAGGTTGCATATTTTCATACACAGGGCTTAATGCAGCCGTTTGTGGCCAAATTGGGTTTTCGCTATGATCGCCATCATAGGCAACACAGATTTTTAAATCTTTCATACCCGATAAACAATCAATTTTGGTTAAGGCAATTTCGGTGGCAGCTTGTAGCTCAACACCGTTGCGCGTGGCAACTGCATCAAAGTAGCCCATGTCGCGTGGACGGCCAGTTACTGCGCCATATTCGTTAGCGCTTTCACGAAAATTGTCTTGCTCTTCCATTGCAGTAACTAAAGTACCTGTACCTACTGATGAGCTAAACGACTTTGCTACCGCAACAACACGTTCAGGACGAAGCGCAGGTAAACCGCTGCCTATGCCTGCATAAGCGGCCGTTACGTTTGAAGAGGTAGTGTAAGGGTATTCGCCATAAACTAAATCGCGACCGGCACCTAACTGAGCTTCAAATAATAAATTAGCATTTTGTTTTTGTAGTGCTTTTAACGGCTCTGTCACATTACAAATAAATGCACGCCAAGGCGCGGTAACATCGAGTAACCACTGCGTCATTTCTTCAGCTGTTTGTGAAAAATCACAACTTGGATATAAGGCTTTTAGCTGTGGCATTTTCCAATCAAGCATAAATTGAATACGCTCTAGTAAAACGTCAGGCTGATTTAACCAACCCACTAAAATGCCTTTTTTCATTACTCGGTCGCCATACGCTGGCGAAATACCTTGGCGAGTCGAGCCGTAAGCAGCGTCGCCTAAACGTAATTCTTCAAGGGTGTCTTCAAGGGCATGTAAAGGCAGACATAAAGTGGCACGATCAGAAATACACAGCTTTACATTAACGCCAGCGGCTTTAACTTCGGCTATTTCTTCACTTAAGGCGCTAGGGCTTATTACCATGCCTGGGCCAAGTACTGCTATGCAATCAGGATTAAAAATACCGCTAGGTAATTGGTGTAGTTTAAAGGTGCCAAAATCATTCACAACGGTATGACCGGCGTTATTACCACCTTGAAAGCGAATGCTTGCTGATGCGTTCTCAGCTAAAAAATCTACGATGCGGCCTTTGCCTTCATCACCCCAGTTTGCACCTACAACAACAATTGACGGCATAATTTAATCTCCAAATTGAACAAGCTGATATGATATGCGGGCTGTTAAAATAAGAGAAATTAATTATAATTATGATATCAATAAGGATTCCATATGGCGTGTGCAATATTAAGGAAGTGAGATGTTAGATATTCATTGGTTAAAAACCTTTGTTACATTAGCAGAGCTAAAGCACTTTGGTAAAACGGCAAGTGCACTGCACATGACGCAACCTAATGTGAGCTTGCATATTAAGCAGTTAGAAAAAATGACGCGGGTAAAGTTAATCGAGCGTAACCCCTTTTGTTTAACCCAAGCGGGTTTGCGTTTATTACAGTCGGGGCAAAAAACCTTATGGGAATTGAAGGTATGTCAGTCTGATCTAAATGCAATAAATAACTTAAGCCAAGGCACACTCACCATTGCAGCCAGTGATATTATTTCTCGCTTGTTACTCATAGAGCCTTTTCAGCTGTTTAAAACCCAGTTCCCGGGGATTGATTTTACCTTGCTTAATACCACCTCGTCACAGGCATCGGCGCTGGTTAAAAGTGCAGAAGCCGATTTAGGCTTTGTAATTGCTCAAAAAGAAAGTGAGCCACTGCATTTTAGTGAACTCCAACAGATAAAGTGGTGTGCGCTGGGAAATAATTTAGCGTTATGGCAGCAAGCAAAAAACGATGAAAGTATGGTACTCACTGAGCCGCCAACATTAATTTTATTAGGCCACGATACCCGCACCCGAGAGTTATTAGATAATGCGCTACCGTCTTTAAATTTACCGAGTTATCGGGTTATGGAAGTGGGTAGTGTTGATGCACAAATTGATTGGGCAGAAGCTGGTTTTGGCGTGGCAATTGTTCCTGAGTTTTCGCTGCGCTCTAAAGCTAATTTAACCAATACAGTAACGGCTTTACCGCAATTCCCAACCACCAGTTTAGGTTATATAGTGCGGCAAAATCAGGTGCTATCTAAGGCAATAAAACAGTTACTACACTGGGTAAATGAAGAAATTTCGCGCACCCATTTAAAACAACCAAAATAGTCATCACTTAATATTACTACCGATTATTATATTGTTAATAAGCTAAGGGGTTTTATGCTATTTATGTGTTGTTCAGGTAATTACTTTAAGATAAAACGCTTATGTTTTTAAGCGCTTTAGCATGCACACTTGTACGGACCCAAAATTAGATGGACTATTTTAAAAGTTTAATAACAAAATTTATAATCGCAATGCAACAGCGGCCGGGATTATTAGCGGTAATAGCATTTTGCTCTGGTGTGGCAAGTTATGTGTTAGTTGAGCGAAAAGAATCGTTTTCGCAATTTATTGCCATATTTTTGCTAGTGAGCTGGGTATGGTTAATTATTGATAACTGGTTGCGCGATAAAGTAGAGCAAAGATTTGGTGTCGCGGTATCGCCCAACTTTATGCGCTTTGCTTTACAAATGGTGCAACAAGAAAGCCTGTTTTTTGCTTTGCCATTTTTTTTAGCGGTAACGCAGTGGGATCACCCGCAAGCTATTTTTACCGCGCTAATGATAATGTGTGCAGTCATATCGGTAATTGATCCTTTGTATTATAAAAAGTTAGCAAAAAATCGCATGTTATTTGCGGTGTTTCATAACTTTGCATTGTTTGTCGTTATATTGGTTACTTTGCCTATTTTATTTAATGTAACCACTAGCCAAAGCTTAGCAATTGCTTTGGTTACTGCTGTTATTTTTACCCTCCCCAGTTTAGGCAACTTAATGCCTAATACCCGCTGGTGGCGATTTCCTTTATTGGTAGTGATTTTGTGTATATTAAGTGCTGGCTTATGGCAACTACGTAGCTGGGTGCCGCCAGCGGCTTTGCGCTTAACCGATATTACTTTATCGCACGAGGTTGATTTAGAGCAACGCCAACCTATTGGTAATATTAAGCAATTAGACTCTTATTCACTACATCATCAGGGGTTATATACGTGGACTGCTGTTAAAGCGCCCAGAGGATTAAATGAAAAGATATTTCATGTGTGGCTATACAACAATAAAGAAGTAGATCGGATCACACTAAATATAAGTGGTGGGCGAGAGCAAGGTTATAGAGCGTGGACCCATAAAGTAAATTTCCCAACTGATTCTGTCGGTAAATGGCAGGTGCAAGTAGTAACAGAATCGGGGCAACTTATAGGTTTAACTAAATTTACAGTTTTGCCTTAGCTAATGTGCATTTACTAGCGCGTTTACGGCAATTTAATTAGCTCATTTTAAGTAAGGATTATTGCCTTGCTCTACAGCCACGCAAAAAATGCGTAAATCAAGCTCTAGCTGGTGGTAACTTGGCTCCATGTGACAACAAAGTTTATAAAAACTTTTGTTATGGTCTTTTTCTTTAAAATGAGCGAGCTCGTGTACCACTAAGGCTTTTAATAACGGCTCGGGAGCGCGCAGTAAATCACTGTTGATGGCCAAATCGTGCTTGCGAGTTTTACCTTGCATACGATAGGTGTGCGTGCCAAGTGCATTAGTGACCATGTCGCCTTGCTTTTTAAATGCGGCGCGACCAAACGGCGGGGCATTTTTTAAATACTGTTTTTTAAGCTCTGTGGCGTAGCTAAAAAGTGCTTTGTCGCTGGTAATATTATGTGCCTGCGGATACTTTTTAAGTAAGTAGTTACTTACTTTATCATTACTGATTAGATTTAATACTTGCTCAACAATGTTTGCAGGGTAGCCGGTAAAATAACGTGCATATTCACTCATGTTGCTCTCTAAGTTCTAACATTTTATTTGTTGTAAGTGGTTATTTAAAACAGTGCTTGCTGGTGGGCTTCTGCCTCGCCGCTAAATGGATTTAGTACCTTGTGGTTATAACCTAGGTCCTTACAAAACTGCCTTGCTAATAACGGTGCTTCTCGGTTGTCTGCGGTATGAAAAAATACATAGGGCGTTTTTCCTTCATCAAGCCACTGTTTTACTTTACTAAGCCAAGGCTTATAAAAGGTTTTATATTCACTTTGTAAATTAGCAATAACAAAACGTGCCATGGGTTGCTCACTTGTAGCAATAGCATGCACGGGCAGATGCGGCTTTTTTTGTTGTGCATCAATCAGCGCTTCTGTATTCGCTTTAACTGCAAATAGGGCGCGGGTATCCATGGCTATACGGTTTATGTTATTTGCCATTAATAATTGATTAAGCGCTATTTCGGCTTCACCCTTTTGAAAAAATGCCGGATGGCGAACTTCTACCCCGAAGTTTAGCTCTTTGGGTAATAGGCTAATAAATTGCGCTAACTTGGGTAAATCATTAGGGCCAAAAGCACTTGGCAGCTGCAGCATAATTTGCCCAGTTTTCTCTAAAATTGGTGCAAATAAGTTAAGCCAAGCGGTTAGCTCGTTGTGTACATTAGTCAGCTTTAGCTCATGGCTAAAGCGCCGATGAAACTTAAAGGTAAATTTAAAATCGTCGGGTACACTGTTTGCCCAGCGTAAAAGAGTACTTGGGGATGGATCGGCGTAAAAGCTGGTATTTCCCTCTACAGAGTTAAAATGTTGCGCGTATTGGCTTAGCATATCGGTATTTTTACATTGGCTCGAAAATAAATTGCCTTTCCACGCATTGCTTGACCACTGTGGGCACCCAATATATAGCATACAAACTAACGCCTAATTATAAAGTAGCTATAGTGTATCAAATAATAAAATATGCTGCTTTAAATCCGATGCAAAAAACGACACCCGCCCTAGTATCTTCATATCACTTGCGTATAATACAGGGCTTAATTTGATTATTTTGAATTGCAAGCGGTGTTATTTTTATATTCGTATTTATAAAAAAGATTTACCCTACTTAAAACGAATGTTTTTTGACCGTTGCACGCCTTTTATCTGACAGGAAAACTATGCGCTCTATATACTGCGGACAGCTAAATAAAACTCACGTAGATCAAGAAGTTGAACTATGTGGCTGGATCAACAAACGACGTGACCTTGGTGGACTTATCTTTGTCGATTTACGCGATAGAGAAGGTTTAGTACAAGTTGTATTCGATTCTGACATTGAAGAGTTGATGAGTTCAGCTAACACGCTTCGCCAAGAATTTTGTGTGCAGTTAAAAGGTATTGTACGTGCACGCCCAGATAGCCAAGTAAATAAAGACATGCCTACAGGCGAAATCGAAATATTAGGCACTGAGCTTAATATTATTAACCGCTCAGAGCCATTACCACTTGATTTTAACCAAGTGAACTCTGAAGAGCGTCGTTTAAAATACCGCTACCTAGACCTACGTCGCTTAGAAATGAGCGACCGCATTAAGTTACGCGCTAAAGCAAGCAGCTTTGTGCGTCGTTTTTTAGATGAAAACGGCTTTTTAGACATAGAAACACCCGTACTTACCAAAGCAACGCCAGAGGGCGCGCGCGATTACTTAGTACCGAGTCGTGTTCACAAAGGTAGTTTTTACGCATTACCGCAGTCGCCGCAGTTATTTAAGCAATTGTTGATGATGTCGGGTTTTGACCGTTACTACCAAATTGTAAAATGTTTCCGTGATGAAGATTTACGTGCTGATCGCCAACCTGAGTTTACTCAAATAGATATTGAAACCTCGTTCATGAGCTCTGATCAAGTACGTGGTATGACTGAAAAAATGATCCGCGAAATGTGGCAAACATTGCTAAATGTAGATTTAGGCGATTTTCCAATTATGCCTTACAGCGAAGCAATGAGCTTATACGGTTCAGATAAGCCTGATTTACGTAATCCAATGAAGCTTGTTGATATTGCCGATTTAGTTAAAGACGTAGAGTTTAATGTTTTCTCAGGCCCTGCAAATGACGAAAAAGGCCGTGTTGCGGTATTAACTGTACCAGGTGGTGCTAAGCTTTCGCGTAAACAACTTGACGATTACACTAAGTTTATTGGTATTTACGGCGCTAAAGGCATGGCGTGGATGAAAGTAAACGATCACACTGCTGGCGCAGAAGGCGTGCAGTCACCAGTAGCTAAATTTTTAACTGCAGATGTAATTACTCAGTTACTTGAGCGTACTAATGCACAGTCGGGCGATATTATTTTATTTGGTGCCGATAAGCGAAACACAGTAAATGAAGCAATGGGCGCACTGCGCGTTAAAATTGGTATTGATTTAGAAATCACTAACCTTGATAGCTGGGCACCACTTTGGGTTGTAGATTTCCCAATGTTTGAAGAAGATGACGAAGGTACGCTGCACGCTGTACATCATCCATTTACTGCGCCAAAAGACATGAGCGCAAGTGAACTTGAAGCAAACCCTGCGGCTGCTATTTCAGATGCGTACGATATGGTATTAAACGGCTACGAAGTAGGTGGCGGTTCGGTACGTATTCATAATGCTGATATGCAAGAAGCTGCGTTTAGAATTTTAGGTATTAATGAGCAAGAGCAACAAGACAAGTTTGGCTTTTTGCTTGACGCACTTAAATACGGTACGCCACCACATGCTGGTTTAGCTTTTGGCCTTGACCGTTTAGCTATGTTGCTTTGTGGTACTGATAACATTCGTGACGTTATTGCGTTCCCTAAAACTACGCAGGCGTCGTGTTTATTAACTAATGCGCCAAGTAAGCCTAATGCTGATTCGTTAGCAGAACTTGCAATTAGCGTAGTAGAAAAAGCGGTACTAAGCGCAGAGTAAATTATTTTTACAGTGTTTTGTAAATATGCGTTAGATAATTAAAAATTAAACCCTTAAGTGTAGGCTTAAGGGTTTTTTTATGGTTAAATTTAGTACTGCAATAATCATACAGATGAAAAGGAATTCTTATGTCAGTTAACATCACTCTTTTTGGCGAGTTTATCGCTTTTTTTATACTTTTATTAGTGCCTATTTTTGCTTTTATTAGTTATAAATTAGGTAAACGAAAAAGTACTAATCCAGGTGTCATTGCTTTTGTTGGTGGCTGTTTATCGCTAATTTTACCTCTGGGTTTAATATTTATAGCGATACTCGCACTGAAAAAAGATCTCCCTAAAAAAGCTCAATTTGCGCGTTAAGGTAATATTCAAACCGTGTCTATAGAAAATAATAATCACTATTTTGATCAACAATTTACAGCATTAGCACTGACAGAGCAGGTTTTTGAGAATATAGAGTTTGAAGACTGTACTTTTACAGATTGCGACTTTTCAAATGGCCAATTTAAACACTGCCGTTTTATAGAATGCAGTTTTAAAAAATGCAATTTAGCATCACTAAAATGGGGTTATAGCTCACTCGAAAATGTTGACTTTAGTCATTGTAAATTAAACAGTATACAGTGGAGTGATATAAACTGGCCGCAGCTTAGTGTTAATGCTGCTGTGAGTTTTAGTCACTGTGAGCTTAGCCACAGTTCCTTTTTTGAACTAACTCTAAAAGCACTTAAACTAACAGATTGCTTTGCAAAAAATGTAGACTTTAGGCACGCAAATTTAGCTAAGAGTAAATTTAGCGGTACTGATTTTCGTGATAGCGAATTTTTTCAAACTAATTTAAGCCAGTGCGACTTTGTTGGTGCCACGCAATTTAATATCGATTTAAATAGCAACCAAATAACCAAGGCTAAATTTGAGCGTTTTGAAGCGTTGAATTTACTCAGCGGATTAGGTGTGGAGCTGGTGGATTAGCCGTTATTACACGGCTAATTAAGCTTTTTTAACAGCTAGGGCCATTTTTATTACGTGCACTTGCAAGCACTCTGGCTATTTCAAGCAACGCTGGCGAAATATCGGTTGCGCCATCTTTAATTAGCTTAGTTACATCACCCGATGAATATAAGCTATCGCGAGACGATTTAATGCCTAAACCACGTACATAGTCTTTGGTTTTACCCGTGCTGCCGGTTTCAATAAACTCGCGGATTCAAATCTGAAGTGCATAACGTTTAGGCGGCTTTAGCCGCCAAGTGATCCTGCATCAATTTTGCAGGCGTTTCAAATCCAAGTGTCTTCCTCGGACGATTATTAAGTTGCTCAAGTACTGGTATAACTTGCGCTGGTGTTACCGCCTTAAAATCGGTGCTCTTCGGCCAATACTGACGTAGTAATCCATTCGTGTTTTCATTCAATCCGCGCTCCCATGAATGATAAGGGTGAGCAAAATAAACAGGAACATTTAAAGCCTCTGTGATTTGCTCGTGATAAGCGAACTCTTTTCCATTGTCAGCCGTGATGCTATGAAGCGCTGACCTATATGGCCTTAATAGTTCTATCGTCGCCGTAGTGACGGCTTCCGCTGTTTTTCCTGCCACCTGAGTTGATACAGTGAATTGGGTGACCCGCTCTACAATGGTAACAAGGGCGCCTCGATGACCTTTACCTATGACGGTATCTATTTCCCAATCTCCGATACGGCCTTTCTCATCAACTATTTGTGGACGTTCTTCAATGCTAACGCGATTTTTTATTTGCCCTCGGTTTGTTTTACCATGACTGCGCTTGTGATATTTCTTACCGTGTCGGCGCAGATGTAGGTATAACTCACCACCTGCTTTTTTATCTTCCCAGATATACAGATAAATGCATTCATGGCTGACAGACAGTTCACTTTCTTTGCGTAACCATCCCGTTATTTGTTCAGGACTCCACTTCTCATTAAGCTTCTGGGTAATTAAAGCTATCATTTCAGGTGTCATCTTAAGCGGTTTTCTTACACTTCTTCGGCGAAACAAAGCCCGCTCATGAGCTTGTTTGTGTCTGTAACCTCGCTTACCTGTATTTCTAGAAAGCTCTCTTGAAATCGTAGATTGCGATAAATTAGTTAGCTCAGCAATACTTTGTTGCGTAAAACCGCTTTTCTTTAGAACGGCGATCTGGCATCTTTGCGCATAGGTCAGTTGTTTGTAATGTCTCATTGTAAAATCTCTTGCCGGAGAAAAAGCAGTTAGTTTATGAGCAACTGACCACTTAATCTAGCCAAAACAAGTTATGCACTTACAATTTGAATCTAGGACTTAAAAATAATGCGTTCGTTATCACTTTTAGGTTCAGCTTTTAATACTTCAATTTCGTCTTTATAGGCTTCGATTCGGCTTTGTAAAATTTCAATTCGTTCTGCAATGGTATTATATGATTTCATGGATGGATTCTTTTGCTAAAAATATTGGAACAATGACGGTTATTATCGCACACATTTAAAATAATTAATTATTTAGCTTAACAAGATGAAAAAATAGCGCAGCTTTAACTGCGCTATTTTATATACAGAATTAAAATTATTATACGTTACTCTACCAATTCACTTATCACCAGCGGGTTATTGTGCAGGGTTTTATGCACTGGGCATTTATTGGCTATTTCGAGTAAGCGCGCGCGTTGCTCTGGGGTTAAGTCGCCCGTTAAGGTGATTTTACGCGTAATAGCTTCAACACCTTGGGTTTGCTCTGCGTCACCGTCTTGTTTTTTATAATCGCGAGTGTGCTCAAGCTCAACTTTGACATGCTCCAACGGTAATTTTTTATGGCTCGCATACATGCGCAGTGTCATAGAGGTACATGCGCCAAGCCCCGCGAGTAAATGCTCATACGGATCTGGGCCTAAGTTATGGCCACCTGCTTTTAGTGGCTCATCGGCAAGCCAAGTATGCTCTTTGGTGCTTACGTGCTGAGTAAATACATGGTCTTTTTCTTCTACTAATACGCTGCCATTATTTAATTTAGCCGTATATTTAGTTTTATCGTAATTTACATAACGATTGGCCCAGGTGGCAATAATATCTGCTGCGTAGTCGGCATCGTTTTTATTAGTAAGTAAGTGATCGGCGTTATCTAGGCTAATAAAGCTTTTAGGGTGCTTAGCTGATGCGTAAATTTTTTCGGCTTCGCTAATATTTACAGTCGCGTCAATAGGGGAGTGCATTACTAATAATGCGCGCTTAAGTTTACTTATGTGGCTTTTATCGTACTTAGCTATATCGTCTATAAATTGTTTTTTAATAGTGAACTCGCGGCCTGCTAAATTTACTTTAGCTTCGCCAGCTGCGTTAATTTCATCTAGGTGGGCTTTAAAGTTGTGTGCTACGTGTTGTGCATCTGACGGCGCACCTATGGTAGTAATTGCCGATACTTCTGGTATGTGCTCTGCAGCGGCCAGCACTGCTGCTCCACCTAAGCTGTGGCCTATAAGTAGCTGCGGCGCACCAAAATGTTCACGCAGGTGATTAGCGGCCGCTACTAAGTCTTGAATATTAGATGAGAAATTACTATTGGCAAAGTCGCCATCGCTATTACCTAAGCCGGTAAAATCAAATCGTAATACTGCAATCCCTTGTTGTGTGAGTGCACGGCTGATACGTGTTGCCGCCGCTATATCTTTGCCACAGGTAAAACAGTGTGCGAATAGGGCGTAAAATTTAATTTCACCAGAGGGCAGTTCAAGTTGTCCTGCCAATTTTAAATCACCACTTTTAAAAGATACTTTTTGTCGCATGAGAAGCCTTAATACTTAAATTTAAGTACAAAATAATAAACATTACTATCATAGTTCAGAGATAGGTGCGAAGTGATGTTATTTCAATCTTTATTTATAATTTGATTAAGATCAACTCGATTGCTCACCTAGCCAAGGTGCGGACATATGTCCTTATGATTTTAGGGCTGTTTGTCTATCCTCACGGTGGTAATAATACAGGCTTTGCTGCTTAAATAGAGTAATCTACCTCTATAATGTAAATGATCTCTCACAACCTATTCACTGGAATGTACAATGCAATTACCTACTGTTGATTATAAAGCGGACAATGCGGCTGCTCAATTTGTTGAATCATTAAGAAATACCGGCTTTGGGGTATTAAAAAACCATCCAATTCCGCAATCTTTAGTTGAGTCTATTTATAAAAATTGGCAAGACTTTTTTAACTCAGATCAAAAGCAGGACTTTTTATTTTCTAAAGACACCCAAGATGGCTATTTTCCGCCTTCGGTATCTGAAGTGGCAAAAGGCTGTAAAGTTAAAGACATTAAAGAGTATTTCCATGTTTATCCTAAAGGCCGTGTACCTGCCCAGTTAGAAGCAGACATACGTGAGTACTATCGTTTAGCTAATGAGTTTGCAGCAACGCTTTTAAGTTGGGTACAAGCAGAAGCACCAGCAGATGTGCGTGCTAAATTTTCGATTGACTTAAAAGATATGATTGCTAATTCTGAGCAAACATTGCTGCGTATTTTACATTACCCACCAATGACCGGCGATGAAGAGCCAGGTGCTATTCGTGCAGCTGCGCATGGCGATATTAACTTG
Organism: Pseudoalteromonas nigrifaciens; assembly: GCF_002221505.1. Lineage (NCBI taxonomy): Bacteria > Pseudomonadati > Pseudomonadota > Gammaproteobacteria > Alteromonadales > Pseudoalteromonadaceae > Pseudoalteromonas > Pseudoalteromonas nigrifaciens. Next base: position 2,351,207 of record NZ_CP011036.1, on the reverse strand, counting down.
CTAACTGTATTACCTGCTTCTAATGAACCGGGTTTACAAGTTAAAAATACCGAAGGCGGTTGGTTAGATGTTCCTTCTGATTTTGGTTGCTTGATCATTAATATTGGTGACATGCTACAAGAAGCGTCGGGTGGTTATTTCCCTTCAACAATTCATCGGGTAATTAACCCAACAGGTAAAGCGTCTAGTAAGTCGCGTATTTCATTACCACTATTCTTACACCCTCGCCCAGATGTGGTGTTATCAGAGCGCTATACTGCTGATAGTTACTTGCAAGAGCGTTTACGTGAGCTTGGCGTTAAGTAACTAGTAAATATCGCGATATAAAAAAACGGCTTTTTAGCCGTTTTTTGCGTTTTATAACTGCGGGTAGCGCTGCTGCATAATGTTGAGTGACCTTGTAATAATCTGCGCGAGTATCGTTAAATCCACTTTAGCTAGGTTTGTAATATATAAACAGCTTTTACCTAAACTGTGCTTTCCTAACTGGTTAAGTAGGGTTTTAATCGTCTCATCTTCAAAGCCGGGCATTATATAAATACACAGCTTGGTTTTACGCGGGGAAAAGCCAGTGAGTGGCCATTTTTCACTGCTGCCAGAGTTATGTTTATAGGTGTAGTGGCCAAAGCCAATAATATCCTTACCCCATACAACGGCTTGCTCATTAGTGACTTTTGTAAATAGGGCGAGTAATGTTTTCGCCTCATCTTCCCGCTTAGTCTCTACATTATGTAAACACTCAACTAAAGTTATTTGGTTTGCTTGGGTTTTTAAGCTCATAAGTAACTCTTTAATTTATTTTTAGCGGTAGTTAATAGTAGCAAAAAATGAGTACTAAAAGTTGGATGTGAATATTTTTATGCAATATTGCAGGTTATAGGTATAATGCGCGCAACTGGCTAGTTTAGCCTTATTTAAAAGAGAGTTTATATGAGTTTTGAAGGTTTAGGTTTATCACAGTCTTTAGTTAATGCGGTTTTAGAGAAGGGCTATGAAACGCCAACGCCAATTCAGGCTCAAGCAATTCCGGCGATTATTGAGCGTCGTGATGTGATGGCAGCAGCGCAAACAGGAACAGGTAAAACAGCGGGTTTTACACTGCCACTTATTGAGCGTTTGTCTAGCGGTCCTAAAGCTAAAAGTAACCATGTGCGTGCACTTATTTTAACGCCAACACGTGAGCTTGCTTTGCAAGTTAGTGAAAATGTTGAAGAGTACGCAAAGCATTCAAATGTAAGCTCGTTTGTAGTTTACGGTGGCGTTAAAATTAACCCACAAATGCAGCGTTTGCGCAAAGGGGTTGATATTTTAGTGGCAACTCCAGGGCGCCTAATCGATTTACATAATCAAAATGCGGTTAAGTTTGATAGTGTTGAAGTACTAGTTCTTGACGAAGCTGATCGCATGCTCGACATGGGCTTTATTCATGATATTAAACGCCTGATTGCAAAAATGCCTGCAAAACGTCAAAACTTAATGTTTTCGGCAACCTTTTCTGACGAAATTCGTGCACTGGCAAAAGGGTTGATAAACGATCCGGTTGAAATTTCTGTTGCTGCAAAAAACACCACAGCTAAAAGCGTTACTCAGTGTGTTTACGCGGTAGATAAACCACGTAAAACAGCGTTATTAAGCCACCTAATTCGTACTAACGATTGGCAGCAAGTATTAGTATTTAGCCGTACTAAGCACGGCGCAAACCGCTTAGTTAAACAACTAGAGCGCGATGATATTGTTGGCGCGGCTATTCATGGCAATAAATCGCAAGGCGCACGTGTTAAAGCCCTTGATGGCTTTAAAAGCGGTGAAGTACGTGTGTTAGTTGCAACCGATATTGTTGCCCGTGGTTTAGATATTGTGGAATTACCGCATGTTGTTAACTACGACTTACCAAACGTATACGAAGATTATGTGCATCGAATTGGCCGTACTGGCCGCGCCGGTGCATCGGGCCATGCAATTTCGTTTGTAACCACGGAAGATGCAGTGGATTTATACGGCATTGAGCGCTTTATTGGTGAGCTTATTCCTCGTGCTACCGAAGAAGGTTTTGAGCCGGTTAACCCAGTACCAGAGCGCGACTTAGATGCTCGTCCAATCGCTCCTAAAAAAGCTAAAAAGACCAATCAGCCATTTAATAAGCCTAAATCTGACAGCAGCAAGCCAAATAATAAAAAGCCTAATAATGGCGGAAACGGTACGGGTGCGCGCAGAGGCGGTTCTAAAAAGCCAGTAGCTAAAACGGATGATAAAGCGCAAAGCCCATGGGCAAAACGCGAATCTGTTGGTGGTAATACTCAGCGCCGTCGTCGTCCAAGTAACAACGATTAATAATACTTTTAAACGCTGAGACAAAAAACGCGCTTACTTGCTTTACAAGTAGCGCGTTTTTTAATGGGGATTTTTTAGTGTGTATGCTTTGCTATTATTACAGGCTAGCTGATTAAGTAATTAATTCCTAATCCTACAAATAAGGTAACACTTACGCTAAGTAGTGTGCCTAGCATTACATATTCGGTGAGCTTTTTATCTTTACTGGCACTTAAATCGCCAAATCTAAATACAGATTTAGCGGCAATTAAAAACCCTAGCCCTGCAAACTGATCTAATAAGATAAACGTCAGCATCAGTACTCTTTCAAGCATGCCAATACTTTGTCCAGCTAAGGGCAGGCTACCATCACTTGAAAAGTGGTTGGTTATACGCTCTAACATCATTCTTATAAATACGGCACTGGGATTTAAAATAATGAGGTAACCAGCTATAACCCACAGCGCTTTTGAGTTGGTTAATAGCGCCATTACACTGTTAGTAAACTGCAGATTGTCAGTTAGCCAAATACTTATCGCAATAATAATGATGATATGTGCAATTTGGTCGAATAAAAAAGGCACTACGCCTTTATTAGAGTACGATTTTGCAATATCAATAAAGTAGTGGCTAATCACGATAATACTGGTGGCAAGAAATACGCTACTCAGTTGTTGCCAGCCAAAGGTATACTCCCAAAGCGTAATAATTAGTGCGCTAGTCACGCCGTGAACTAATACATGGTAGTAAAGTTTTTTTGCTTTAAAGTGGCGGGTGTTTCTGTCGTTTACCCAGCTCATGGGTTGCCAGTAAAAATCGGCGAGTAGGTGGCCAATAATAAGGGCAACGAGTAAGAGTGAAAATGCCATTATTTACTTCCTGCGATTATTTTTTGGATACATTGCTGAGTGTATTTAATAAAACGCTCTATTAGTTGGTAATGCGCTAAATTAAGCAATTTAGTAACATTCTCCCGGCTTGTTTTTAGCTCTTTAGCTACAGCGGCATGGCTGTTGTCGGCTTTAGTTAAGTACACATACAAGGCATTGGCCTGCTTTAGCGTAATTTTAGTGAGTAACACATCTACAAAGGCTAGATTAAGGCTTAAGCTCTCATCGAGTTGTTGCTCTGCAATATTAATAATAAAGCGTTGATTGGCTATTTTATCTAGCCCTTGCCCAGAGAGAGTAAAGGCAGAGCCGGTTGCGGTTTTTATATCGCTGCGCGGATTATCTATTTTCCCTAAAGCCATACTTTGGCGTAGTTCATACCCCGATGCTTTTAAGTGTAAATACACTAAAATAGCGGTTTTAAATAATTGCTCTGGGTTGTTTAACTGTAATTGAAAGGCATCGCCTCGGTATATATTCCAATGAGTGCGCTGTGTGGTAATACTTCTTAGGCTTTGCTCTAGCTGATAAAGCATGGCATCGTACTGCTGCTGAGGAATAGTTTGCGATTTAATAATGTCGCCGCTGATCACACCAATCATATGAGCCTCGAAATAGTTACTTTTTAAAATGTAACCTAAATTGGTTACATGGAGTTAAGTAACCAATTTAGGTTACTTAAATAAAAAATGCAAGGTACACTTATTTTAATAGCACCACGCCATTACTATAAATCCTGATTAGGAAATTAAATGACTTCACAACACGAGCTGCAAAATACCAAACCCCGTGTAGGTATTTTTGTCGATGTACAAAATATTTATTACACTTGCCGTGAAAGTTACGGAAAAAACTTTGATTACAACGCATTTTGGCGAGTTATGGCGCAGCAATATAATATTGAATGTGCGTTTGCTTATGCAATTTACCGAGGGGATGAAAAACAAAGCCAGTTTCAAAATATTTTGCGTGCAATTGGTTTTGAGGTAAAACTTAAGCCATTTATTCAACGCCGCGATGGCAGTGCCAAAGGCGACTGGGATGTGGGTATAACCATTGATATGCTTGAGCATGGTAAAAACCTTGATAAAGTTATTTTACTCTCTGGTGATGGCGACTTTGCTTTATTGTTGGGGCATTTAAAAAGCCAATATAATGTTCCGTGTGATGTATATGGCGCTGATAGGTTAACCGCAGAGGCATTAAAACAAAGTGCTGAGCAATTTCATTTAATCGACAATACATTTTTGCTTTAAATCAAGGTTTACTAAATAGCCAAAAAAATAACACTCACATAGGCTATTAGCCCCTGCAACATGAGACTTTTTAATACTGCAGTGTTATATAGCAATTGAGCCTATTTTAGGCTTTTTTTATCGCGCTAATAAATTGGGTTTACTAAAGGGTTATGGTAATTTTAAAACATAACGTGTACCTAAGGATTTAAATGCTTCATTACAGCAACATGCCACTAGACAGAGGCTCAAATTTTCGTAACGACCCAGCATGGCTTAAAGCGCATATGTCGGCGCAAAGTAAGTGGGTTTTAGTTAAAAATAATCAAACCTTATTTATTAAAGATACCCCAAAAGTTAGTTATTTATCGTATCAACAGGTTGCCCATTTAGATTTAACTAATGCTATTTTTGTTGGTTTAAACAATGCAAAAGATGGGGTGTTTGCTCTTGATGTATCTAAGCTAGATACCAGCATACTTGATCCTTTAATTGACGGCGCACAGTTTGTTGACATACGCCAATACGGCCCTCAAGTAACCATTAAATACGCTTCAATAGCGGCACTTGCACGCGGCTTATGTTATTGGCATGCAACCCATAGTTTTTGTGGACGTTGCGGCAGTAAAAATCATTTAGTAGAAGCCGGGCATTCGCGAGTATGCGAAAACGAAAACTGTAAACACCCTACTTTTCCGCGCACTGATCCTGCAGTAATTATGGTGGTTACTAAAGTGTTTGCCGATGGGGTAGAGCGCTGTTTACTAGGTCGTCAAGCTGCGTGGGCGAGCGGTATGTATTCGTCGTTAGCGGGCTTTGTTGATCCCGGTGAAACACTCGAGCAAGCAGTAGCTCGTGAGGTAAAAGAAGAGGCGGGTATTGAAGTAAATAATGTACGTTATGTTGCATCACAACCTTGGCCGTTTCCTTCATCAATAATGCTGGGCTTTTTTGCCGAAGCGGTTACAGAAGATATTAATGTTGATAAAAACGAACTTGACGATGCTAAGTGGTTTAGTCGTGAAGAGTTACGCCAGTTTGGTAATTGGCATGACGAAGGGGAGCATTTAAAGCTTCCCAGAACAGATTCTATTTCTCGCTATTTAATTGAGTACTGGCTAAATAATAAGGATTAAGCATGACGATCAAAAGCAATAAAAATACCCAACTTGTTACATCAGGACGTAAAAAAGCCTATACCCACGGTGTAGTTAATCCGGTTGTGCAACGTGCATCAACCATAGTATTTGACTCAGTAGCAGAATTAAAAAAAGCCGCTAAAACATGTGGTGACAAAACCTTATTTTATGGCCGTAGAGGCACAACTACCCACTTTGCGCTGCAAGAGGCGATAACTGAGCTTGAGGGCGGCGAAGGGTGTGTACTTTATCCGTGTGGCGCAGCTGCAATTAGCCAAACTTTGCTGTCGTTTTTAAAAACCGGCGACCATATTTTAATGGTTGATAATGTATACGAACCTACTCGTGATTTTTGCGATAAAATTCTAGCCGGCCTGGGTATTAGCACTACGTATTACCCACCTACTATAGGTGCTGGAATTAAAGACTACATTAAAGCAAACACCAAGGTATTGTTTTTGGAATCGCCGGGCTCTATTACCATGGAAATTCAAGATGTACCGGCTATGGTAAAAGTAGCAAACGAGCACCACATAATGACCATGCTTGATAATACCTATGGCAACGGTTTGCATTATCGTCCGCTTGAGCACGGTGTTGATATTAGTATTCAAGCAGCTACTAAATATATAGTAGGCCATTCTGATGTAATGATGGGCGTGGCTGTTGCTAATAAAAAGTATTGGCTAACTTTGCGCGAAAACTCCTATTTACTCGGGCAATGCACTAGCGCAGACGATGCATATTTAGCACTTAGGGGCTTACGCACTATGGCTGTGCGTTTAAATCAACACGAAAAAGCAGCAATAGAAGTGGCTACATGGCTTGAGCAACATGAGCTTGTTGATCATATTCGCCACCCAGCATTTGCTACTTGCCCGGGGCATGAATTTTTTAAACGTGACTTTGATGGCAGTAATGGTTTGTTCTCAATAGTAATGAAAGCAGGGGATCAGGCTGCCATAGATGCGTTTTTAGATAGCCTACACTATTTTAAAATGGGTTTTTCGTGGGGCGGCTTTGAAAGCTTAGTAACCGCTAATTTAACCATGAAAGGACTGCGTTCTGATACAGGTTGGGATTTAGGGCCCGTTATTCGTTTGCATATAGGCCTTGAAGATGTAGACGATTTAATCAACGACTTAAGCCAAGCACTTGAGGTTTATAAGCAGCATTTATAATTTTTAATGTAATTTATGCTGTTAGATTAAAATGTATTGTTACAAAGCTCACCATTGGTGAGCTTTTTTTTGCTGGTAATTCAAGGTATTTACACTTAGTGTGGATAAATATACTGAAAACAAAAAGTCATTAAGGATAGTCAATGGCAACACCATTACCGATAAACATAGGGCGACTAACGCAAATAGCAGGCTTTGAGCTCGTACGTATGTTTTTAACTAAACGTGGGCTCATTGCATTAGCTGCCTTTGCATTGGTGTGGCTAATAATACTGCGCTACCCGATAGGGCAAGCGGTAGGCATTGTAAGTGCGCCCGATTTTGAACAAATTGCCCGTGACATATCTGGCTCCATAGGTTTAAGTAAATTACTTGATTGGCCTGAGGCCGAATTTGCTATGTATTGGCTGATTGCTTTGTATAGCTTTCCGATATTTAGTGTGTTTATTTGCAGCGACCAAACGGTAGGCGATAGAGAGCGTGGCACACTTCGTTTTTTATCGCTGCGTTCAACACGTTTTGAAATACTCTTTGGCCGTTTTTTAGGGCAATTAGCGGTATTAGCATGCTTGGTAGGTATTACCCTGGTGGCTACGCTCGCTGTGCTGGGGTTTAGAGATCCTAGTTTACTTGCTGGTGGCTTTGCCCGCGCACTTTCTATATTTTTAATATTAGTGGTTACTCTGTGCCCATTTGTAGCTCTTATGACGTTGATAAATACCTTTGCTCGCTCATCGCGTTTATCTATAGTGTTGGCAATTTTATATTTTACTGCAGGCGGTATTGTTGTTGGTATTTTGCAGTGGCAAATCCCCGCATTAGGTATGCTTGATTATTTATTTCCGGGTGTACAAATAGAGCTATTAGCTGGACAAAATTTACCATTACTAAGCGCGGTGGCTATTCCACTGATCCAAACAGCGGTATTACTAAGCGTTGCTCAGCGTGTTTTTGCAAGGAGCTCACTATGAGAGCATTAATTACAGGCAGCGGTTTGAGTAAATCGTATGGCGCAAAACTTGCGCTTAATAATGTGAACTTTGAAATAAATAAAGGTGCGCCAGTGGCGCTTGTTGGGCCAAATGGCGCGGGTAAAACCACCTTATTTAGTTTGTTATGCGGCTATATAGCGCCCAGTAAAGGCAGTCTTGAAATATTAGGGCATAAGCCTGGCAGCGCAGCTTTATTTAATAAAGTAAGTGCATTACCGCAAGACGCGCAGCTTGACCCTCGTTTTAATATAGACAAGCAACTTGCCTTTTATGCAAAACTACAGGGTATGGGCGCTAAGCAAAGCCAAACTGAGGCGCTACGTGTACTTGACTTGGTTGGTCTAAAAGAGATTGCAAAGCAGCGTGCAGGGGACTTATCACACGGTATGCGTAAACGTGTAACCATAGCACAGGCGCTTATTGGTGAGCCGCAAATAGTGATGCTTGATGAAGCCACTGCGGGGCTTGATCCTATTCATGCCAGAGAAGTACGCGAGCTGGTTTCTGATTTAAGTGAGCAGGCTACTTTTATTTTAAGCTCGCACGATTTAACTGAGCTGGAGCGACTTTGCTCGCAAGTATTGCATTTAGATAAAGGCGTTTTAAGCGAGCATCAAACCAAAGAAAACAAGTCAGATACACATTTTTATACCCTAATGCTTAATGAAAATTATCAAAATGTAGAGCAGCAGTTGCAATCGATAGCAGGTATAAGCCGTGTATATATGAGCCAACATAAAGAGTTTGTAATTGAGTACCAGCCTACAGGTGAACCGCTTGATATTGCATTGCTTAACTTTTGCCATCAGCATAACTGGCAATATAGGCAGCTTGTGAACGGACACACCCTAGAGAATCAAATTTTTAAACAGGAGAAATTATAATGGGATTATTCAGTGGGTTAATGGGTAACGCTAGCGAAGTAGATGATGCCGACTTAGAAAAAGTATTATTAAATACCTTAATAGAAGGCGAACAGGTTGAAAAGGCTTATAAAGTAATACGAGATATGTTTATTTTTACTAACAAGCGATTGATCTTGATAGATAAACAAGGTGTTACTGGTTCTAAAATGGAGATGATCAGTATAGCTTATTCAAAAATAACAAAGTTTAGTAAAGAAAGCGCAGGGCATTTTGATCTAGATGCCGAGCTGAAAATATGGGTTGGCTCAGACTCTACACCTATTAGTAAAGACTTTAAGTCTGGCGATAATATTAATGATGTTTATCGTATTATTAGCCAATATGCACTGTAATACTTAGTTTAGTTAAAGTAGTTGTTAGCATGGTGTTGCAATTACTTTAATCTTACACATACCTACACTTCATTACAATTAACTTAATGAATACAAGTGCTTAGTTAAGTTTTCATTCAGTTTCACAGCGTTAGCATGTCCCTCGATCTCAGCTACCCAGCTAAGACATAAAAAAGTCATATAAATAGGGATTTATCATAATGAAAAAGTTAGCAGTTATTATCTCAAGTATTTTATTATCTAGCGCTGCAACCACTGCAATGGCAGCAGATAGCTATCAGTCAATTAGTAACCTAGGCTTTAAGCATGAAACTAGCAGCAATAACAATACCGTTGCGGTGGATTCTATTTACTATTTATCGCCTAAAAAAACATTAGGCCCGTACGATCAGTTTGAATACATAAATAAACAAAGTAATGTATATGGCAGCTACGCTGACGACGACTCTAGTGACGTAACTTCAGTTGGTGGCGAATACTTTATTAACAACTTTGTGGTAGGTGCATCTTACAGTAACCTTGATACTGGTTCGCACAATGAGTTTTACACGCTTTCAGGTGGTTTCTTTTTTAACCCAAACTTACTGGCTAAAGTAACTTTAGTTGAAAACAAAAACGGTGAAGATTTTGCGTTATTTGATTTAGCTTACAACCACATGCTAAACAGCACTGACTACATTGGTGTAACAGTAACCGCTGATGACGACTTTGATTACCGTGCAGTAGCAGCTAAATACTTTATTGACTTGCAGCAAGGTAACTTCTTAACGTTTGAAGGTAAGTACGAGAGCATTGATGATAAAGAAAACCAATGGGTAGCAGAAACTAACTACTACTTCTCAAAAGCAACATCTGTATTTGCTAACTACAACAAGCAAGATGCTTACAGCTTTGGTGCTCAGCATTTCATTAATGAAAATGTAGGTATTAAAGTTGGTTACGGTAACAATGCTGATGATTCAGGCAACGATGCTTACTTTGCTAACATGCGTTTTCAGTTTTAATTAAGGCTTATAGTTAATTTACTTAAGAGTAAAAACAAACCCCGCTTAATACTAAGCGGGGTTTTTGTATTTTTAAAGTAAGTAATTGAGTTAAAAATAATAACTAAAGCTATGCAGAAAGTTAAAAGAGGTGATTTTTAAATAAACTAAGCATAACTTACGACTGAAGAATGATTGTATTTAACTTGAGAACGGTCATAATTAAACCACTATTTTCATTCAATGTATCAAGGAATATGCACATGACATTTTTTATTATATTGCTGGTCGTGGTGGTGGTTATATTTGCAGTTAAAAATATTCGCCTCAATTTAATCAGTCGACCTACCTTTAAAATGTTTAAAAAAGTATTACCGCCGTTATCACAAACCGAGCGCGAGGCAATGGAAGCTGGTGATGTTTGGTGGGATGGTGAGTTATTTAGTGGTAACCCAGACTGGCAAAAGCTGCACCGCTTTCCTAAGCCTGAGCTAAGTGATAAAGAAAACGCCTTTATGGATAATCAAGTAGAGACTTTATTGGCTATGCTTGACGATTATCAAATTGTGCAAAAAGATAAAGACTTACCAAAAGATGTTTGGGATTACTTAAAATCGGAAGGTTTTTTTGCATTAATAATTCCTGAAAAATTTGGTGGGCGTGAATTTTCTGCGATTGCAAACTCTACTATAGTGTCAAAAATTGCCACAAAAAGCTTAACAGCAGCTGTTACCGTAATGGTACCTAATAGCTTAGGCCCAGGTGAATTACTGCTACATTACGGTACTACAGAGCAACAAAACCGCTGGTTGCCTACGTTGGCGACTGGTGAAGATGTACCTTGTTTTGCACTAACAGGTCCAGAAGCCGGATCTGATGCAGGAAGCATTCCTGACTCAGGCGTGGTGTGTATGGGGGATCATAATGGCGAAGAGGTTTTAGGCCTGCGTTTAAATTGGTCAAAACGTTATATTACGCTTGCGCCTGTGGCAACGGTTTTAGGGCTTGCCTTTAAAATGTATGACCCTGACGGTTTATTAGGTGGAGAAAAAGAGCTGGGAATTACCTGTGCGCTTATCCCTACTGATCACCCTGGAGTTGAAACTGGCGAGCGCCATTACCCACTAAATATGGCGTTTATGAATGGCACAACGTACGGTGAAGATGTGTTTATTCCACTGGATTGGATTATAGGCGGGCAGCAAGGCGCTGGACGTGGTTGGCGCATGTTGGTTGAGTGTTTAAGTGCAGGGCGTGGCATTTCATTGCCAGCATTAAGTACAGCAACAGGGCATTTAGCCGCTAAAATGACCTCAGCTTACGCCATGGTGCGCCAACAGTTTGGTGTGTCTATTGGTCAATTTGAAGGTGTACAAGAGGCACTTGCACGTATTGGTAGTTTAACCTATGCGCTTGAGTCGTGTCGTTTAATGACGGCAGGTGCAATTGATTTAAAACTCAGCCCTTCAGTTGTTACCGCTATTGCTAAATACCATATGACTGAAATGGGTCGTACAGTAATGAACGATGCGATGGATATTCATTCAGGTAAAGGCATTCAGGTTGGTCCAAATAACTATTTAGCGCATGGCTATATGGGGATCCCGGTATCGATTACGGTAGAAGGCGCTAATATTTTAACGCGTAATTTAATGATATTTGGCCAAGGTGCCACACGTTGTCATCCGTTTGTATTAAAAGAAATGGAAGCGGCAGCGATGGAAGATGATGACGCTGCATTAGAGCAATTTGATGGTTTATTAATGGACCATATTATGTTTGCCGCGTGCAACGCCAGCATGGCACTTGTGCATGGTTTAACGCGTAGTTGTTTTGCTAAAGCACCGGTAAGTGGCGAAACAGCAGTTTACTATAAGCAACTGACAAGAATGAGCCGTGGCCTTGCCATATGTACAGATGTAGCCATGCTCATGTTAGGCGGAGAACTTAAACGTAAAGAAATGATATCGGCACGTTTAGGTGATGTATTAAGCCATTTGTACTTAGCGTCAACCGTACTAAAACGTTTTGAAGACGAAGGGCGCCAACAAGCCGACTTACCCTTTGTTAAATACGCAATAGAAACGTCATTGTATGAAATTGGCCAAGCATTTGATGGTTTCTTTAAAAATTTCTCAAACCCGGTGGTTAACTTTGTGCTCAAACGTATTGTATTCCCACTCGGTAATCATTATCACAAACCAAGTGATGCCATTGCACAAAGTATTTGTAAACATATGACTCAACCAGGTGTGTTTAGAAACCGATTAACGCATTTATGTTATGTGGATGAAAACGCGGGTACGGGTGTAATGGAAAGTGCATTTTTAGCAATGCATGATATGCAAACACAATTTAAAGATCTAAAACAATGGCAGCGTAAAGGGAAGGTACCCGCTACGCTTGATATTGAGGGGGCGATTAATTATGCGCTTGAAAACGATTTATTAAAGCAAACCGATGCCGATGCAATGCATCATGCTAATAAATTAAGAAAGCAAGCCATAGCAGTTGATAACTTTCAACCTGGTGAGCTATAACGCAGTGCTTTAAGTAATAACTAAAACGAAAAGGCCTTACAAATGTAAGGCCTTTTTGCGTTTAATTCATTTAAGTTAACGAGCGTAAGGATCGGTCACTATTTTATCTATATACCATAGGCCTTTTTTATGACGCATTTTAACGCTGCGCATATCATCAATTTTTTTACCATTTAGAGTGCCGGTGAATATAAGATTAATTTTAGCCGAGTCGCCATATTGCTCCCGTAAGCTCATATTAGACATATCAACTTCTATAACCACTTGATCATATTGCATGTTTAATAAGGTGCGAGAAAATTGCTTAGCAGTACCGTATGATTTCATAATGCGGGCAAGGTTTGGGGTTGCCATAGTGCTGGCTTTATGCAGATTTTTTTGATTATAAAGCGCGTCAAAATAAGCCGTTGCAGCATCGCCCGGCGTGCTATTAACTTGGGCAACTTCTTCAGTGCAGCTAATAATAAATAGGCAAAAAGTTAAGCTTAAAAAAGAGGTTAGTTTTTTCATCATCAATATAATTTATTCATTCTTTACAAAGTGTGTGGCTTTATTGCACGGATGTAAAGGGGGGTGAATAAATAAGTAATAAAAAAGGATGCTAAGAGCATCCTTTTTTCAAACAAAATACTTATTGTACGAGCTCTTGTTCACTAAACTCTTCATCAAACATGGGGCTTGATAAATAACGCTCAGTGGCACTTGGTAAAATAACCACTATATTTTTATCTGCATTTTCAGGCTTTTCAGCAATACGTTTCGCCGCAACAACCGCTGCGCCAGATGAAATACCTACTAATATACCTTCTTGTCTCATTAGTAGGTGTGCCATCGCAATAGCATCTTCGTTAGATACTTGCTCTGCACCATCAATCACACTTAAATCTAAGTTACCAGGAATAAAGCCAGCACCAATACCTTGAATTTTATGTGGCCCAGGCTTAATTTCTTCACCTGCTAGCGTTTGGCTAATAACCGGTGAATTTGTTGGCTCAACAGCAATCGATTTTACATTGAGACCTTTTTCGTTTTTAAGGTAGCGACTAACACCAGTGATAGTCCCGCCAGTACCAACGCCTGCAACAAAAAAGTCTACTTTACCATCAAGGGCATCATAAATTTCAGGGCCGGTGGTTTCAAAGTGAATTTTAGGGTTTGCCGGGTTTTCGAATTGTTGTAATAAAATATATTTATCGGGAGCGGTTGCTTGAATTTCTTTTGCTTTATCAATTGCACCGTTCATACCTTTTGCGCCATCGGTTAGTACTAGGTTTGCACCTAATGCTTTGAGCAGTTTTCGGCGCTCTAAACTCATAGTATTTGGCATGGTAAGGGTTAGTTTATAACCACGAGATGCTGCCACAAACGCCAGCGCAATACCGGTATTACCAGATGTAGGCTCAATTAGTTCTTTATCTTTCGTTAGCTGCCCTGATTTTTCAGCTTCCCAAATCATTGATGCACCAATACGACATTTTATACTAAAGCTTGGGTTGCGAGATTCAATTTTTGCGTATACGTTGCCACCGGTAACACGGTTAAGTTTTACCAGCGGTGTATTACCAATGCTTAGTGAGTTATCTTCAAAAATAGTAGACATAATGTTCCTTTGGATACAATCCGCTTAACATGTTAGTAGTTTTGCTATTAACTATATAAGCATACTTTACTGTGAGTTTAAAAAATTTAAAGTAAAGTTTGGCTATAACATATATTTATTGGGCTTATAACGAGGATGTGTTTATTTCTAGAGCTTGAATTTACCGCAGTGTGGTTGATTTTTGAGCTATGTAGGGCCTTCTTAATGTGGTTACTGCTCATTAATTGACGCTAACGACGCTTAAAAGATAAATAAACCCTAATTAAATAAAAACTTGGCCTCGTGATCATTACAAGTGTTACTTAAGGAACCTGAGCTCCGGATAATAAATCTATCTCAAGCAGCTATTTTCAGCGCTAACTGCGTTGAATTTACTTGCAATAGGCCAGCTATTGACGCGTAAATTCGCCTTGTTTTCATTGAAAACTTCTGGCTAGAGAAAATAAAATTAAATATAACTATGATTCAATACGTTAGTAAATCTCTTAATCAGAGTTCAGATTAAGTAGAAAAATAAACTTTTGAAAGGCGTGTTATATTTATTTATATTCTAACAATTAATCTATTAAAGACTTAATACTCACCGTATTGTTGCTTATTTGTGCAAATGAACTGCAGTTGAACAGTTTTATGATACAAGCTATGCAAAACATGATAAAAACACAGTATCTAAATTCAAGAAAGCAATCACAATGAAGTTAATCTTAAAATTAATTGCCGGTATTGTGGCCGGTATCTTAGCTGGACTCTATTTACCACTAATAGGCGTTGAACTTTTATATACTGTTAAAGAACTGATTGGACAATTGATCTCCTTTACTATACCGCTGATCATTTTATTTTTTATTGCATCGGGTATTGCTGGACTACCAAAAGGGTCAGGGCACTTATTAGGTAAAACAGTTGGTTTTGCTTATGGCTCTACTGTTATTGCTGGCACACTGGCTTTTTTACTGGTTAGCACAGTAATTCCATTTTTAAGTGGCGGTATTACATTTGAAGCTGAATCAGCGACACAAGTTGGTAGTTTTATTGATTTAGAAATTCCGCCACTAATGGGCGTGATGACTGCATTAATGAGCGCATTTATATTTGGTATTGGCATGAGCCAGCTTGAATTGACTACGCTTAAAACAGTGTCTGATCAGGGGCGTGATATTGTTGATGGCTTATTATCTAAGGTGATAATACCGGCATTACCATTTTATATTGCAGGTGTATTTGCCGAAATGACGGTAGCAGGAACAGTTGTTGATACCCTACAAGCATTTGGCGTAGTACTTATTGCAGCGCTGGTTATGCACTGGTTATGGCTTACTGTTTTATATGTATCTACAGGCTTGTTACTAAAACGCAACCCAATCGAATTAATTAAAAATATGCTACCAGCGTACTTTACCGCTTTGGGCACAATGTCTAGCGCTGCAACAATTCCAGTATCATTACAATCAAGTAAGTCGAATGGCGTAAAAGAAGACGTAGCCAATTTTACGGTTCCGCTTTGTGCGACAATTCATTTATCGGGCTCTACAATTACAATTGTAACCTGTGCAATGGCGGTCATGTTTTTATCACCAAGCATGCAAGCACCTTCATTAATGGGCATGTTGCCATTTATTATGATGTTAGGTGTAGTAATGATTGCCGCACCAGGTGCACCAGGTGGTGCAGTAATGTCGGCACTGGGTTTATTAACAACTATGCTAGGCTTTAATGAAGGCGCAGTAGCTTTAATGATTGCACTATATTTAGCCCAAGACAGTTTTGGTACTGCGTGTAACGTAACCGGTGATGGCGTTATTGCTTTGTGGGTAGATCGCTTTAGCGAAAAAGCATAATAAACTGGGTGTGTTAATCTGTTAATATACATGTATTAACACACCTTAAACGATGAAATAATATCGGTTATTGTTTTATTTTAACTGTGTTACTGTGGCAAATTAATATTATTAAATTGCATTTTATTAGGCTAGTGAGGATGTTCCATTGATTAATGTACTTTTAGTTGATGACCATGAGTTGGTACGAACAGGGATCAGGCGGATTCTTGACGATGTACGAGGCTTTAAAGTTGTTGGAGAAGCTAAAACAGGTGAAGAGGCAGTGCAATTTTGTCGTCAACACTCACCCAATATAGTACTTATGGACATGAATATGCCCGGTATTGGTGGCCTTGAGGCGACGAAAAAGATTTGTCGTTATTGCCCAGATGTAAAAATTATAGTGCTTACTGTTAATTGTGAAGATCCGTATCCTAGTACCGTAATGCAGCTTGGCGCGCATGGCTTTTTAACTAAAGGTGCTGGGTCTGATGAAATGGTACGTGCTATACGCTGTGTGCATGCAGGGCAGCGTTATATTGCACCTGAAATTGCACAGCAAATTGCATTAGCACAGGTAAGTGGGCGCACAGATGAAAGTCCATTTCAGAGTTTGTCAGAGCGAGAACTGCAAATAATGCTAATGATCACCAAAGGTGAAAAAGCACAAAGTATAGCTGAGCGTTTAAATTTAAGCTCTAAAACAGTTAATAGCTACCGCTATCGTATGTTTGAAAAACTAAATGTGAGTGGCGATGTAGAGCTGACTCATTTAGCTATTCGCTATAAAATGATTGATATAGACATATCGTACTAATCATAATTTATGTCTGAATTTGATCACGTCCAGTTTTTAAAAACACTATCGAGTGAGCCCGGGGTTTACCGTATGCTCGATAGTGACAATCAAGTAATTTATGTTGGTAAAGCAAAGCATTTAAAAAAACGGGTGAGTAGTTACTTTAGAAGTAACATCACCGACAGCAAAACCCGTGTTTTAGTCAGTAATATTTGTAATGTTGAAGTAACGCTTACTAATACCGAAACCGAAGCGCTATTACTTGAAAACAATCTGATAAAAAAGTATCAGCCTCGTTACAATATTTTATTACGCGACGATAAATCCTATCCTTATATATTACTTACTAATCATAAACATCCTCGATTAGCGTTTCATCGTGGCAGTCGTAAAGTAAAAGGTGAGTATTTTGGCCCATTTCCAAGTGCGGGGGCGGTATCAGAAAGCTTACGACTGATGCAAAAAATATTTCCCATTCGTCAATGCGAAGATGTTTATTACCGTGCGCGCAGCCGACCATGCTTACAATATCAACTCAAACGATGCTCAGCCCCGTGTGTAAATAAAGTTTCAGATGAAGATTATACTGAGCAAGTTGATTATGTGCGTAAGTTTTTAACGGGTAAATCACATGAGGTAATCGCCGATCTCATTAAAAAAATGGAAGCAGCTAGCCAGCAGCTAAATTTTGAGTTGGCTGCAAAAGTGCGTGACCAAATAATGTTGCTGCGTAAAATGCAGGAACAACAGTCTATTTCGGGTAATTTTGCAGAAATGGATGTTGTAGGCTTTGCACACCTAAATGGTTTAAATGGCATTCACTTATTGATGATCCGCGACCATAAAGTATTGGGCAGTAAAACCTACTTTCCAAAAGTGCCAAAAGACTCAAGTGAACAAGAAATATTGACTTCGTTTTTAGGCCAGTACTATTTAGCGCCGGGGGCAACTGGGCGTATCGCAAAAGAAATCATTTTGCCGTTCGAAATACAAGAAAGCGACGTATTAGGCCAAGCACTTACGCAAATAAGTGAGCGTAAAGTAACTCTTAAAGTAGTTACTCGGGGTGAGCGTGCCCAGTATTTGCAGTTAGCCAATAAAAACGCATTAAATAGTATTACCGTTAAGCAAAGCACCCAAGACTCTATTAATAAACGCTATGCGCAATTAAAAGCTACCCTACGCCTTGATGATATAACCAGAATGGAATGTTTTGATATAAGCCATACTATGGGGGAGAACACGGTTGCTAGCTGTGTGGTATTTGATTCACAAGGACCCAATACTAAAGAGTATAGGCGTTACAACGTGACTGGAATAACCGGTGGAGATGATTATGCTGCCATGGAGTTTGCGCTTAATAAGCGCTACAACAAATTAGTTGATGAAGATAAAATACCCGATGTGATTTTTATAGACGGTGGTAAAGGGCAATTAGGGCGTGCAGAGCAGTATTTTGCTACTTGGCCACATGCAAAAATGCCCTTGTTAGTTGGTGTAGCTAAAGGTACAAGCCGTAAACCCGGCCTCGAAACACTGTTAATAGACGGTGGTCGAAAAACTATTCCAATGGATTCAGATGCACCTGCACTGCATTTAATTCAGCATATACGCGACGAATCACATCGTTTTGCTATTGCGGGGCACCGTAATAAGCGCCAAAAACAACGAACGCAATCATTATTAGAAGAAATAAATGGCGTAGGTGCTAAGCGCCGACAAACATTATTAAAATATTTAGGGGGCATGCAAGGGGTAAAAGCTGCTAATATAGAACAGTTAAAGAAAGTACCGGGGATCAGCCCTGACATGGCTGACAAGATATTTAACCATTTGCATGACAAGGGTTAGCCCTTCATGCGAATATAGCAAAAAAGACATACCCAAGCAGTTATGTGGAATATTCCAAACACACTCACAACCTTTAGACTTTTTCTTATCCCCATTTTTTTGGTGGTATTTTATTTGCCTTATTCATGGGCGCTTTTTGCTGCCGCCTTTATTTTTTGGTTTGCATCAATAACCGACATTCTCGACGGTTATTTAGCACGTAAACTTGAGCAATCAACCCCCTTTGGTGCGTTTTTAGATCCCGTTGCCGATAAAGTTATGGTGTGCGCTGCCTTAGTCGCGTTATCAGAGCATTATCAGTCTATGTATATGACTATCCCGGCACTTATTATAATAAGCCGCGAAATTGTTATCTCTGCACTGCGTGAATGGATGGCAGAACAAGGTAAGCGCGATAACGTGGCTGTATCTAATATGGGTAAAATAAAAACAGCAGCACAAATGTTAGCCATTATCGGTCTAATTTGGCAATACGATGCTTGGATGAATTATTTAAGTTTTGGTTTGTTGTATATTGCGACCTTCCTAACATTGAGTTCTATGATGCAATATTTGGTATCGGCATGGAGTGAATTGACCAAAAATTGATTCTAAACGTCTAATAACGCACCATATTAGATAAAAAATAATCAAACAGTTCGAAAGTGGCATTTTTTGTATTGACGCGTTTAATAATCTCTGTAGAATGCGTCCGTGTTGAGAGGGCATAGCCCCCAAGATAAACTAAATGGTAATTAATCAGTTACTGAATATTTACTGCAATACGTTGCAAGTTGATAGAAAGCTTACTGAATAATATTAAATGCGGCACTAGCTCAGTTGGTAGAGCGCGACCTTGCCAAGGTCGAGGTCACGAGTTCGAGCCTCGTGTGCCGCTCCAGTTTATCTCATTGTTAAGGCGGAATGGCAGAGTGGCCATGCACCGGATTGCAAATCCGTTTACCTCGGTTCGACTCCGGGTTCCGCCTCCATAGCAACACTCCACATGCTTTAAATAGCAAACTCGATGCCCGAGTGGTGGAATTGGTAGACACAAGGGATTTAAAATCCCTCGACTAACAAGTCGTGCCGGTTCAATTCCGGCCTCGGGCACCACTTTGTGGTTTTATTACATTACCAAGTGTAATTTATAAAATGTTTAATTTAGAACTAATATGATGCGGCACTAGCTCAGTTGGTAGAGCGCGACCTTGCCAAGGTCGAGGTCACGAGTTCGAGCCTCGTGTGCCGCTCCATATTAGTTTTATCCACTTGCTTTAAATAGCAAACTCGATGCCCGAGTGGTGGAATTGGTAGACACAAGGGATTTAAAATCCCTCGACTAACAAGTCGTGCCGGTTCAATTCCGGCCTCGGGCACCAATTTTATATAAAGTGGCAGAGTAATAAAATACTAATTTATAGTATAAGTAAATACCATTGCTTATAGAATAAAAATGCGGCACTAGCTCAGTTGGTAGAGCGCGACCTTGCCAAGGTCGAGGTCACGAGTTCGAGCCTCGTGTGCCGCTCCAAATTATTTGGATACATTTAGGCGGAATGGCAGAGTGGCCATGCACCGGATTGCAAATCCGTTTACCTCGGTTCGACTCCGGGTTCCGCCTCCATATAATTTACTCCACACGCTTTAATTAGCAAACTCGATGCCCGAGTGGTGGAATTGGTAGACACAAGGGATTTAAAATCCCTCGACTAACAAGTCGTGCCGGTTCAATTCCGGCCTCGGGCACCACTTTCTTGCTATTACTACTTATAAACAATGCTATAAGCTGGCAATAACATTAGTCAGTATTTACGCATCAATTCGTTATAATAAAACTACACATCTTATTACTACAATAAAACCCAGTCTGTTAAAGTGAATAGTTACCTTGAATAACGCTAGATTCAGTGCTTATTTATATCTTAAAGTCTACAGCCTTACCTAAATAAGTATTTCCAATTAAGCAATTAGCTATTTATTGTTACTGCACGTAAGAAATAGCCACACTTGCTGATAATACCAAAGATCCCGTAACGAAATAACGCCGCAGCGCTTAGCTACATGGCTACACTTCATCTAGTTAGAATACTAATCAAAACATGAGGACTCTATACACTAGTATAGGGTTTTGTATTTGCCGCATGAGAACGTATTACAATACAAAACTAAATGCTTACCATGAGTAACGATTACTAGGCGTTAGCAATAAGTAATCGGCAAAGCGTTACCATTTAAATCGCCAGATCATCGTTACTAAGTTTAGGGGGGGAGGTTAGGCCTCATGCGTCTCTGAGGCTTAGGTTATTGTATGAAGGTGTAGAGTGAAGCGTTATTAGCCATATAAAGGCGAGCCAGCAATGGGGATGTGCTTTAAAAGCAAAAAAAGGGAAGCACTATAGCTTCCCTTTAATTTAACCAATATTAGCATTTAATTACTTATGCCAAATCCCTTTTGGAATTGTTTTATCAAGATGCTTATTTTTAGTTGGATCGAAGGTTGGTAACTTCCCAGCACGACGTTGCGTGTTGTAGTCTTTAGCAAGCCAAACAACTACGCCTGACAACATAAATAATGCTATAACGTTCACAATAGCCATTAACCCCATAGATATATCAGCTAAAGTCCACACTAATGGTAGCTCACCCATAGCGCCAAACATCACCATACCTAATACTAACAATCTAAAAATCAACATGCCGTATGCATGGTTATGCTCTAAAAATAATAAATTTGTTTCTGCATAAGAGTAATTAGCAACAATAGATGTGAAAGCAAAGAATAAAATAGCAATCGCAACGAATATTGCACCCCAACTACCTACATGCTCCTCAAGTGCTGCTTGAGTTAAAGCTATGCCCGTTAAACCAGAGCCAGCAGTAAGTTGTTGTGATAATAAAATTAATGCCGCAGTAGCGCTACAAATTACAATAGTATCAACAAAAACGCCTAACATTTGCACATACCCTTGTGAGGCAGGGTGGGGAGGGTTAGGTGTTGCTGTTGCAGCTGCGTTAGCAGCGCTACCCATACCCGCTTCGTTTGAGAACAAGCCACGTTTAATGCCTTGGATCATCGCTTGCATAACGCCGTAGCCAATTGCGCCTGCGCCTGCTTGCTCAATGCCAAATGCACTATTTATAACATGCATAAAAACACCAGGTAGCTCTGAGTAATTTAAAGCACAAACGTACAAAGCCACTAGTAAATAAGCAAGAGCCATAAAAGGCACTACCATTTCTGCAAATCGAGAAATAGTTTTTAAACCGCCAAAAATAATGATCCCAGAGCCAATAACTAAAGCAATACCTACTACATAGTTCGGAATATCAAAAGCGACTTTAAATGCAGCTGCAATAGAGTTTGATTGCACTGCGTTAAATACAAAACCAAACGCTAATATTAAACACAGTGAAAAAATAACGCCCATCCAGCGCTTACCTAAACCATATTCCATATAATAAGCAGGGCCACCACGAAAGTTCCCCTGTTCATCACGCGTTTTATAAGCTTGCGCTAATGTGCTCTCGGCAAAACTAGTCGCCATACCAATTAAAGCAATAAGCCACATCCAAAAAATAGCCCCAGCACCACCTAAATAAAGTGCAACTGCAACACCTGCCATATTACCAGTACCAACACGCGCTGCGAGTGAAGTACAAAAGGCTTGGAATGAAGAAATGCCATCGCCTGAACCTCTACGACTCAAAAACATCACTTTTATCATGTGAGGAAACTGTACAAATTGAATAAAGCGAAGGCGAATGGTGAAAAACAGCCCTGCTGCTATTAATAAGTATACTAAAACATGGCCCCATAAGAGGCTGCTTATACTGTTTATTATATCTGTCATGCTATTTGCCTAATCAACGAGTTTAAATCTGTCGCGCAACTTAGCATAAGCTTGAGAAATAGTTTAGTAATCGAGGTAAAAAAATGACTTGTCCACAGGCTTTTGTGGGTAACCTGTGAGCCTGGCTTGTGTATCTTTGGGGTAAAAATTAAATGCAAAAAAGGCGATAAAAACGCTTGCGTAAAATCTGCGGCTCCCTATAATGCGACCCCACTGAGACGGGAAACGTCAACGCCTAGCGAGACGCGAACTACTCAGAGAGTTAAATAAAACTTCGGTTTTAAATCTTCCAAAAAGAAAGTTTAAAACTAAGTGTTGACTCGAAAAATAAAGGATGTATCATACGCATCCCTTGAGACGCTAAAGCGACTCAAAACGTTCTTTAACAATATAAAGCAATCATCTGTGTGGGCACTCGTACAGATTGAGTTCTAACAGCCAACCTACTTACTCTTTATGGGTAATTAGCGAGGCAAACAAATTAGAGTCTCAATTGAAAACTGAGTGACCAACAGAATAGTTATTTCGGTAATTATTCGGCACAGTCAATTCAATATCGAAAGATATTAAAATAAATTCAGAATTCATTGAGCTGTCGAAAGACATAAAACTTTTTAATTGAAGAGTTTGATCATGGCTCAGATTGAACGCTGGCGGCAGGCCTAACACATGCAAGTCGAGCGGTAACAGAAAGTAGCTTGCTACTTTGCTGACGAGCGGCGGACGGGTGAGTAATGCTTGGGAACATGCCTTGAGGTGGGGGACAACAGTTGGAAACGACTGCTAATACCGCATAATGTCTACGGACCAAAGGGGGCTTCGGCTCTCGCCTTTAGATTGGCCCAAGTGGGATTAGCTAGTTGGTGAGGTAATGGCTCACCAAGGCGACGATCCCTAGCTGGTTTGAGAGGATGATCAGCCACACTGGGACTGAGACACGGCCCAGACTCCTACGGGAGGCAGCAGTGGGGAATATTGCACAATGGGCGCAAGCCTGATGCAGCCATGCCGCGTGTGTGAAGAAGGCCTTCGGGTTGTAAAGCACTTTCAGTCAGGAGGAAAGGTTAGTAGTTAATACCTGCTAGCTGTGACGTTACTGACAGAAGAAGCACCGGCTAACTCCGTGCCAGCAGCCGCGGTAATACGGAGGGTGCGAGCGTTAATCGGAATTACTGGGCGTAAAGCGTACGCAGGCGGTTTGTTAAGCGAGATGTGAAAGCCCCGGGCTCAACCTGGGAACTGCATTTCGAACTGGCAAACTAGAGTGTGATAGAGGGTGGTAGAATTTCAGGTGTAGCGGTGAAATGCGTAGAGATCTGAAGGAATACCGATGGCGAAGGCAGCCACCTGGGTCAACACTGACGCTCATGTACGAAAGCGTGGGGAGCAAACGGGATTAGATACCCCGGTAGTCCACGCCGTAAACGATGTCTACTAGAAGCTCGGAGCCTCGGTTCTGTTTTTCAAAGCTAACGCATTAAGTAGACCGCCTGGGGAGTACGGCCGCAAGGTTAAAACTCAAATGAATTGACGGGGGCCCGCACAAGCGGTGGAGCATGTGGTTTAATTCGATGCAACGCGAAGAACCTTACCTACACTTGACATACAGAGAACTTACCAGAGATGGTTTGGTGCCTTCGGGAACTCTGATACAGGTGCTGCATGGCTGTCGTCAGCTCGTGTTGTGAGATGTTGGGTTAAGTCCCGCAACGAGCGCAACCCCTATCCTTAGTTGCTAGCAGGTAATGCTGAGAACTCTAAGGAGACTGCCGGTGATAAACCGGAGGAAGGTGGGGACGACGTCAAGTCATCATGGCCCTTACGTGTAGGGCTACACACGTGCTACAATGGCGCATACAGAGTGCTGCGAACCTGCGAAGGTAAGCGAATCACTTAAAGTGCGTCGTAGTCCGGATTGGAGTCTGCAACTCGACTCCATGAAGTCGGAATCGCTAGTAATCGCGTATCAGAATGACGCGGTGAATACGTTCCCGGGCCTTGTACACACCGCCCGTCACACCATGGGAGTGGGTTGCTCCAGAAGTAGATAGTCTAACCCTCGGGAGGACGTTTACCACGGAGTGATTCATGACTGGGGTGAAGTCGTAACAAGGTAGCCCTAGGGGAACCTGGGGCTGGATCACCTCCTTATACGATTTAGAACTTATTTGTTCGTAGTGTCCACACAGATGATTGTTAATTAGTGCTTGTTCTTCGGAATAACTAATTAATATGCTCTTTAAAAATTTGGAAAAGCTGATAATAAAATTCTGATGAATAACATTGTTATTTATCAAGAGTTTTCAAAAGTAAAAAAAGAATGGTAGCAGTACCATTCAGTGCCATTTAATTAACTCTTTGAGTTGATTGATTGGTATCTACTTTAGTATTCAATATTGACTTCTGGCGAAGTTAAACTGTCACACAACAAAGACCCGTTTGGGTTGTATGGTTAAGTGACTAAGCGTACACGGTGGATGCCTTGGCAGTTGGAGGCGATGAAGGACGTATTAACTTGCGATAAGCCTAGTCAAGCTAGTAAAAAGCACTTGAGACTAGGATTTCCGAATGGGGAAACCCACCTGCTTGCAGGTATCGTTAACTGAATACATAGGTTAACGAGGCGAACGCGGAGAACTGAAACATCTAAGTACCCGTAGGAAAAGAAATCAACCGAGATTCCGAAAGTAGCGGCGAGCGAAATCGGAACAGCCCTTAAGCTTATTATGTGTTAATGGAAGGCTGCTGGAAAGCGCCACGATACAGGGTGATAGTCCCGTACATGAAAAGACATTTTAAGTGAAATCGAGTAGGTCGGAGCACGTGAAACTTTGACTGAATATAGGTGGACCATCATCTAAGGCTAAATACTCCCAACTGACCGATAGTGAACCAGTACCGTGAGGGAAAGGCGAAAAGAACCCCTGTGAGGGGAGTGAAATAGAACCTGAAACCGTGTACGTACAAGCAGTAGGAGCCCACTTGTTGGGTGACTGCGTACCTTTTGTATAATGGGTCAGCGACTTATATTTTGTAGCGAGGTTAACCGATTAGGGTAGCCGTAGGGAAACCGAGTCTTAACTGGGCGAATAGTTGCAAGGTATAGACCCGAAACCCGGTGATCTAGCCATGAGCAGGTTGAAGGTTGAGTAACATCAACTGGAGGACCGAACCCACTAACGTTGAAAAGTTAGGGGATGACTTGTGGTTAGGAGTGAAAGGCTAATCAAACCGGGAGATAGCTGGTTCTCCCCGAAATCTATTTAGGTAGAGCCTCGGACGAATACTTACGGGGGTAGAGCACTGTTAAGGCTAGGGGGTCATCCCGACTTACCAACCCTTTGCAAACTCCGAATACCGTAAAGTAATATCCGGGAGACACACGGCGGGTGCTAACGTCCGTCGTGAAGAGGGAAACAACCCAGACCGCCAGCTAAGGTCCCAAAGTCATAGTTAAGTGGGAAACGATGTGGAAAGGCCCAGACAGCCAGGAGGTTGGCTTAGAAGCAGCCATCCTTTAAAGAAAGCGTAATAGCTCACTGGTCGAGTCGGTCTGCGCGGAAGATGTAACGGGGCTAAACTATGCACCGAAGCTGCGGATTCATCTTAGGATGAGTGGTAGGGGAGCGTTCTGTAAGCCGTTGAAGGTGATCCGGGAGGGTTGCTGGAGGTATCAGAAGTGCGAATGCTGACATGAGTAACGATAATGGGAGTGAAAAACTCCCACGCCGGAAGACCAAGGGTTCCTATCCCATGTTAATCAGGGTAGGGTAAGTCGACCCCTAAGGCGAGGCCGAAAGGCGTAGTCGATGGGAAACAGATTAATATTTCTGTACTCGATATAATTGCGATGGGGGGACGGAGCAGGCTAAGCAAGCATGGCGTTGGTAGTCCATGTGAAAGTGAGTAGGGCGTTTGTTTAGGTAAATCCGGACGAACATTAAACCTGAGACACGAGACGAGTCACCACGGTGATGAAGTTGCTGATGCCATACTTCCAGGAAAAGCCTCTAAGCTTCAGATTATATGGAATCGTACCCCAAACCGACACAGGTGGTCAGGTAGAGAATACTAAGGCGCTTGAGAGAACTCGGGTGAAGGAACTAGGCAAAATCGTACCGTAACTTCGGGAGAAGGTACGCTCCTATCTGTGATGAGACTTGCTCTCTAAGCGGACGGGAGCCGCAGTGACCAGGTGGCTGGGACTGTTTATTAAAAACACAGCACTGTGCAAAATCGCAAGATGACGTATACGGTGTGACACCTGCCCGGTGCCGGAAGGTTAATTGATGGGGTTATCCTTAGGGAGAAGCTCTTGATCGAAGCCCCGGTAAACGGCGGCCGTAACTATAACGGTCCTAAGGTAGCGAAATTCCTTGTCGGGTAAGTTCCGACCTGCACGAATGGTGTAACCATGGCCACGCTGTCTCCACCCGAGACTCAGTGAAATTGAAATCGCAGTGAAGATGCTGTGTACCCGCGGCTAGACGGAAAGACCCCGTGAACCTTTACTACAGCTTGGCACTGAACATTGAACCTACATGTGTAGGATAGGTGGGAGACTTTGAAGATGAGACGCTAGTTTTGTTGGAGTCAACCTTGAAATACCACCCTTGTAGTTTTGATGTTCTAACGTTGGCCCCTGAATCGGGGTTACGGACAGTGCCTGGTGGGTAGTTTGACTGGGGCGGTCTCCTCCTAAAGAGTAACGGAGGAGCACGAAGGTTGGCTAAGTACGGTCGGACATCGTACGGTTAGTGTAATGGTAGAAGCCAGCTTAACTGCGAGACAGACACGTCGAGCAGGTACGAAAGTAGGTCATAGTGATCCGGTGGTTCTGAATGGAAGGGCCATCGCTCAACGGATAAAAGGTACTCCGGGGATAACAGGCTGATACCGCCCAAGAGTTCATATCGACGGCGGTGTTTGGCACCTCGATGTCGGCTCATCACATCCTGGGGCTGAAGTCGGTCCCAAGGGTATGGCTGTTCGCCATTTAAAGTGGTACGCGAGCTGGGTTTAGAACGTCGTGAGACAGTTCGGTCCCTATCTGCCGTGGGCGTTTGAGAATTGAGAGGGGTTGCTCCTAGTACGAGAGGACCGGAGTGAACGAACCGCTGGTGTTCGGGTTGTCATGCCAATGGCATTGCCCGGTAGCTACGTTCGGAACTGATAAGCGCTGAAAGCATCTAAGCGCGAAGCAGGCCTCGAGATGATTTCTCACTAGAGCTATAAGCTCTCTGAAGGGCCGTTGGAGACTACAACGTTGATAGGCAAGATGTGGAAGTGCTGTGAGGCATTAAGCTAACTTGTACTAATTACCCGTGAGGCTTAACCATACAACGCCAAACGCGTTTTATGTGACAGTTCAAGCAAGAAGTTAATATTGCTAAAGTAGATATTTACGCAAAGACTTAAAAAATATTATCAGATATTTTCCAAATTCAGTTAATTTGTAGTGATACGAATTAACGCCCTAATTTGCTTGGTAACAATAGCGTTTTGGACCCACCTGACCCCATGCCGAACTCAGTAGTGAAACGAAACAGCGCCGATGATAGTGTAGCATTTGCTATGTGAAAGTAGGACATTGCCAGGCTCCAAATTGTAGAAAGCCCGACTAGAAATAGTCGGGCTTTTTTACGTCTGCAGAAAAGTGAAATGTGGGTGAATAATGTACACAAGTCTCCCGCGTAGGTTGGGCGAGCGTAGCGACACCCGACACTCAAATCATAAAAACATCACCACTAGCCAATGAATGTGGTGCATTTGCACTGTGACTCTCCACCGCTGTGGGCACTTACGACATTCTACTGCGTTGTCGCTACGAAGTAGCGCACCGACATTCAAATCATAAAAACATCATCACTAGTCAATGAGTGTGGTGTATTTGCACTGTGACTCTCCACTGCTGTGGGCATTAAGACACTACCAGGCCTAATTAAAGACTCCGATTCTAATTATCGCTTTGTTATTGAGCTCGTTATTTAATATTAAATTACTCATTAACTTTATGCGATTAGTATAAAAACATTAAATTGTTAGACAAAAATAACCCCATCAGCAATCTCTGCTAGCACCTAGCACCTAGCACCTAGCACCTAGCACTTTTTCCTACAAATAAAATATAATTTTGCTTTGTGGGTTGCTTTGATTTAGGATCAAATCAGTTTAAAACTAAGAACAAATAGCCTGTGTATAGATTATTATTAAGTGCCTTATCAATTATATTTTGCTTTACTGCATCAGCGGTTGAAGTAACTGATCTTTATCAAGATATTTTAAAAGTTGATGATAAAACTCGAGACACGCGTTTAGCAGCAAGTCGTAAAGCATTGCTGAATGTTCTAGTGAAAGTCAGCGGTGATGAAAGTGCTGATCAAAACAGCTTAGCGCAACAAAAAACTCAAGATATTTCAGACTACATGCTCAAGTTTGAGTACGACGAGAGTACAACCGGTAACTTAAAACTTGTTGTTAAATTTGAAGCGCGAAAAATTAATGCATTAATTAAAGAGCTCGGTTTACCCTTATGGGGTGTGCAACGACCATTAATTGCAATATGGTTAGGAATTGAAGATAACTGGCGCAGAGAGCTAGTTACTCAAGAAAGCTACCCACAACTAGAACAGTTAATATACGATAAAGCAGGGCGACGTGGTTTACCGGTTGTGGTGCCTTTACTTGATTTACAAGACAGACGTCTAGTAGGTATTCCTGAAGTATGGGGTAACTTTTCAGAGCCAGTAGAAGAGGCCTCTAAGCGTTATAGTGCTGAGCGCAGTATTACAGCCAGAATGTATAAGCAACCAGATAGTGAAAACTGGGTTTTAGATTGGCGATTTACTAACGATGATCTTTTTGAATTAAATAGATTAACGGGTGATAAACAACAAGTTGTTGCGCAAATGATAGATACGTTAGCGAAAGGGCTAGCTAATGAATATGCAATTGATCCAAATGCTTATTACGAGCAAGCAGCGGCAACTTTAACTCTAAAAGGTACGCAAAGCTTTGTTGATATTGAGTTGGCTAAACGCCGGTTATCAAATTTAAGTGTGGTAACTCAGGCTACTATTATACGAAAAACCCCAGATTTAGTTGAGTTCAAACTTAATCATACGGGTAGTGTGGTTGATTTAAAAAAAGCATTAGGGCTTGATGCTGCGTTTAGAGATTATGTTGATCCAAGTGCTTTTTATCATATTGTTGATAAAAACAGTTTAGAGTATCAATGGATTGGTGAGTAATGCTAACTCATGAGCCAATGCAAATGGCATTGCCGGTTACTTTGCCCGATGACGAAACCTTTACCTCGTACTTTGGTGGTGAGGACTCTTTAGAAGTAAGTCATTTAAAAGACAGTTTTTCAAAATTGTCGCAATCTTTTCAATACACTTATTTATGTGGTTTGGGCGATTCAGGGAAATCTCACCTTTTGTACGCTACGTGTATTCAAGCGCAAGAGCGCGGCTTATCAAATATGCTGTTATCTATGCGAGAAGTTATTGATTTTGGCCCTATGGTATTAGAAGGCTTAGAAGCCCTTGATGTTTTATGCATAGATGATGTGCATTTGGTAGCGGGTGATGATGCGTGGGAAAAGGCCTTATTTAATTTTTTTAATCGCTTTAACGAGCCTAAAAAAATGTTAGTGGTGACCGCTGACTTACTCCCCGACATGCTAAATATTAGCTTACCAGACTTAGAATCGCGGCTAAAATGGGGAACTACACTGCAAATTCGCTCAATGAGCGATGACGATAAAGCACAAGCTTTAGTTAAACGCACAAAAATGCGTGGCTTAGAGCTAAGTGACGAATGCGCCCGATTTTTATTAACGCGCTTAAGCCGTGATATGCGTACATTACTCGACGTATTAGACAAATTAGATCATGCATCTATGGCCGCACAACGAAAATTAACAATTCCTTTTATAAAATCAACGTTAAAGCTCTAGTAGGTCTAGAATCTAGGCACTGCTTTCAGTTATCATAAGTTATTACTTAACAGCAATCACCTTCTGTGAAAGATCAGGTATCCAATGAACTTAGAAAATATATTAGCGCAAGCACTTGAGGCGGTAGCCAGTGCCAGTGAAATCGCGCAGTTAGAAGAAATGCGGGTTAATTACCTTGGCAAAAAAGGCGAGATCACCAGCTTACTTAAAACGTTAGGCAAAATTGCCCCTGAAGAGCGTAAAGAAGCGGGCCAAGTTATTAATCAAGCTAAACAAGATGTGCAAGCTGCTATAAACGATAAACGTGAGCTGTTAGCCAGTAAAGCGCTAGAAGAAAAGCTAGCCGCTGAAACTATCGATGTAACATTACCTGGGCGTGTTATGCCTACTGGTGGCCTACATCCGGTTACACGTACCATTGAGCGCATAGAAAGCTTTTTTGGTGAGTTAGGCTTTGCAGTTAAATCGGGTCCTGAAGTTGAAGATGACTTTCATAACTTTGATGCGTTAAATATTCCTGAGCATCATCCAGCCCGTGCTGATCACGACACTTTTTACTTCAACCCTAAGCTGGTATTGCGCACGCAAACGAGTGGCGTACAAATACGTACAATGGAAGTTGAGCAACCGCCGCTGCGTATTATTTCTCCTGGACGTGTATATCGTAACGATTATGACCAAACGCACACGCCTATGTTTCATCAGGTTGAAGGCTTAATGGTCGACACAGATGTGAGCTTTACTGAACTTAAAGGTATTTTACACGACTTCCTGCGTAACTTTTTTGAAGAAGACATGGAAATTCGTTTCCGTCCTTCATTTTTCCCTTTTACAGAACCTTCAGCAGAAGTAGACGTAATGGGTAAAGACGGCAAGTGGCTAGAAGTATTAGGCTGCGGCATGGTACACCCTAACGTTCTTAAGTCTGTGGGCATTGATCCTGAAAAATACACCGGCTTTGCTTTTGGCATGGGTGTAGAGCGCTTAACTATGTTGCGTTATGGCGTAAACGATTTACGTGCATTTTTTGAAAATGACTTAAAATTCCTAAACCAGTTCCGTTAAGAGTGAAACAATAATATGAAATTTAGTGAAAAGTGGTTAAGAGAGTGGGTTAATCCAGCCATTGATACGCAAGCTCTGTCGGAACAGCTTTCTATGGCTGGCCTAGAAGTTGATGGCGTAACACCTGCAGCAGCAAAATTTAATGGTGTATTGGTAGGTGAAGTTGTTGAATGTGGACAACATCCTGATGCAGATAAGCTACGCGTTACCAAAATTAATGTCGGTGGTGATGAACTACTTGATATCGTATGTGGCGCACCGAACTGTCGTTTAGGCATTAAAGTTGCGGTTGCAACTGTTGGCGCAGTGCTTCCTGGTGATTTTAAAATTAAAAAAGCCAAGTTACGTGGCCAACCTTCAAATGGCATGTTGTGTGCCTTTGTTGAGCTAGGTATTAGCGAAGAAGGCGATGGCATTATGGAATTGCCAAGCGATGCGCCAGTAGGTACAGATTTACGTGAATACCTAGGCCTTGATGATAATATTATTGATGTTGATTTAACACCAAACCGTGGTGATTGTTTAGGTATAAAAGGCTTAGCGCGCGAAGTGGGCGTACTTAACAGCATTGACGTAAACGTATTACAAATTCCAGCGGTTACAGCAACAATTGACGATAAAGTATCGATTGAATTAGTTAATGAAGATGCATGTCCTCGCTACCTTGGGCGTGTGATTAAAGGCATTAACCTTGATACAGCAACGCCGTTATGGATGGTTGAAAAACTACGTCGCAGCGGTGTGCGTTCAATCGACCCAGTAGTTGATGTTACTAATTATGTATTACTTGAACTTGGCCATCCAATGCATGCATTTGATTTAAATGCGATTGAAGGTGGAATTAAAGTACGTAGTGCAAACGCCGGTGAAGAGCTAGTTTTACTTGACGGTAATAGCGTTAAATTAAACGAATCTACATTAGTGATAGCCGATCATAATAAAGCACTAGCCATTGCGGGTATTTTTGGTGGCGAGCAATCGGGTGTTACAAATAAAACGTCTGATATATTACTTGAAAGCGCATTTTTTAACCCTGTAGCAATAGCTGGGCAAGCACGTAGCTACGGTTTACACACAGATGCATCGCATCGTTATGAGCGTGGTGTTGATTTTGCGCTACAGCATGATGCAATAGAGCGTGCAACAGCGTTACTACTTGAAATAGTAGGCGGTGAAGCAGGCCCAGTGGTTGAAGCCGTTGCCGCAGATAAACTACCTAAAGTGACTGAGGTTCGTTTACGTCGTAGCCGTTTAGACCGTGTTATTGGCCATCATATTGAAGATGAAAAAGTTACTGATATTTTAACTCGCTTAGGTTTTAACGTAAAAGTTGAAAACGACAGCTGGAGTGCAGATGTACCTAGTTACCGTTTTGATGTGCGTATTGAAGAAGATTTAATTGAAGAAGTGGCGCGTGTTTACGGTTACAACAGTATTCCTAATGTTGCACCGACTGCTAAGCTTAAAATGACCACCCATAACGAAGCGACTATCGCACTAAGCAAGTTTCGTAATACGCTAGTAGCCCGTGGTTATCAAGAGGCTATTACGTACAGTTTTGTCGACCCTAAAGCGCAAGCTATTTTGCACCCAGAAAGTCAGCCGCTAGTATTACCGCACCCAATTTCAATTGAAATGTCTGCAATGCGAGTAAGCTTAATGCCTGGCTTATTGGCGTCGCTAGCGTATAACCAAAATCGTCAGCAACCGCGTATTCGTCTATTTGAACACGGCCTTAAATTTTTAAGTGACGAAAATGCCGAAAATGGTGTTAACCAAGTGCCAGTAATTGGCGGTGTAATTACCGGTCTTGCGCATGGCGAGCATTGGGTTGAAGAAAAACGCAACGTCGATTTTTACGATGTGAAAGGTGACGTGGAAGCACTACTGGCAATTACCAATGATATGAGCCGCTTTGAAATTAAAGCAGAGCAGTCAGATGGTTTGCATCCTGGTCAATCAGCGGTAATTTATGTTGCTGGTAAAAAGGTTGGTTTTTTTGGTGCATTACACCCTCAAGCGCAAAAGTCGTTAGATATCAATAATGCTACTTTCGTGTTTGAAATTGAAATGTCGGCAATCGAAAAAAGAAATTTACCGCAAGTTGCAGGGGTGTCTAAATTCCCTTCAAATCGCCGCGACATCGCGATTTTAGTGCAAGAGAGCGTAAATATTGGCGATATTTTAACAGCGATAGAAAAAGTTGGCGGAAATCAATTAGTTGACCTAAACTTATTCGATGTGTATAAGGGCAAAGGTATTGAGCCAAATTATAAGAGTTTGGCGATTGCTCTAACACTGCAATCGGTTGATAGAACACTCGAAGAGAAAGATATCAATCTAGTAGTTGATAACGTGGTGGC
This sequence comes from Pseudoalteromonas nigrifaciens, assembly GCF_002221505.1. Lineage (NCBI taxonomy): Bacteria > Pseudomonadati > Pseudomonadota > Gammaproteobacteria > Alteromonadales > Pseudoalteromonadaceae > Pseudoalteromonas > Pseudoalteromonas nigrifaciens. Next base: position 2,317,388 of record NZ_CP011036.1, on the reverse strand, counting down.
CACACTGGCCGAACAGTTTAATGCATCGTTGAGGGACTAGATATGGCGCTTACTAAAGCCGACATAGCTGAGCACCTATTTGAAAAACTCGGGATCAATAAAAAAGATGCCAAAGATTTAGTTGAAGCGTTTTTTGAAGAAATCCGCTCAGCGCTTGAAAAAGGCGAGCAGATTAAGCTCTCTGGATTTGGTAATTTTGATCTTCGTGATAAAAAAGAAAGACCGGGACGTAATCCGAAAACAGGGGAAGATATTCCTATTTCGGCGCGTCGCGTGGTGACCTTTAGACCTGGGCAAAAACTTAAAACCCGAGTAGAAGTGGGCACAAGTAAAGCAAAGTAATATAAAAAAGGCAGCGTAAGCTGCCTTTTTTATTATTAATGTTTTATTTAACTACGCCTAGGTTACTTAAAACTCCCTAGGTGATACAAACTTACCAGCGCGAATTTGCTGAAAAGTTTGTTGCGCTAAAGAATCTAAACTATCAAGATTTTTTCTGCTGCTTGCCAATTGCTGCTCTACAGCAAATATATCAACGTTTTCTATCCCCGACATCTGCGCAACTTTAGAAAAAACATAGGCATGTTTATAATTTTGTTGTTTATAAAACAAACTGACCAAAGAAGTAAACACCTCGGGATCAGGTATTTGCTGTGCTTTATTAAGTTCTAATGTTTTGTAGAGCAAATCAATCGTTTTATCATCATCAAATTTAATATAATACGATGCCAAAAAAAGTTGCATTTCAGCACTTGTTGTCACCCTTTCATCATGCTCCAAAGCTAAAAATTTAGTCAGTGCTCGCTGATCGTTATTACGCGACCAATGATAGTAAAGTAAGCCTGGGTGATTAGTACTTTTAGTATCTTGATATAATCGCGTCATTTCTTTAATACTGGTTAATTTACCTTCTACACGAGAGGTCTTTTTTTCTTTTAATTTTATATGCTCAATTTTAGCTGCAAGCGTAATACACTGATTATATGATTCAAACTCTTTAAGTAGCTGATATTTATTTTCATCAGTTGGGTGCTTATATTCAATATAACGCTGCAAAATAGTGTTAGAACGCTGCTCCCGACAATGATTATCTTTATTTAGATCGTTGCAAAAACCGGGCGTTTCTTTACATACTTGGGCCAAGCTTAGTGGCTTTTCACATCCGGCTAAGGTGAGTACTCCAAGCACTACTATTAGTCTTATAACCATCCTCAACCCTTAAATATATTAATATAATGTTATTCTAACGCAATCATTTAGCCTCTAACAGTAGAGAATAAAGCAAGATTAAATTAGAATAGGGAAGTCACTAGAGTGCGTTGACTTATCAGGGTCGAAATCATTTCAACTTTTGATGGTTAAATGCTCTAGGGCTATCCGTTCAAAATGTTTAACTTAGGTAAATAAAATGACCTCATCTCACGAGTTAGAATACACAAATAGTTGGCAAGAACGCCAAGGTTACGCAGAAAGCATGCAACCAATCATTGGTAAGCTTTATCGTAGTCGTGGTATCGAAATTGCTGTTTATGGCCGCCCACTTGTAAATGCAAGCCCAATTGAAATTATCAAATCTCACAAATCAGTTGCGCAGTTTGAAGGTACAAAATTACGTTTACGTGAAAGCTTCCCATTTTTAGAAGCGATTAGCAAAATGGATTTAAACTCTGCACGTATCGATATTGGTAAGCTTGCTTACAGCTATTTGTATAATGATGCTGCAAACGGTCGTTCTGTTGAAGAGTTTGTAAAAGATGAGCTCGCTGAAATTGCTGATTTACCAGCTAAAGAATCACGCGATGTGGTGCTTTATGGCTTTGGTCGAATTGGCCGTTTACTTGCACGCCTACTAATTGAAAAATCAGGTCCTTATGCTGACTTACGCCTACGCGCAATTGTTGTACGTGGTGGTAAAGATGGCGACCTTGAAAAACGTGCCAGTTTATTACGTCGTGATTCAATTCACGGTCCATTTAATGGATCTATCACTGTTGATAAAGAACGTAATGCAATTAAAGCTAATGGTAGCTACATCCAGGTTATTTACGCTAACTCTCCTAGCGAAATAGATTACACAGCCTACGGCATCGACAATGCACTTATTGTTGATAACACAGGTATTTGGAAAGATGAAGCAGGCCTTGGTCAGCATTTAGAATGTAAAGGCGCTGCTAAAGTATTATTAACGGCTCCTGCTAAAGGTAATATCAAAAACATCGTATATGGTGTAAATAACAAAGATATTTTACCTGAAGACAAAATTGTATGTGCAGCAAGCTGTACAACTAATGCCATTACACCAACACTTAAAGCATTAAACGATAAGTTTGGCATTAAAAATGGTCACGTAGAAACGGTTCACTCGTATACTAATGACCAAAACTTAATTGATAACTACCACAAAGCAGACCGCCGTGGCCGTGCTGCTGCACTTAACATGGTAATTACTGAAACAGGCGCTGCAAAAGCGGTTTCAAAAGCACTACCAGAGCTTGAGGGCAAACTAACGGGTAACGCAATTCGCGTACCTACACCTAACGTGTCGCTGGCTATTTTGAACCTAAACTTAGAAAAGAGCACCTCGGTAGAAGAGCTAAATGCATTTTTACGCGATACCGCACTTCACTCAGACCTGCGCGACCAAATTGATTACACCGCTTCTACTGAAATCGTATCTACCGATTTAGTAGGTAGTCGTTACGCTGGTGTGGTTGACTCGCAAGCAACTATTGTTGATGACAACCGTATTGTACTTTACGTTTGGTACGATAATGAATTTGGTTACAGCTGCCAAGTGGTACGTTGTATGCGCGATATGGCCGAAGTGGCATTCCCAAGCTTACCTCACTAATTTATTAGTCGTTATACAAAAGCCAGCATTTGCTGGCTTTTTTGTTTGCCCAGCGAAGCTGGCAAACCCGATAGGCTGAAAGATGCCTTATTACCCTGACTAAGGGGAAGATAATCTGAATGGCAAGGGCGTCACTGGCCAACGGTGGGGTCTGAAGGAAGCCATAAGAAGTTAGAGGTACACAACTAACCGTAACCTGTTTCGGCAGTATTGGTGGGTCAGCGTGCAAAATAGCGCAACGCCCTATACTTAGTCAGACCAATACTGTGCTTGAGGGTGGGATTTCTAACAGGGAGCCAGTGCAGTAACTGGGGAAGCCTGGCATCTAAACTTAGTGTAAATAAGTGGCCTAAACTCAAGGGGAAACCCAAGGTTTAACGTCGGTGTGAGGTGGCAGATGAACCCGTAGTAGTGAGTAAGGCTAGGCCGATGAAAGCCAGTAATGGTGTGGAGGACAAAACCAAGCCGACTATCAACAGAATGTTTGATAGGGTCAATTTTAATCAAAAGTTTTAATTGATTGCGAAGGGGGGAAGTATTCTTTAAGTGTATGAAAATCAGGAGTATCGACGTATAGGCTCACATGTATTTCGACGGAAATAGGCAAGAGATGACGGCTAAGCAGGAATGTGGACGCTGAGAACTGAAGGCCGAGCATGGGAGTAATGAGCGACCACTTAGGCAGATTGCCATTCGGCTAGCACACCTAATGTCCTCATGAAGAACACCACTATACATCAATGTGAAACGACAGACATACCGTAAGCAAAGGCAATTGATGACAGTTTACTACAGCTTGTATGGGCAATTATTAGATATTAATAACCTGTACAAGGGATTCAAAAAAGTGAAAGCAGCGAAAGGAGCGGCCGGAATAGATAGGCAGTCCATAGCCGCGTTCGCCTTGAATTTAGAAGAAAACTTGAAACAACTGCAAGGTGAACTGCAAAGCAAGCAGTATCGCGCACAGCCAGTCAAACGGATAGAAATACCGAAAGATGATGGTGGTGTGAGACTGCTGGGAATTCCAACAGTTCGCGACCGCATAGTACAACAAACACTATTGAACATTCTCCAACCGCTCTTCGACATCGACTTTCACCCATCAAGTTATGGGTACAGGCCGAAACGAAGTTGTCATGACGCCATCAGCAAAGCCACGGTATTTATTCGTAAATATCACCGTGAGTGGGTGGTTGATATGGATCTGTCGAAGTGTTTTGACCTACTCGATCACGACTTGATCATAAGCAGCGTCAAAAGCAAAGTGACAGACGGTAGCATCTTAAAACTGCTCAAACAGTTTTTAAAAAGCGGAGTAATGATAGGCAATAATTGGGAAGCGAGTGAGCTAGGAAGTCCACAAGGTGGTGTTATCAGTCCACTGTTGGCGAATATCTACCTAGATGCATTTGATCAAGAAATGAAAAAGCGAAATCACAGAATAGTGAGGTACGCCGACGACATATTGATCTTATGCTGCACAGAAAAAGCAGCCAAGAATGCACTCACAGTAGCGACTCAGATACTCGAAAAAGGCTTAAAGTTAACAGTCAACGAAAAGAAAACGCACATAGCGCATAGTAGTGAAGGCGTAAAATTTTTGGGAGTGGAGATAGGCAGTAATTGGACGCGTATCCAAGCCACAAAACTCAAAGGCTTTAAACAAAGAGTTAAACGATTAACAAAGCGAAATAGTGGCATGAACTTAATTGAAGTAATAAAAAGACTCAATCCAGTGGTGCGCGGCTTTGTAAATTATTTCAGTATAGCCAATTGTAAACGAGTGCTAAATTTGTTGGCAAGGTGGGTGAGACGACGATTAAGGGCAATTCAGTTAAGGTTGTGGAAAAACCCAGCGAGGTTGCATAAGCGACTAAAACAATTAGGGAAAAAGCCGCCATTTAAGTTCATCAAAATGAACTCATGGCGAAACTCTCTAAGTCCATTATCGAATGTAGCGATGCCAAACCAATGGTTTGAGGAGCAAGGTTTATATTCAATGGAAAAAGTAAGTACAGGATGGCTTGCTCAATCGGCGTTTAGAAAATAAGCCGAAGGGATAGAAGAATACAGGAGCCGTATACGAGGCCCGTACGTACGGTTCTGTGAGAGGGATGAGGCAAAAGCCTCACCCTACTCGATGATTATCAATATTTTTAAAGCGCAGCGCTTATGGTACGCTTTATACATTAGATACGGCTAATCGCAGCGTACTTACATCCTGGCTATTTATGCAGTCCAGAGACACTTAGTCAACTTATAGGTTTTTTGTCATGAAAATCAGTAGCAATTTCGATAGTGGTAATATTAAGGTTATTGAAGCCACCGATCCATTAAATATCCAGTTAGAGATTAATAACGATTTCCAGTCTGAATTTTATCAGTGGTTTCATTTTCGCCTAGAAACAACCCCTTACCAATTACATAAGCTAAATATAAACAAGCTCGAAAATTCAGCTTATCCAGATGGCTGGGTAGATTATCAGGCGGTTGCATCGTATGACCGTCAAACGTGGTTTCGTGTACCTTCAATCTACGAAAATGGCACATTAAGCTTTGAAATAGAGCCAGAGTGCGGCAGTGTTTATTTTGCTTATTTTGCACCATATAGCTATGAGCGTCATTTAGATTTACTTACGTGGGCGCAAAGCCAGCAAATTTGCCAATTAGAAACATTGGGCGAAACCCTTGATGGCCGCGACATGAGCGTACTTAAAATTGGTGAGCCAAGTGCAGATAAGAAAAACATTTGGATCACAGCTCGCCAGCATCCGGGTGAAACAATGGCGCAGTGGTTTGTAGAGGGAATACTTCACAAACTACTTGATGACGAAGACCCGCATGCTGCTGCATTACTATCAAAAGCAGTATTTTATATTGTGCCAAACATGAACCCAGATGGTAGTGCTCGTGGGCACTTACGTACTAACGCTAAAGGCGTTAACTTAAACCGTGAATGGCAAACGCCGAGCATGGAAAATAGCCCAGAAGTTTATTTAGTGCTTAATAAAATGCGTGAAACAGGCCTAGATATGCACCTTGATATTCATGGTGATGAAGCAATCCCGTATAACTTTGTAGCCGGCAGTGAAGGCATTCCAAGTTATGATGCGCGCTTAAAAGATCTAGAAGATAGCTTTAAAGCTGCTTTGTTAACCATTACTCCTGAGTTTCAAGACGAACATGGCTACCCTAAAGACGAGCCAGGCCAAGCTAACCTTACAGTAGGTTCATCTGCAACAGCAGAAGAATTTAAGGCGCTTACCTATACAGTCGAAATGCCATTTAAAGATAATAACGACTTACCCGACCCAGATTACGGTTGGTCAGATCGTCGTTCATATCAATTTGGCCAAGATACTTTGGCGGCTATCGTAAATGTCGTTGATAAATTAAGATAAATTAGTATAAGGTAAGGGCAACATTAAAATGTTGCCCTTTTTTGTTACAACACTTACAAAAATAACAAGTGCGCAACGGCACAATAAACTGTGGCTTAACGAATGTTTAGTCAGCAATTTCAAAATAAAATAATAAGAGGAATTTAGCGTGGATGCATTCGGACAACTTTTAGATAGCCTAGATGGCATGTTAGGAGGAGCAGTATGGTTTCCTTATGTGTTATTAGGGGTTGGTTTATTTTTTACTATTTATTTAAAATTTCCCCAAATACGGTATTTTAAACATGCTTGCCAAGTTGTTTCGGGTAAGTTTGATAAAAAAGATACAGAAGGGGATACCACTCACTTTCAAGCACTTGCTACAGCACTATCGGGCACAGTAGGCACAGGTAATATTGGTGGCGTAGCACTGGCTATATCAATTGGTGGGCCTGCGGCGTTGTTTTGGATGTGGATGACCGCATTTTTTGGTATGACTACCAAGTTTGTAGAAGTTACCTTGTCGCATAAATACCGTGAAAAAACTGAAGATGGCACTATGTCTGGCGGCCCAATGTATTACATGGATAAACGCCTTAACATGAAATGGCTGGCCATTTTATTTGCCGTAGCCACTGTAATTAGCTCGTTTGGTACAGGCAGCCTGCCACAAATTAATAATATTGCACAAGGTATGGAAGCCACCTTTGGTTTTGCGCCTATGGCCACAGGTGCAGTGTTATCTATTTTACTTGCCTTGGTTATATTAGGCGGCATTAAGCGTATTGCAGCAATTACATCACGCGTAGTACCGTTAATGGCGGCTATTTATATTATTGGTGCTCTGGCTGTTATTTTTTATAACGCTGAAAACATCGGTCCTTCATTTTCTGCTGTATTTATGGACGCATTTTCTGGCTCTGCTGCCGCAGGTGGCTTCTTGGGGGCGTCATTTGCTTATGCGTTTAACCGGGGTGTAAACCGTGGTTTATTCTCTAACGAAGCGGGTCAAGGTTCTGCGCCTATAGCGCATGCTTCGGCAAAAGCTGATGAGCCAGTATCAGAGGGTATAGTATCTATCCTAGAACCTTTTATCGATACCATTATTATTTGTACGCTTACGGGGTTGGTTATTTTATCCTCGGGGGTGTGGAATGAAAAATTTCAAACTCATTTTGAGCGCTCGGCTATGAGTATTATTAAAGGCGATTACACAGAAGAAAACCAAACACAGCGCGAAGACCTCTATAAATATCTTAATGGTCAAAAAAGTAATATAGAGACGTTTACCGGCAATATTGAAGTGGTTAATGGTGAGGCATTGAGTACAGGTTTTACGGTACTACATTCACGCTCAATTGCAGAGGATGTACGCTTTGGTATTACTGAAAAGCACAAATATACAGGTGTTGTAGAAGTAATAGATGGCATGCCAACAGATGACAGCATTAGTTTAGTGGGCAAATCATTGGTACATTCAGCAGAGCTAACTACCAAGGCTTTTAAACGTGGTTACTTTGGCGATAGTGGCCAGTACATTGTATCAATAGGCTTATTGCTGTTTGCGTTCTCTACTGCCATTGCTTGGTCGTACTATGGAGATCGCGCAATGATTTACTTATTAGGGCATCGCTCAGTAATGCCGTATCGCGTATTTTATGTGGCTGCATTCTTTTGGGCATCGTTCGCCGATACTACCTTGGTATGGAAGTTAGCGGCAGTGGCTATTGTTGTAATGACACTACCTAACTTAATTGGCATTATGTTATTGCGTAAAGAGATGAAAGAATCGGTAGATGACTACTGGGTCAAATTCAAAAAAGACAACGAGAAATAAAACAAGTACAATAAAGGCGCCGCAAGGCGCTTTTTTTATGCGTAGTATGGAGAGATGTATGGCGATTATCCGTTGCCCTAAATGTGCCAAATCAATATCAGATAAACACGCGCAATGTCCGCATTGCGAAAGTAACGTTGCCGACTTAAATAATGAGCAAGTTCAACAGCTTCAACGTGAGCAGCGAATTAAAAAACAGCAAATGTTTATAACTCACTCATTTTTAGCACTTATCCTATTTTTAGGCGGTTTTTTCTGTTTGTACTTCTTACAACCGCAAGAAAAAACACCTCAGTGGTATGCTTACACCATCGCTATTGGCGTGGGGTGTATTTGGTACCTTATTAATCGTATTATTTTAGTGACTCTAAAAAAGAAAAAATGACATGAATATCGACAATCTTGTACAAAATATTACCCCAGAATTATTTGAACGTTTGCAATACGGAGCAGCAACTGGCAAATGGCCAGATGGCACTCCTTTATCAGATGAACAAAAACAGCAAACAGTGCAGTTAGTTATGTTGTATCAAGCAAAAGTTGCTCAATCGAATGAGCAATTTACTATTGGTGCAAATGGCGAAATGGTGCAAAAAACAAAAGCACAACTGCAAAAAGAATTTAACTCAGATAACGAAATAGCTAGGTTTAGTGAACATGATCTTTAAACACCTTTTTACGCCAAAATGGAAACACCCAAAGCTGCAAGTACGTCTAGACGCAATCGAAAAATTAGATGTACAACGCGACGCAATAATTTTAAGCACTTTAGCGCTGGAAGATAGCTCAGCAGAAATTCGTCGTAAGGCACTGCAAAAAGTAAACGACTTGCCACTGTGGTGGAAAGCTTATAAACAAGATCAAGCATTAAAAGATATTGCTGAACAACAAATATCTACCGCTGTTTTAAGTAGCGAAAGTACACTGTCGCCGCAAATTAAAAGCGAATATATAGAGCGTTTTGCACCAGTAAAAACCCTTGAAAAACTTGCCTTTGCAGAAAAAGAGTTGCAAGTGCGGGTTAAGTTACTAAAGCGCCTAGGAAACCCTAAACTAATAGAAAAAGCCTTTAAAGAGGGCAGCGAAGAGTTACAAGCGCAACTAGTTGAGCTGGTTATTACCCACCAGTTAACTAAACCATTATTAAAGCATGCACAAAACAGTGCTAAAACAGCGCTTAACACGCATTTAGAAAACGAGCGTTTAGCAATTGAAATGCCAGCGCAAGTTGGGGGGGAAACCCGTGTTATTTTAGCTAAGCTAAATGCGCTGCGCGATAAAAATGATTTTGCATTAGTCAACCCAAAAGCCGGTGAGTTAATGGCGCAATGGCAAGCCTTAGAGCTTAAATGGCTTAGCACTGAGCAAGTAAAACTGTTAAACGAAAAGTACAGCACAATTACCGAAAAGCTAAATGCCCATATTGCACAGCTTCGCAGTGAGCACGAAAAAGAGCAGCAATTACTTGCACTACAACAGCGTCAACTGTTGGCATTAGCAACGCTTGAAGCTTTAAGTGAAGAAATTGAAAATGCATTACAACTTGGCCTAGAAACGCCAGAGCAAATTCAGCAAGATTGGCTTGATGCAAAAGTAGCGCAGGCTCAACAAGCAATAAATGAAACAGAGTTAGCCAATAACCCGCAATCAAAGCAGGTTATTAATAAGTTAGAAAAGTCATTTACTCAAGTAGCTAAATTACCTGAGCTAACGTCTGCTATTAAAGATTATAAGCTGGCATTTGCTGCACTGTGTGAAATAAAACCAGCAGCCGATTTAGCCCAATACGACGAAACCCTAGCTGCATTTAATAGTGGTTTTAAAGCAGCGCGTAATCATCTAAATATATTAGATAGTGCATTGCAAGGTACGTTTAAAACACAACTTAATGCGCATAAAAAGCAATTTTTAGTGCCAATGAACGAGTTGATAAAACCGCTTGAAAAAAATCAAAGCCAAGCTAAACGCAAAGCCCGTGATGTAAAGCGCCTAATAGAAGAAGGTCGTTTTAACGTTGCATTTGGTGTGTTTAAAGGCTTTGAAGAGTTATTTAATACCTTAACTGAGCAGTATCAGCAACCACTTGTAAGCTTAAAAACCGATTTAGAAGCGCAGCTAGCTGACGCCAAAGATTGGCAAAAATATGCTGCAGCACCAAAGCGCGAAGCATTACTTGAAGAAGTTAGCACGCTCGCTTTAGAGGAGTGCGTAGATCCCCAGCAACGGGCTGATCAAGTTAAAGTGTTGCGTAAACGTTGGAATGAGCTTGGCCGCTTAGATACAGACGAAGAAAAGCAACAAGGTGAGCAATTTGATCAAAAAATCGAATTATTGTTTGCACCTTGCCGTAACTATTTTGCAGAGCAAGAAGTACAACGTGAAGCGTCAAAAGCGCAGCGCGAAAGTATTATTGCTGACATGCATGCACTGCACTTACTCGCAACTGACGAGCAGGGTTTTGATTGGAAGCAGTTTGAAAGCCAATACAATCGTTTAAACAAAGCATGGCGTAGTGTGGGTAAAGTTGACCCTAAAACGTACCGTGTATTAAACGATCGTTACAAAAACGAGCAGCAGCGTGTGCTAGCGGCGTTAAATGCGTTTCATAAAGGCAATGCTACACTTAAAAATGCATTAGTAGAGCAAGCGCAGCAATTATCACAAAGTGATGACCTAGCAGCAGCATGCCAAGAGCTAAAACAATTACAGCAGCAGTGGCAAGCAATTGGCTTTGCCGGCTTAAAAGCTGAAAATGCCTTATGGCAAAAATTTCGTCAATTTAACGACGAAACTTTTACTAAACGCAGTAGCGAGTTTGAACAGCAAAAGTTAGATCAAAGCGAAAACGACAAGCAAGTAGTCGCTGAGCTTAACGAACTTGAATTGGCGCTGGGTCAAATTAACGAAAAAGCGCAATTACACGACTTAGAAACTAAAGTTAAAGGGTATACCCAGTTTAAGTCACTATCGCCAAAAGTAACGTCGTTACTTAGCGCCATAGAAGAGAAGCTTGCAGGGCTAACGAGCAAAGCCGAACAAGCTAATTTAGTGGCCTTATTTAACGCTCTTGAAAATAATGAAGCGATACCGAGCCAGTACCAAGCTGCACTTAAAACATCACTTAGTAGCGCACAGTTACTTACTAGAATGGAAATTTTAGCTAATGTAAGTAGTAATGATGCAATGCAAAGAATGGCAGAGCAAGTTGCCATGTTAGATGATAAGCATCGTGGCGAACATGCAGATATAAGCTATTATTTAAAGCAGTTGTTAGCGCTCAGTGAAGGTTCAGTTGATGCTGACACACTAGCACGGCTAAAGGCTGTTTTTACAGCTTAGTGTAGTTACACCTAATAGAGTATTACTCTTTTAAAAGCCGCTCGTAAGCGGCTTTTTTATACCCATCACTTATAATAATTTAGAGAGTTTTTTTATGAAAATATTATTTATTATTGCCGCATTATTTTTAACTGCATGTAACGCTACACAAGGAATGTCTGTTTATTCATTTACTAACGCCGACGTGGAGTCGTTATTAACAAAACAGCTTCCTAAATTAAGCGAACAGGTAAGTTTAATGGGATTACCAGTAGAGTTTGATGTAAACGATGTGAGTGTAAATATTGGTCCAGAAAATCGTGATGTTGTAGTGCTAGGCGCCGATTCAAGCGCTAACATTAGTGCTTTTGCATTAAAATACCCAGTACGCTTAAAGCTGCAAATAGAAGGTAGCCCATTTTACGACAGCGAGAAAAAAGCGGTGTTTTTACGTAATATAAAATTACTAGATTCGAGTGTTGATGCTGGTGGTTTTAAAGGTAATTTAGGTGCGCTAGACGAACAAGCTATGGATATTATTAACCGCTTTTTAGCTGTAAACCCAGTGTATGAGCTAAATATGAACGATCCTAAAATGGCCTTGCTAAGTAAACTACCACTTGATATGAAAGTGGTTGCAGGCGCTATAAAATTGGTTCCACGCCTTTAAGTTAGTTGTAAATAAAGCCTAGTTAGCATAATAATGTAACTAGGCTTTATTTTTTGTCATAAATTTTTGTATTTTCGTAATTCTATTGTCACTCCCTTCCTCCAGCGCTATTAATTACTAATAATAATTTTTGCAGTGCACTTTTTTAATTAAATTGTCATAATGATCGCGATATTTCGCGAGGGCTATTTTATGATAAAACAATTTTTAAACGATCCTAGTTTATTACTCAACGCAGTGGGCGAAGGAATTTATGGCTTTGATCTGTCGGGTAATGCCGTGTTTGTTAACCCTGCGGCCGAGCGCATGACAGGCTGGAGTGCAGAGACACTATTAGGTAAAAAAATTCATCAATACCATCATCATACTCATGCCGATGGCACGCCTTATCCAGCCGACGAATGCCAAATATATTGCACCATGTTTGACGGTAAACGTCGTGAAGTGAAAAACGAAGTTTTTTGGCGCAAAGATGGCAGCTCTTTCCCTGTTGAGTACACATCGACACCAGTTTATCGAAATAATGAATTGATAGGTGCGGTAGCGGTATTTCGCGATATTTCTCAGCAGCAACAAACACAAAATGCATTACAAGATGCACTTGCACAAGTAAAACATTTGAGTGAACAGTTACAAGATGAAAATAATTATTTAATAGCAGAATTAAACGAAGATTGGCAAGACTCTGGCTTAGTAGGTAAAAGCCACGTGTTTCAAACCATGTTAGAGCAAATTAAGTTAGTGAGCGAAACCGATACCACAGTGCTTATTTTAGGCGAAAATGGTACAGGTAAAGAGCTGGTTGCCCGAAACCTATACAGATTAAGTAAGCGTAATAAACAGCCCTTTATAAAAGTGAACTGCGCAGCATTTACGCCAAGCTTATTAGAGTCAGAGCTGTTTGGCCATGAGAAAGGCGCGTTTACTGGTGCTAATGAGCGCCGTAAAGGGCGTTTTGAACTAGCCGACAAAGGTACCTTATTTTTAGATGAAATAGCAGAGCTGCCGCTTGAAGCGCAAAGTAAGTTGCTTAGAGTGTTGCAAGAGCAAGAATTTGAACGTGTTGGGGCAAGCAATACATTAAAGGTAGATATTCGCGTTATTGCAGCAACTAACCGCGATCTATGGGAAATGGTGCAAAAAGGCAGTTTTAGAATCGATTTATACTATCGCTTAAATGTATTTCCTATAAAAGTGCCAGCGCTGAAAGAGCGCAAGGAAGATATTCCTTATTTATGTAGTAATTTAATAGTGCAGTTAAATAAACGTTTAACTAAGCAGCTTAAGGGATTAAGTAATAAGGCAATTTCTCAACTACAAGCTTATGACTGGCCAGGCAATATTAGAGAGTTACAAAATGTACTAGAGCGCGAGGCCATTTTGTCTAAGCAAGCCGTTTTACAATTAAGTCAGCCATTACAAGCAATATCACAAAGTACTATAAACCCAGCATTAACGCTCAATGAAATGCAAAAACAGCATATTATTACTGTGCTTAAGCTGTCGGCTTGGCAAATATCGGGGAGTAAAGGGGCCGCTGCAAAACTTGGTATGCCAGAGAGTACCTTACGCTCTAAAATGCACAAGTTAGGGATTAGCAAGATCTCGTGATATATCGCGAGGATCGCTTTATTTCGCGAGTTTGAGGTTTTTAATAATAAGTAAATCACTTAAATATCAATGCAATGCCTTTGCTTTCAGTTTGGTCTGAAAGTTGCAAATACTTAACTAACATCCGTTATGTTTAAGTAAGTACTATGAAGTTTGATATTAAAGAAGAAGATATGATCATCAAGCCCTACAAAAGCGAAGGGCCAATTTATATACGTGAGCAAAAAGGCTTTTTTCAACGTATACGCCGTAACTTAGGCTGGTTATTAATGCTTACGTTTATTGCAATACCGTGGATCCAATATAACGGCCAACAAGCGGTGCTATTAGATGTAGCAACGCAAAAGTTTACTATTTTCACTTTAACTTTATTCCCGCAAGATTTTATTATTGTAGCCATGTTGTTTATGGTGGGGGCCTTTGCGCTATTTTTTGTAACCAACTGGTTAGGCCGCGTTTGGTGTGGTTATACTTGCCCTCAAACTATTTGGATGTTGATGTTTTCGTGGGTTGAGCAACGCGTTGAAGGCACACGTAATCAGCGTATACAGCTTGATAAATCTGCATGGGGTTTTACCAAATGGCGTAAAAAGCTTACTAAACACAGTGCTTGGTTGGTGCTATCACTATTAACTGCCACTTCATTTTTAACTTATTTTATACCCGCAAAAACATTGTACTTAGAAATGCTTACTTTTGAGTGGTCGGGTATTACCAGCTTTTGGGTGTTTTTATTTGCTTTGTGTACATATGGTAACGCAGGGTTTTTACGTGAAAAAATGTGTACTGTGGCGTGTCCGTATTCGCGTTTTCAATCGGTTATGTTTGATAAAGATACACTCGTGGTTACTTACGATAGCGCACGCGGTGAAAACCGCGGCCCACGTAAACGTAAGGCCGACCCAAAAGCACTTAACTTAGGTGACTGCGTAGATTGTAATTTATGTGTAGAGGTATGCCCAGCTGGAATAGATATTCGAAATGGTTTGCAATATGAATGTATAAACTGTGGCTTATGTATTGATGCTTGCGACGATACTATGAATAAATTTGGTTATGAAAAAGGGTTAATAAAATACGCTAGTGGAGAGCAAATGGCGGGTAAAAAAACCAACCCTTTTAGGCTTAAATTGGTTGGATATGGTGTTTTGACCGTGATGCTAATTGTAGCTATGTTTGCTTGGGTGGCACAAAGAACACCAATTGAAGCCTCGGTACTGCGCGATAGAGGCGCCTTGTACAGAGTAAATTATGAGGGGTTAGTAGAAAACCCTTATACGTTAACGATTATAAATAAAACCCAACAAACATTGCACTACACTATTGCTATATCAGGCTTAGCAGAGGCTAAATTAACTAGCCCAGATACAACACTAATTCAACCTGGAATGATGAGGCGTATACCCGTAACGGTGACTGCAGATGGCTTTGATATTTCAAACAAGGTAAGTAAAGTTAAATTTATTATTTTTGCAGAAGAAGATCCGAGCATTAGCATAACGAAAGATAGTTACTTTTATAAAAATTAAAAGTATAAAAATGCCCAAGCTAGTTTACCTACTTGGGCATTTTAATAGGATTATTAATTGTATATATTTAAACCCAGATCACAGATTAATTATGTAATCTAATGCGCTCGTAATTACGGCTACTTGTGCCAAAATACATTCTTCGTCACTTGCTGTAGGGCTATCTGGGTATACTTCAGTGGTGGTTACATAAGGTGCATTGGTAAAGCCCATACATAAACCTAATTCGCGAGCAGCGTAGTTGATCACCCCAAATTGCTCTTGTGGCACACCAATAAGTTGGTTATTTTCATCACTTGGGGCAATGTGGGTTACTTTTGCTACGCTATCAATAATGGCTTTTTGAAATGCAGCCTCAGGTTTAGTGCTATCGGCCACTAAATAAAAACCATCGGGAATATTCCAATTAGTATTTACTGTGCCTTCGCGTGCAGCTAGTGCCGGGCGAAACTCGCTGTTGTCGCTGTCGGTCGTTTCGTGCAAATCAATATGAGCAATTAAATCTAACTCAAGGGATTTTACATACGCCATAATCGCCGCCGACTCTTGCGCTGGGCTACCTTCATAAAATGAGCGGTTAGGATCAATGGCTTCTGGGTTCCAGCGGTTTATCGTTTCGTAACCCCAAGGGCTAATACAAGGTGCGATTACAATATTAAAATGCTGACTATATTTTTGCGCTGCCGTTTTTGCAAACCTAAGCGCGCCGTGTACGCCACTAGTTTCGTAGCCATGTACACCACCGGTAATTAAAACGGTAGGTTTGTTAGTGTTAAAGTCAGCGGTTTTTAAAACAAATAAAGGATATTTGCCTGCAACGTAATTTAGTTCGCCATATTGTTCTACATTTAGCTCATCTTTGAGCTCGTTAATGAGGGTTACTACTTCATTTTGATAGCTGCGTTTAATATTTTGGCGGGTTAACCAATCGGCTTTATCGTTGTTATTCCACTTAGTGCCAGGTGTGCCAATAGGATATGTGCTGTTAGTCATAATAAACCTTTAATAATAATTATAATTAACCTTATAGCAAGGCTATATAGCAAATGCAGTTAATATAATTAGTAAATAAAGGCACAGCTTAACGCTGACTAAAATAAGGCGCAAATTAAAACGATAAACAGCTGTTTTAATTTTTTAAATTAGTTATTTACTAAGCTCAGTTATAGTAAGTTGTTAAATTAAATGTATTATAAAAGAGTATGTTACAATTGTTTTATTACCTACTTAGATATTGAGTATTATGGCGCAGTATTTTGCCACACCTAGTTGGTTAGGCCGTTTTTTCACCCGTATTAAATTACTCAGTATTGAGCAGGAAAGCTTAGTGATTGAGTTTAAAAACGCGACTAAGCAATCGTTTTTAATCAAGGATTTTAACGATTTTTCGCAGTTGCAAAACCGGATATTTAGCGCCAAAATTAATTTAACTCTAGGTGAAAATAGTGCTCATACTACTATTAGCTTTTTAAACAAAGCACAGGCAAAAGCACTAAACATTGCAATTAACCAATATTTTTCGCAAGCGCTTGAACACAAAATAAATAATGCTAAAGCTTTATTAAAGCGCACTGCGTTAGATGAGTATTTACGCGACAGTAATACCACAATTTTAAGCGCTGAGGTGTTTTCACTGAGCAAGCGCTATCAGCAAAACCGCAATGTGTGGCAAGGGTATTTACCTTCAAATAGTAGCCAGTTTTTATCGGTATTGGCCAGTGCAAAAAATAAGAATGATGCTATTGCACAACTGCGTAATAAATATGAGCGCAAGCAACTTGCTCAACGAGCTGATTTTTATAATAACGTGGAGTCAAACCCATTAACTAATGAGCAGCGTCTTGCTGTAATACGCAATAACGATAAAAATTTAGTATTGGCTGCTGCAGGTACCGGTAAAACCTCAGTTATGGTAGCCAAAGCACTTGATTTAATTGCCACAAAACAAGCAATGCCTGAGCAAATACTGGTACTTGCTTATAATAAAACAGCGGCGCAAGAGCTTAAAACACGCTTTATTAAACGCGCCCAGCAGGCTAAATTATCAAGCAAATCACCAGAGGTTTTAACTTTTCATGCGTTAGGGTTGCAGCTGCTACAGCAGGCAGGTAAAGGTTGCAACATATCGCCTTTTGTAAGTGATTTTGGCGCGCTGTCGAGCTGGCTAACATCATGGCTAAGTGAGCAAGTACAAGGCCAACCGGTATTATTAAGCGCCTTTATTGCTATGCTCGATAAGCCTTTAGTATCCTGCGATACTCATAAAAGTAAGTTTAATGCTACGCAAGTACTGGCAATATTAAAAGACTCAGGGCAGCTTAAGCATGAGGTTGATAAATATTTAAAATGCTTAGCAGCTATAAGGGCTGAACAGTTAACCGATAGCGAAATTACTCAGCGGCTTAAGCGCCAAAATAATCAATTAAATACTGTTCAACTAAGTACCAATCAATTAAATACGAGTCAAGTTAATAGCAATCAAAAAAGCACTAATCATCACAGTGCGGCCGCGCAGTTATTAATTGCTATGCATCGCGCTTATAAAGCGCAACTCATTGCGCAAAACTGTATTGATTTTGACGATATGATTTTACAAGCTACTCAGGCTGTAAATAAGCAGCAAGTGAATGTGCCATGGCAGCATATTTTAGTGGATGAATTTCAGGATATTTCTGCTGCGCGTATGGCTTTATTAAACAGTTTAATTAAGCATGGTCATAAGGTGCGTTTTACCGCTGTAGGTGACGACTGGCAGTCAATTTATCGGTTTTCTGGTGGTAACTTAGCACTTACCACACGTTTTAATGAGTTAGTGGGTAGTCATTCGTTAACGTTGTTGCAAAAAACATTTAGATATAACAATAGTATAAGTGACGTAGCGGGGTGTTTTGTTATGCAAAACCCTGAGCAGTATAAAAAGCTCATTATTACTCATACACAAGTGGCTGAGCCTCAAGTTATTTTATTAGATGACGTGTACCAAGGTAAAAAGTCGTTAGAGCTAAAAACCCAGCAAACTATCAATACTATTCAAAAACACCATGCAAACGCGAGTATTGCTGTATTGAGCCGTTATCGTTATACGCTCAACAAAGTGCAACAGCATTTAGCCTCACAACAAAAAAGTGCAAACGTAGCATTTTTAACCCTGCATAGCGCCAAAGGGTTAGAAGCAGATTACTGTATTATTATAGGGTTAGAGCAGGGGAAGTTTGGCTTTCCGAGTAGTCAGCAAAATAATCCGCTGCTGGAGGCTTTACTACCTAGCCAAGACACCTTTGCTTATTCAGAAGAGCGGCGTTTATTATATGTGGGGCTTACCCGAGCAAAACATAAGGCTTACTTAATTGCCGATGCTAAACAGCCGTCGTTATTTGTTAAAGAATTAATAAATGACAACTATCCAATTCATATTGCATCTACTTTGTTTAGCAAATAACAAAAAGCAATAGTATGCAGTGACTGTAACCAGAGGCTGTTGTTAAGCGCTAACTTGGTGAGTTAATTAATGGTTCATGCTGATATAAATTAGCGTATTGACGTTGGTGTTCGGCAAATAAATAAGCTCTTAATTGTTCTTTACCAGTATGAATGTGTTTTATTTTAGCTGCAAGGCCATGCTTGCTTTGCCTGACAGGCTCAATATCCATAGATACAGATTCTTTATTTGGTAGGGTAAATTCTACGTGTTGAACTTTTGATAGGTTTTTGTGTTTACCGGTGGGCTTTAAAAATACACCTGTGCTTGAAATTGATTCAATGCAAAAGCCTTGGCTTTTAATATTTAAATGGCTCCAGCGCCAACTGCGTTGAGTGCCTTTAGTATCAATAACTTCAGGAGCGCTTAAAGTAGGTGTAATTGTGCCGGAGCTATTAATTTTTAAGTGTAGCGGAAACCACAGTTGGTAATGGGCAACCTCAGCCAGTAGAGTTAAATTGGCATTGCTAAGTAACTGCGCAATACTAACAGGCACACTGCTTTGCATGGTTAACATAGGCTCATGAGGTAATGCAGGTTTTTGATCGGATTTAAATAAGTCAGATAAAAAGTCTATTTCTTCAGCAGAAAAATCCATATTCCATACTCGGGTTGCCTAAAATATAAGCATAAGTTAAACAAAACACCGGCTCAATAAACAGCGTGTTTAATTTTGTTTAGTTAGTCTTTAACCGTTTTAGGTAGTTAGTATCTTTAGCTAAACAAAGCGATACGGCGCGTTATTAGCTTAACCCTAGAGCTAGATTAAGATATAAAGTTGCAGCCCAAGTTATTAAAAATTAACATGATGTAATTACAAGCCACTTTTTATTTGGGTTATATCATGACGCATGCATTTACACATTATAGACAACAGCAATTGGTCCGCTTTTTAGCTGTGTTATTAAGCATTACGTTTTGTGCTAGTTTAACGGCCGCAGAGCAAAGCCAAACGTTAATTTTAGTTGGTAGCGAGCTAAGTAGCTGCAGTAGTTTAAACATGCAACAGTGCGATAAAAACACCCAAATAGCGGGTAAAGCAGAGCATTTATTTAGCGTTACGGCTGAAAAAGTTAAAAAAATCACTCAGCAGTGGCCGAGTACTAATCAAGAAGTTAAAAGCAGTACAGTTAAAGTTTTACTTGCGATAAAGGCTAAATCATCAACATCAATAACTAAGCCTGCACTGTTATGGCACTGGCGCGATATTGATAATACCCAGCTTAATAGCCTATCGGAGCAAGAGTATCATTTTGTTATGGATATGCTTGAAGTGCCTCAGTTGAGTTCTCAAGGGCAGCGATTAGCGGAGCAAGTTAACCCTAGTTTGAATAATGAACCGACTATAAACAATATACTGCAATTTATAACGGGTAGTTTAAAGGTAGCTAACGAGCAACCAAGTGTGTTGGCAATTACAGCAGCAAGCCGAGACCCTTATGCTGCTGCCGATTTTACTCAAGGTTTATTGAGCACGGCAAGTGTAAACAGCCAATGGTTAGCATTGACCCCTGCATTAGTTAAAGCAATTACTACAAACACCTGTGAAAAATTACCACAATATAGGCAATCAGAAATGCGCTTGTATAACCGTGAGGCTATTTATCCCGATCGCATCCAAGCAGAAAATACCCTTTGCAGTAATGGCGTTAATAGCTTGGTAAAGCTAATAAACAACAGTACAGGAGTGATTTTTAATAATGGCGAGCAAGACTTAACGCGCAGCGTACTGTTTGATGAAAACAACCAAGCTTACCCGTGGACTAAAGCATTGCAAACACGCCCTGTTGTTATAGGTAGCGCCGCGGGGGCGGCTATTCAAAGCGGTGGCAAAAACACAAGTGGTAACATAGCTACAATTACTAAAGGATCGAGCCTTTTGGCTTTACAGGCAGATATTAACGATAGTTCTATGTTTAATCTTGCTGGTGGCCTTGCAACATTTAATTATGGCATGATCGATACTCACTTTAGTGAACAAAACCGTACATTAAGGTTGGCAACAGTACTTGATAAAACGCAACAAAAGTTTGGTTTTGGTATTGATGAAGCCACGGCATTAGTCGTTATAAAGTCATCCGCAGGTAACTTAATGACCGTAATAGGTAAAAGTGGTGTGGTATATTTAAAAGCAAAAGGCAATCAGCATTATAACTACTCATACTGGCCTGCAGGCAGCGTTATTGATATTGCAAATGAAGATTTTACCCTAAGCCAGCGCAGCATTAATAAAGCTTTAGCAAGTATTAAAATACCAGCATTACCGCTACAACGATTTGGCTCTATATTAACGAATGCAAAATTACGCTCACTTATTCAAGCTATGTGTTTAAGCCAAGAACAAAGTACAGTTGCTCAACAAGATCAGTTTATATTGAGCTTAAGTGTACAAGCTAACACTGCGTATCATCGTATTAATAAGGATCAATATGGCTGTGCTATCAGTCATTTAGAACTTGCAGTGAGTACATTTTAGTTCTGAAAGTTTACTAGAGCGTGTTTAATTAAAACGGCCAAAATATTGTTTATAAAACTACATTGGCCGTTTTAATACTTAGTAGCCAGCGGGGCGGCTATCACGCATGATAAAATCTAGTTTTATTTGCGCTTTTATTGGCTGCGACAGATCAGTTATTTCAATCATTTCACACTCATCTCTGATCATTTCAGCTATTAGGCTCGGATAATGGCGACAGTCTTCGGGGCGGTCTAAGTAAATACTGCAAGTGTATTTATTTTGCGCTAGTGGGTTTGTTTTAGGCTCAATCTCTAAAAAAGGGCACCTGCTTAGTCTTACACCCGATTTAGGGTCGAACCATATTTCATTATTTTTAACAAATTCAAAGATTTCAGGGTTAAATACTTCCCATAAATCAATTTCTTCTTGGGTAGCACTCAAGTCGCCATCGCCGTATTTAATACAACATTTACCGCATTGATTACAGTCTTTCATAGTTTGCCAGTTAGCATAATAACCAGGCCACAGTGTAGCACTTATATTGATATGCGGTGTTGTTGGCGAAAAGGTTTAAGTTTCTACCAAGAGTATATAAAATAGCGAGCATATTGTATTACTAAGCTTTGCAGTACGCGGAGCATGATTAAAAGAGTTATAAAAAATGAGTGAAGAGCAAAGTGTAATTGATAACCTAGCCGACCTTGAAAGTTTTTTACTTAATGTAGAAAGCGGTGGTTTTGGCTTAAAAGGTGTTGCAGGCATTGGTATGGCAACAAATAACGCAGATGGCAGCCGCTTTGTAGCAGTATTTGACGATAATCAAAAGCTACTTTTAGCACGCATGATTACAGAAAACGTATTCCAAACAGGGCAAGACATGGTACGTAATGGTGTAGGGCGCAAGCATTAACTATAATAGTTAAAACGCCGCTTTAATTTAAACTGTTAAATTAAAGCGGCGTTTATTTTGTTTTTAGCCTATAAGCTTATTTAAGGTTTATAGGCGCTATCAACTTCAACAGCCTCATCTATAACTTATTAATAAATAATGGCAGGGTTTGGCTTATTCGGCGAACCTAACATTTCGCGATAAGATGGTGGCTGCAAACCTTCTCTGTCGGTAATATTAAAATGCTTAGCTATTTCGGCAGCAATTACAGTGTGCCCGTTAAGCTCGTCACCTTTAGGGTCATTAGCAATAGCATAAACAATATCACCAATAAATTCTGGTGACTCTGCGGTTGCCATAAACTGCTGGTATTGCTCTTTATCTAGTTTACCTATAATGGCCGAACGTTCGGTTAAGAGTGGCCCCATCCAAATAGATACAGCACGCATACCTGTGCCTTTAAAGTCTACCGCCATATCATGAGCAAGCTTATCAAGGCCCGCCTTTTGTGCACCATAAGCAGGCCCATGAATATAACAACTAGCACCAAATGATGAACCAAACATAATTAAGCCACTGTTATGCTTAGCCATTAGTTTTGCGCCATGCCAACTAGCCACGTAAGCAGAGCGTAAACCTACATCTAAAATTTTACCCGCATCAAGCTCTTTTTCCCAAAATGGCTTTTGTTCAACTAATTGATCATGAATAAATGCAGCGTTATTAACCAAAATATCTAATCGGCCTTGCTCTTTTTCAACCTGAGCAAACAATGCGGCGGTTTGTGCATCGTCACTGTGATCGCACACCACAGCAATACCTATACCACCTGCTTGATTAATTTGCTCGGCAGTTTCATATACTGTTCCGGGTAATACCGAGCCATCCCACCCTAAAACTGAGCCTGTTTTTATACTGCGGCCAGTAACATAAACTGTCATGCCTTTTTTACCTAAAGCTAAGGCAATGCCTCTGCCTGCACCGCGGCTAGCACCGGTTACAATGGCAACTTTTGCTTCTTCCTGTTGCATGGATTCCCTCATTTAAAAAGATGACACATTAAAAGTACTAAAGGTTAAATTGGCTAACCAGCTCAATTTAGTTTCGATAGTAGTCGTACTAGTAATAAAGATATATTTGTATTGAAATTAGCATGTAAAGCCTTAGTATAAAAGCCTAGCTTAAAAATCAACCAAAAAACAAAGGACTGCTATGAAATATACAAAGACTACCGAGCAACGTTTACAGCAACTAGAAGACAAGCAATCAATATTAGAGTTGAAATATCGCTACCTAAATGCCTGCGATGAAAAACAACCTGAGGTGGTAACTAATTGCTTTATTAGCGGCGAAGTAGATATTAACTTTGGTCACATTGGCCAATTTAACCGACGGGAAGATTTTGTGGCTGTTTTTAAAGATCTTGGTTGCCACGACCATATAGTTGATATGCATCACGCACAAAATCCGGTTTTTTTAGAGCTCACCAACAATACAGCCAAGACTAAAATTAACCTTCGCTTTCAAAGTATCAACACCAAAGATAAGCTCCATGTGCAATTAGGTGGCTACTACCTCGACGAATTTGAAAAGCAAAGAGACGGTCAATGGCTGATCAGCAAAAGTGCATTTATAATAAATTCGGTAAGCATGAGTGATTTTTCAGGTGAATATAGCAAAGTGGTTTATAGCGGAAACTGCATGCCAGACTAGGTTACTGTATATTTTTTAAATTCAGGAAAGGTAGCAATAAAGTAACTGAGCGTGTTGCGAAGTAATTGATTTTGGTTATTTAAAAGGCTTTTAAAGTTGGTTGGTATGGAGAGATATTAAACAGACACCGGATATTAAACAGACACCCATCTTAATATTTGTAAAAAAGATATTAAACAGACACCCATCTTAATATTTGTAATATCAGTGTAATTAACTAAGCTCTGGTTAGTGCAATAATTAAGCAGGGTGTCACATGGCTATCGCAAGAAAGCGTCAGGTTAGTTTGGTCGATACAAAATACTATCACTGTATTTCGCGCTGTGTACGCCGTGCATTTTTATGCGGCGTAGACAACTTTACTAATCAATCGTATGAACATCGCAGAGGGTGGGTTGAAAGCAAATTACTTGCCCTCGCTAACGTATTTTGTATCGATGTGTGCGCGTATGCAGTAATGAGCAATCACACTCATTTAGTACTCTATGTTGATGATAAAAAAGCCAAGCGACTAACCGATAAAGCCATTATTCAGCGGTGGCACAGGCTTTGTAAAGGCACTGTTCTCACTAACAAATATCTGCAAGGTGAAGAGCTAAGTAAAATTGAATGGCTCTTTCTAAATGAAACAATCAGTGAATACCGAGAACGCTTAGCTAATATCAGTTGGTTTATGCGCTTATTAAATGAAGACATTGCGCGCAGAGCTAATAAAGAAGATAACTGTACCGGCCGCTTTTGGGAGGGACGCTTTAAATCACAAGCCCTCTTAGATGAAGCCGCATTAATCGCCTGTATGGCATATGTTGACTTAAACCCAATAAGAGCAAAGGCAGCAACAACACCAGAAACATCAGAGCATACCAGCGTAAAAATACGCATTGAAAGTGCCACTGCAGGTAAGCAACCGAAGCAACTCCTGCGCTTTTCAGGTAAATCAAAAAAGCACATGGCGAAAGGATTACCATTTGCGCTTAAATCTTACCTTGAACTAGTAGAATTAACCGGGCGTTGTATACGCGAAGGCAAGAAAGGCCATATTGAGAGTACCACTTTACCCCTGTTACAAAGAGTAAACATTACCCCCGAAAACTGGCTAAAACTCACCACACAATTTAGTCGCGTATTTCATGGTGCAGTAGGTCGCCCAGCGTCACACGAAGGATACTGCGAACACCTAAACAGAAAGCGGCGCGCCAACGTTAGTAACTGCGAAAAGCTACTGGCTTAAAGCGTTACTTCAAAAAGTTACCCGTTATTTCCCTTCACTGTGAAAGCACAGTATTTCGCATGCCTAAAAATGAATAAAAAGTAGGTAAAAACGATGTTATTTGAGCTAGCGGAAGCATTTTGAATATTTAGGACACTTTAAGCCAAACGATATTTATCTTAGTAAAAATTAAAGCGATTAATTATTAGAATGGGTGTCACATTAATTTTTTATTTGTCCTTACAATTTATTTAAGATATTTGCAGGGCTTTGTAAGCTACTGCTCTATTATCACTGCTGTACCCGAGGCGACAATAAACAACATGCCAGCTTTACCACCACCTGATATTTCACTGTAGTCTAGGTCTATACCAATTACAGCGTTAGCGCCTAAAGAATAGGCTTCTTTTCTTAGCTCAGTTAAAGCTGTTCTGCGGGCATCTCTTAAAGTGTTTTGTATACTTTTATTTCTGCCACCAAAAGTATCACTGAGACTGGCTAATATATCTTTGAAGATATTCATCCCATAAACACACTCAGCAGTTATAACATCCAACCTTTTGAGTACTTTTAAATTTGATGCTGTTTCAGTAGTAAGCACAACTTCGTTAGGGCCTCTAATTACTTTAAAGTTTTTTGTAGTGAGGCTATCTTTTCTTTTTTCAATTTCGCTTAGGTTATTTTTTATTCTTTCATTTAAAGCTGAGAGTTTAGTATTTAGATATATATCTTTTGTAGCTTCTATCTTATGAGCAGTTTCTTTAGAAACACTCGTTAAATATTTACCATAGAAAAGGAGATCATAAGAGGAGTTACATTCAACAGTCCTCAAACCCGCTATACCATAGTCTTTTGATTTAAAGCTGAGTAGTACACTAGAGAGCGTAATTTCATTGTTGTTTACATCTAAAAGCTTTTCATTAATATTATTATTTATCGTTGTGTTTTCTTTGATGCCATGTTTTTTATACACACCAGATAAGCTATAAGTCGTGATTAAATTGCAAAGGAATTCATTCTTATAAAATATTGATGCGACACCTTTGTAACCATCTTTTTTTAGTGAAAAGCTGAGGTGCTCAATCTCATAAGTTGTTTCAGTAAAGTTATTGGTTAGGCCTTTGTCGTTTAAAGTCCATTCGGTTTTGGTATTTGAAGCTTTTGATTGTTGATTATCTGATAAAAACATAACCGTCCTTAGTAGTTTTAGTGTTATTAGAATTACAAAAGGCGCTAGCAAATTCAAGTCATTTAAGTTTAATTATCCATAGCCTTCTTATTGAACACAATTTTATGCCTAACTGAATCGCCCGAAATGATTGTAATAAAAGGGTATAATATGACCTTCTAAGGAGGATATATGAATACGCAACATAGAGTTGATAACGATAAACTAGTATTTAAAGCGCTGATATTAAAGCTTAATGAATCGCATAAATATAAAAACCCTAGCTACCAGTATTTAGTTAATCATTTAAATAACATAAACTTAAAAACTAGTTGGGGTAATACATGGACGCGTAAAAGCTTATTTAGATACTTACAAAGAAACGGTTTTTCGGGTGTATGGGGGCTTAGAAATAGCCTAGAACAATACAGCAAGCTAGCTAAATTTTTATAGGGTATTTTCCTACACCGTAGAAGGGGGATTCGCAACCAGTACGCACGAGCAATTGAAGAGTTGAATTTTAATTCCCGACTATAAAAAAAGAGTAGAGTGGCTACACATTGGCTACACGCAATGCTTTAGGTTAAAACGAGAATCTTATAACTAGAGGTAAGGTATTGATTTAAATGGTCGGTATGGAGAGATTCGAACTCTCGACCCCTGCCACCCCATGACAGTGCGCTACCAAGCTGCGCCACATACCGACTGAGGTTGCAATAGTACGTGTATTTTTTTAAAAATCAATAAGCATTTGTTTGTTTGGGTGTTTTTTGCGCAAGCAGGCTGAAAATAGTTTCCTTGCGCAATTAAAAGTAGTTAAGCATGGCGCTAGTCTTTATTTAACCAAAGTTTGATCGTGTTATACATTTCGTCTCGTAGTATTGGTTGCGCAGTTTTGTTAGGGTGCAAGTTATCGTTTTGCATTAAGTCGTTTTGCCCAGCAACTTTAAGTACAAAAAAGTCCATAAGGTAAGCGTTTGTATTTTTACTTACTTGTGTAAAACTATCGGTAAACATTTTGCTGTAACGTGGCCCGTAATTAGGGGGAATATAAATTTCCATTAAAGCGCTGGTGGCATTGGCTGCTTGGCTTTTTTTGATTAATTCGGTTAAGTTAGCTTGTAGCTTACTCACCGGAAAACCACGTAAACCGTCGTTTGCGCCCAGCTCAATAAGTACATGAGTTGGTTGATACTGCGCTAGCAAAGCATCTACACGGCGCAGTGCGCCACCGGTTGTTTCGCCACTGATACTGGCATTAATAAGTTTGATATTACTTTGCTCAGCATCGTATTTATCTTGTAACAATTGTACCCAGCCTTGTTCTTGTTTAAGTCCGTAGGCTGCGCTTAAACTGTCACCAAGTATTAAAATGGTGTTATTAGCTGCTGCACTTAGTGGCTTGATAACTAAAAATAAAATGAATACAAAACGTAGGATTGAATGAGTCATATGTCAGCGCTTTCTCAATTAAATATAATTCAAGTAAATGGTTTGTCTAAAGTGGTATCTACCTTTGAAGGTGAGTTGCCCATCCTCAGCGACATCAGCTTTAATGTCAAGCATGGCGAATCTGTTGCGGTAGTGGGCACTTCTGGTTCTGGTAAATCTACGTTACTTAGTTTGTTAGCTGGGCTTGATACGGCGAGTGGCGGTGAAATATTTTTAGATGGCGAGCCGCTACATAATCTCGATGAAGAAGCGCGTGCTGGGCTGCGCGCCGCAAAAGTAGGCTTTGTATTTCAGTCGTTTATGTTAGTACAAAGTTTAACAGCGCTTGAAAACGTAATGCTACCCGCTGAACTTGCAGGGGAGCGCGACGCTAAACAGCAAGCACTTATTTTGCTAGAAAAGGTAGGTTTGGGTCATCGCATCGACCATTATCCGTCGCAACTCTCTGGTGGTGAGCAGCAACGTGTTGCAATTGCGCGGGCATTTATTGGCACACCAAAAATACTGTTTGCCGATGAGCCTTCGGCAAACCTAGACAGTAAAAACGGTAAAATGATTGAGTCGTTATTATTTGATCTAAATTCGCAGCACGGTACTACGCTTATTTTAGTAACGCATGACGAGGCACTTGCACAAAAATGCCAGCATATTATTCAAATTGAAGGTGGCCGATTAGTAGAAAACTCAGCAGAGGAAATAGCAAATGTGGGCTAAGTTAGCGCTTAAGTTATTTTCGCGGGAGTTTCGCCGTGGTGAGCTTACGGTGATAAGTGCGGCTATAGCGCTTGCGGTACTTACCGTGCTTACTTTATCTATGGTTACCGAGCGTATTGCGCAGAGCATTGCGCAAAAAAGTAGCGCCTTTATTGCCGCCGACCGAGTGCTTGGCAGTAATCACGTAATCGACACTTCTTATATAGCTAAAGCAGAGCAACAAAATTTAAAAACCGCACAAATGCTTTACTTCGACACCATGTTATTTGCCAACGATGAAATGCAATTTAGTTCGGTAAAAGCGGCTTCAAGTGGTTACCCGTTAAAGGGGCAACTTAAGGTTAAATCGAGCCTAAATGGAGAAACCGAAGTTGCTAACGGCGGACCAACACTTGGCAATGTGTGGCTTAGCGAGTCGGTATTTTATAGTTTAAATATAGATATAGGCGATGTAGTAGAGCTAGGTGCTGCATTATTTAACGTTGAAAAAGTAATTGTAGAAGAGCCCGACGCGCCTTTTAATGTGTTTTCGAGTAGCCGCAGGGTGCTTATAAACATTAACGACGTGGAAAAAACAGAAGTAATACAACCGGGTAGCCGAGTGTTTTATCGTCAGCTTTATGCCGGCGATGAAAGCGATATAAATAGTTTTTACGATTGGCTAAAACCGCAGCTAAAAGAAAACCAGCAATGGTATGGCGTAAAAGATCGCCAATCGCCAATATCTAACAGTTTAAACCGCGCAGAAAGCTTTTTGTTGCTAGCAGGTTTACTGGGCATTATTTTAGCCGCAGTGGCAATTGCGGTGTCTGCAAAGCGTTATTGTGAACGCCAATACGACCCAGTTGCTATGATGAAAACCTTAGGTGGTAGCCGGGCAATGATCCGCAAAATTTACCTTACACATTTATTAATGGTGTGTTTAATGGCGGTAACAGTGGGTTTATTAATTGGCTATGGTTTACAAGAAATTGCGACACATTATTTAGCAAAAAGCATGGGTACAACGTTGCCAATGGCGGGTTTTAAGCCGTGGTTAGTGGCAATTAGTACAGGTGTAATTTGTGCTGTGATGTTTTCTATCAAGCCCTTATTTGATTTATTTGATATTCCGCCATTGCGAGTGCTGCGTCGTAACTTAGGCGATAAACTAGCGGTTAGCCGGGTGCACTTAGCTATGAGTGCGTTTACCGTGTTTTTACTCATGTGGCTATTTAGCAATAATATAAAAATTACTCTGATTTTGTTTGCCTCAACCCTTACTTTAATTGGCGTGTTGTTTTTGGTGTCTAAAGTTATATTTGGTGGTGGCCGTAAATTGGGCTTAAAGCCGGGTAATAGTTGGTCGCTGGCAATTGCGTCAATTCAAAAGCGTGCAAATGTGAATGCAGTCCAGCTGATCAGCTTTTCCCTCGCTATTAAGCTATTACTATTTTTAGTGGTACTTAAAAACGACATGATAGCCGATTGGCAGTCGCAGTTACCAGACGATGCTCCCAATGCATTTTTAGTCAATATTACCCAAAACGAACTTGAGCCAATTAATACTTATTTGGCGCAAAAAAACATTCAGGTATCGGAGTTTTACCCTACTATTCGTGGCCGGGTAAATGCGGTAAATGGCGAGCTGGTAGCGCGAGAAGTATCATTGCAAGACAACGAGAAAAAAGATGAAGAGGCACGCGCTGGTATTGGTCGCGAGCTAAATTTAACCTGGCTTGAAACGCCGCCAGCGCAAAACGAAATAGTGCAAGGGCAGTGGTTTAATGAAAACACATTAGCAGAGGCATCTATTGAGGAGTCTATGCTTGAGCGTTTAGATGTTGAACTTGGCGACACGTTAACGTTTTTAATTGGTGCGCAGTCGTTTGACGCTAAAATTACCAGTGTGCGTAAAGTAAACTGGGCCACCCTTAAGCCAAACTTTTTTATTATTTTAAGTCCTGATGTGCTCAAAGACTTTCCGGCAACGTATATTTCGTCGGTACGTATTGAGCCTGATCAAAAACGCGACTTTAGTCAATTGCTGCGCAGCTACCCAACGGTCACGGCCATAGATGTAGGTAACTTTGTTAAACAAATACAATCAACCATAGAGCAAGTGTCACTTGCAATTGGCTTTGTACTTACTATTGTGGTGTTGTGTGGTGCACTGGTATTAATATCGCAAGTGCAAGCAAGCTTAGGCGAGCGCATGCAAGAAATTGTAATACTGCGCACACTTGGTGCAAAAAGCCGGCTAATTAAAAACGCCACTTTATATGAATTTTTATTGCTTGGTGGTTTGGCCGGCTTAGTTGCCGCTTTTTTTAGTGATATTGCACTATTAATTGTACAGCAGCAGTTATTTGATCTGGCGGGTAAATTACATCCACATATTTGGATAATAGGACCGGTGGCAGGTGGAGTGTTTGTAGCGGGGTTAGGCTATTTTATGATTGCTCGCACACTTAAGCAAAACACCCAAGGGCTGGTGCGTGCGTTAGGTTAAGTTGCCAATATTTAAGCAAAAGGAAAACGCCCACTTAAGTGGGCGTTTTTGTTTTATTGTTACTGGTAATTTATACAGTGCTCTGGCATTATTAGCCTAATTAACGAATAACAATAATGAGAGTGCTTTTTGGCCATAATTTTAGGGATTGATCCAGGCTCACGCTTAACTGGCTACGGTGTTGTAGCGCATCAGGGGTCTAAATTCACTTATTTAGGCAGTGGTTGCATTAAATTAGCGGATCATGAGTTTCATATAAGACTTAAAATGATTTACCAAGGCATTACCCAGCTTATAGAGCAGTTTTCGCCAGAAACCTTCGCGATAGAAAAAGTGTTTATGGCGCACAATCCCGACTCAGCCTTAAAGCTAGGCCAAGCACGTGGTGCTGCTATTGTAGGCGCTGCAATGGCCGACTTACCAGTATTTGAATACTCAGCAAGGCAAATAAAACAAGCCGTAGTAGGCAATGGTGGCGCCGATAAAACTCAAGTACAGCATATGGTTAAAAACATTTTAAAACTACCTGGTACGCCACAAGCTGATGCCGCCGATGCACTGGCTATTGCTATTTGCCATGCGCACTCAGAACAAAATTTAATAAAACTAGCGGGTAGCGCAAGCAAAACCGTTAGAGGACGTTTAAGGAAATAACTATGATTGGTCGCTTAAATGGTATTTTAGTAGAAAAACAACCTCCCGAAATATTATTAGAGGTAAATGGTGTTGGCTACGAAGTGCAAATGCCAATGACCTGCTTTTACGACTTACCTAAAGTTGGCGAAAATGCCATTGTTTATACTCATTTTGTAGTACGCGAAGATGCACAACTATTGTTTGGCTTTAACAATAAAGTAGAGCGTGCCTTATTTAGAGAGTTATTAAAAGCCAATGGCGTAGGGCCAAAGCTAGGTTTAGCTATTTTGTCGGGTATGTCGGCGCAGCAATTTGTAAGCTGTGTAAATAACGAAGACTCCACAAGCTTAGTTAAATTACCCGGTGTAGGTAAAAAAACCGCCGAGCGGCTAGTACTCGAAATGAAAGACAGATTAAAAAATTGGGGCAACGATTTATTCACCCCTTTCAGCGACAGTGCGGTTATTGAGCCGTTTAGCGACGCAACAATTGCTAATAATGCCGCCGATGATGCTGTGTCGGCTTTGGTGTCGCTAGGTTATAAATTGCCACAAGCGCAAAAAGCAGTAAAATCAGTAAGTAAACCCGATATGTCTACTGAGGTTCTTATTAAAGAATCTTTAAAATCTATGCTGTGAGTAACCTATGATCGAAGCTGATCGCTTAATTGACGCGACTGAAAAACCCAACGAAGACTCTATAGACCGTGCAATTAGGCCAAAATTACTCGCCGATTACCGTGGTCAACCGCATGTTAAACAGCAAATGGAAATTTTTATTGAAGCGGCCCGTAGCCGAGGCGAAGCACTCGATCACCTGCTTATTTTTGGCCCACCAGGTTTGGGTAAAACTACATTAGCTAATATTGTTGCCAACGAGCTGCAGGTAAATATAAAGGCAACCTCAGGGCCAGTGCTCGAAAAAGCCGGTGATTTAGCCGCATTGCTAACCAACCTTGAAGAAGGTGATGTATTATTTATTGATGAAATACACAGGTTAAGCCCACAAGTTGAAGAAATACTCTACCCAGCAATGGAAGACTACCAACTTGATATTATGATAGGTGAAGGCCCAGCAGCACGCTCGATAAAATTAGATTTACCCTCGTTTACGCTTATTGGCGCAACGACTCGCGCGGGTTCGTTAACCTCGCCACTGCGTGACCGCTTTGGTATTGTGCAGCGCTTAGAGTTTTATTCAGTAGAAGACTTATCGTACATAGTAGGGCGATCGGCGCATTTTCTTGATTTAGAAATGTGCGACGAGGGTGCAGTTGAAATTGCTAAACGCTCACGCGGTACCCCCCGTATTGCCAATAGATTACTACGCCGAGTGCGTGACTACACCCAAGTAAAGTCAGACGGTACGGTAAACGCCGAAGTGGCAGAGCTGGCACTTAATATGATCGATGTAGATAAAAGCGGTTTTGATTATATGGATCGTAAGTACTTACTCGCCATTATAGAAAAATTTATGGGCGGCCCAGTTGGGCTCGACAATATAGCTGCAGCTATTGGCGAGGAAAAAGAGACTATTGAAGATGTAATAGAACCCTTTTTAATTCAACAGGGCTTTATTCAGCGTACACCCCGTGGACGAATAGTGTCAGACAACGCATATCATCACTTTGGTTTACTACCAAAGCAAGACTAATAAAAAGCTTTACCCAATTTAAAAAGCCATTGCGATTAATTAATTGCAATGGCTTTTTAGTTTATGCTTAGCCGTGTTTTATGTTGCTTTGCGCTGCCGTTATATTCATTCTATAGGCACGTTATTGGCGCTATACTTGGTGAGTTTTAATGTGGTTGGTATGCGTACTTAAATTTAGCAATAATTCACGATGCGTTAAGTCAATCAAGGTTATTGTGCCTGCGTTATATTGCTGGTGTTAACTAATAGGTGGTTTGCTGTGGCGCACTAGCTTAGGCTTTATGCAATTGTTATAAACGCTAAAGTTGTGATGCTAACTTAATACCTAGGTATTAATGTTATGAAGATTATTTATGGGCAAAAAAAAGCCCGCAAATAATGCGGGCAAACAACAAGTTGAAGGAAGTAATCTTGGGAACTCTATTTTACTTACTTAGGTTTTATCCTAAAAAAGTAAAACAATGTAATACGATGAAATGTCATATTACGAAGAACTGGGTGCAATGAAAACTTTCATTTAATGCGTTAGTTCGGTATGAGGTAATAATACCGAAGAGTTGTTTTTTGTTCAAACTAGAAAATTTATAATTTCAGATAAAAAAAACTAATCTGAATGCTTTTTATGAATGTTCAATTATTGCACGTTAATTAATCGTTAACATTATAACTTTATGAAATTATTTGCTTATATTGTATTTTACAGTAAATTTCGGTATTAGTTTTACTATTACGTTAAAGTAAACCTTAGGTTGTTTTGCGTGCTTATGCTTATATTTTGAATAAACAGCTAATTTAACTGAGTGTTACCTTTATAATAGCGCATTAATAAACACTAATATTAATTACGCAATTATAATAAACGGGTTATTTTACGGTTTAATAAAAATAAAAGAATTTTTTAACGTTTTTTGTTGTCTATTCATAGCAAGATCGTTGTAAGCGGGAAATACACTATATACACTAGCTACAATTTTAGACGCTTACCCTTTGTAGTTCTGGTGTAAGGTCATATTATCCAAATAAATCAATTTGATGTGTTTTTAATTTTTTAGGAGTTTAACGTGGGATCAGGGCTTAATTTTTTAGATCTAATTCTAGAAGCAAGTTTGCTTGTGCAACTAGTGATGCTAGCGTTAGTAGCGATGTCGGTAATGTCGTGGGCTATTATTTTTCAGCGTAAAAAAGCAATCTCAGACGCTTTAAGCAATGCCAAAAAGTTCGAACAAAAGTTTTGGTCTGGAATTGATTTAAGTAAGCTGTATAGCGAAATTTCATCACGTAGTGGGCAATCAAAAGGTATAGAAGCATTATTTACCGCTGGCTTTAAAGAGTTTGCACGTCATAAAAAAAATACATTTCAAAGTGCTGGCATTGTTATGGAAGGCACACATCGCTCCATGCGCGTGGCGCTTTCACGTGAGGTAGAAAAATTAGAATCAAGTTTGTCATTTTTAGCAACCGTGGGCTCAATTAGTCCATATATAGGCTTGTTTGGTACAGTATGGGGCATAATGAATGCCTTTATTGCACTGGGCGAAGTTAAGCAAGCTACGCTACAAATGGTAGCACCAGGTATTGCTGAAGCGTTGATTGCTACTGCAATGGGCTTATTTGCAGCTATTCCAGCTGTTATTGCTTATAACCGTTTTGCTAATAAAGTTGAAAAATTAGAAACGCATTACATTAACTTTATGGAAGAGTTTGCTAATATCCTACACCGTCAAGCAGCTACTCAAATAGAGGCCCAAGCGAATGTATCAGCGTAAAAAGCGCCGTCCGGTCGCAGAAATTAATGTAGTGCCTTACATTGATGTAATGTTGGTACTACTAATTATATTTATGGCTACAGCACCACTCATTACTCACGGTGTTAAAGTTGACTTACCAAAAATGGAAGAGTCGGACTTAGTTGATACTAAAGATACGCCACCTATTATTGCCTCTATAGATGCTGATGGCCGATACTATGTAAGCGTAGGCACCGACCCTGAAGAGCCAATGGAAGCGCTAGATGTAGCTGCCGTAATTAAGTTACAGCTGATGAAAAATCCAGATGTACCTGTAATGATAAAAGGCTCGGGCAAAGTGTCATATCAAGAAGTATTACTATTAATGGACTTTTTAAAAAGAGCAGGCGTGCCATCGGTAGGGTTAATGACAGAATCCTTTGAGGGGACGAAGTAGCCTTATGCAAACACCATTAATTAAATCAGTACTTTTACATGTGGCATTAGGTGGGTTTTTGTATGCCACCGCAAATATTCATTCGCCAGCGCCTAAGGTAATGGAAGTTACACTTAACTCGGCTATTCCCGATGTAGATAAAGCGGTGTCTGCGGTAACGGTTGATCAAAAACAGGTTGAGCAAAAAATTGCGCAACTTAGAAAAAAAGAAGACGATCAAAAGCGAGCTGAAGACAAACGTATTCGCGATTTAGAGCGCAGAGCTAGTAATGCGCGCAAAGAGCGAGAATCAGAAGCACGACAAATTAAAAAGTTAGAGCAACAGCGTAAAGCCAAAGAGAAAGAAACGGCAGAGGCGCAAGCGCAAGCTAAAAAAGCACGTGCCATAGAGCAGCAAGAGCGTGCTAAAGCTAAGCAAGCCGAAAAGCAAAAGCAAGAGTCTGAAAACGCTGCAAAGGCTGCCGCTGATAAACGCAAAGCTGAGGAAGATGCGCTTAAAAAAGCACAAGCTGAACGCAAAAAACGCGAAGCAGAAGCCGAACGTAAGCGTGAGCAAGCAATGCAAGAGCAAATGTTACAAGAGCAACTTGCTAAAGAGCAGGCTGCCCGCAGTAAAATACGCCAACAACAAGTAGTGAGTGAAGTAGATAAGTACCGTGCCTTAATAATGGCGCGTATACAGCAAAACTTACTTATTGACGAAAAAATGAAAAATCAGCAGTGCCGAGTTAACATTCGTTTAGGCTTTAATGGCTTAGTAACGCAAGTGACTTCATTAGGCGGCGATAGATTAGTGTGTGAAGCTGCATTAAGAGCGGTGCGTATGGCCGACACATTACCGGTATCAAAAGATAAAGACGTATTCGACCAACTTAAGAATATAAATTTAACAATCAAGCCAGAATTTTAAAGGAATGATATGTTCAACAAAGTAAAAGTAGCCTGTTTAATTTTATTATTGGGTTTTCAGGGCGTTGCAAATGCAGCCCTGGAAATTGTAATAACAGAGGGTATAGATGGCGCACGACCAATTGCTATTGTGCCATTTAAGTATCAAGGTATTGGCCCTATTCCACAAAAGATCAGCGAAGTTATTGCTGCAGATTTAATGCGCAGTGGTAAATTTAAGCCTGTAGATGTAGCACAAATGCCGCAACAGCCAAGTAAAGATAGCGATATTAACTATGCTTCTTGGGTAAACAAAGGAGTAGAGGCGATATTAGTTGGCGAAGTTGAGCAGCAATCTAATGGCCGCTACTTGGTGCGTTATGAACTGGTTGATGTTATTCGTGGGCAAATTACCGGTGGTCAAACGCAAATGATGACTAACGGTAAATTGATTAAAAACCAAGACCATATTTTAGAAGCACGTGAAAGTATTATTAGCGACACCGGCTTTCGTCGTTATTCACACCGTATAAGTGATGTGATTTACGAAAAGTTAACCGGTGAAAAAGGCGCATTTTTAACTAAAATAGCCTATGTTATAGTACGTGATAATGACGACAGACCTTATCAACTGGTAGTTTCTGATTACGATGGTTTTAATGAGCAAGTATTACTGCGCTCTAAAGAGCCGTTAATGTCGCCAGCATGGTCGCCCGATGGCACTAAGTTAGCCTATGTAACGTTTGAAAATCGTCAGAGCCAAATTTACATTCAAGACCTATACTCAGGTAAACGTGAATTGGTTACTAGTTATCCTGGTATTAACGGTGCACCGCAGTTTTCGCCCGATGGTAAAAAGTTACTATTAGTACTTTCAAAAGATAAAACCGGTGCAACCGAAGTTTATTTACTAGACTTAGTAACACGCAAAGAAACGCGTCTTACTCGTCATCGCAGTATAGATACAGAACCATCGTGGCATCCTAATGGCCAAGATATTGTATTTACATCTGAAAGGGGTGGTAATGCCCAGATTTATAAGTTAAATTTAAAAACTGGCAGAACACAAAGATTAAGCTTTGACGGTGATATGAACCTAGCAGGTTCAATAACACCCGATGGCAAAGAATTAGTGATGGTTAACCGTACCAACGGGCAGTACCATCTTGCTAAAAAAGAGCTGGCTACAGGTGCGTTTCAAGTATTAACACGAACTCGCCTTGATGAATCACCGAGTATAGCGCCAAATGGCTCGATGATTATATATAGCACGCTTCATAATAATAAACAGGTACTTGCGCTGGTATCGATGGACGGTCGCTTTAAAGCACGGTTACCTGTGCTAGACGGACAAGTAAAGGCGCCAGCTTGGTCGCCATATTTACAGTAATAATTGCGGTTTACTCAAAATAGGAATCTACTCAATGCAACTTAATAAAATACTTAAAGGCCTGCTAATTGCTGTGCCAGTAATGGCTTTAGCAGCTTGTAGCTCATCTTCAGATATAGATGAAGGCGCAGCTAACCAATCAAATCAAGGTATGGTTGAGCAATCAACAAATACTGACACAGTTGAAGTAGCGACAATTTCGCCAGAGCAACGTGCAGAAGAGCAACTTCGTCAAAAATACGAAGCACTTCGTCAAGAGCAAGTAATTTACTTTGATTTTGATAAAGCGACAGTTGAAGGCAAGTACGCTGATTTATTACGCGCACACGCTGAGTTTTTAGTTCAAAACTCATCTGTTAAAGTACTTATTGAAGGCCACGCAGATGAGCGCGGTACGCCAGAGTACAATATTGCACTAGGTGAGCACCGTGGCCAAGCAGTTGAAAAATACCTACAAAGTTTAGGTGTTTCTGCAAGCCAAATGTCAGTGGTAAGCTACGGTGAAGAGAAACCTATGGTTAAATCTCGCACTGAATCAGCTTTCGCTAAAAACCGCCGTGCGGTACTAGTTTACTAAGATAAGAGATATTATGAAGCCGAAAATTATTTTGGCAGCCATGATATTGAGCGGGAGCACCCAGTTAATGGCTGCTCCCGCTCCTGTTTCAGAAGCTGCAAGTTCACAATCGAGTATTGAAAAGCGTTTAGCGTCGTTAGAGAATATGATGCAACAACGTAACTTTTTACAAGTTGAGTTACAGCAACAGCTTAATTTATTGCAAGATGAAGTAAGCCAAATTCGTGGTGTAACCGAAGAGCAAAGTTATAAGCTAGAAAAAGTGCTGCAGCGTCAGCGCGAGCTTTATCAAGAAATTGAAAACCGCGTAAGCCAAGCTTATAGTCAACCGGCTGCCACAGCGCCTGGAGTTGATCACACGCAAGCAAGCGATACTCAGACATACAGTGCCGATTTATCTGAAAACGAAGCATACGAGCGTGCTGTTGCGTTAATAATGAAAGATAAACGCTATGATCAGGCGATCCCAGAGTTTCAAACTTTTTTAACTACCTACCCAAATTCTGTGTATGCATCAAATGCACATTATTGGCTTGGGCAGCTGCTCACGATAAAAAATAACCCAGCTAAAGCAACGGAGCATTTTAAAGTGGTGGTTAATGAATTTCCAAATTCAAATAAGCGCCCAGATGCCATGTTAAAGTTAGGTACTTTGCTACAAGAGCAAAATTTAGCAGCCGAAGCGCAAAAAATACTGAACGATTTAATTAATCAGTATCCAAGTACCACTGCTGCAAAATTGGCCACAAAGCGCTTATAAAATTAATACAAGAGACTTGATTAGGCTGCTTTTTGTCATAAGCGGTCTAAAATTGTTCAGCTAAGCATAAAAACTTAAAAAAAGAGACAATTTCGGTTGCACTCATTTTATAAATAAGTATTATAAGCGCCCGCAGCAAACGAATGGTTACCCCACTCGAAATGCGACAAAAATAGAGCGGGTCATTAGCTCAGTTGGTAGAGCAGTTGACTTTTAATCAATTGGTCGATGGTTCAAATCCATCATGACCCACCATTATATTTATAGTAATAATGGTCTATTATCGGCGGATTTACGTAAGCTTAATTAATTATTAAATTAAGCACACAGAGCGGGGCATTAGCTCAGTTGGTAGAGCAGTTGACTTTTAATCAATTGGTCGATGGTTCAAATCCATCATGCCCCACCATTCTATGAGCAGTGAAAGTAAAATATTAGTCGGCGGATTTACGCAATCAACTAACTAGCAGCCTTGCTAATTAGTTATCAAAGGGGGGCATTAGCTCAGTTGGTAGAGCAGTTGACTTTTAATCAATTGGTCGATGGTTCAAATCCATCATGCCCCACCATTCTATGAGCAGTGAAAGTAAAATATTAGTCGGCGGATTTACGCAATCAACTAACTAGCAGCCTTGCTAATTAGTTATCAAAGGGGGGCATTAGCTCAGTTGGTAGAGCAGTTGACTTTTAATCAATTGGTCGATGGTTCAAATCCATCATGCCCCACCATTCTTTATATTTAAGAATGGCTGGAATCGGCGGATTTACGTAAGCTTAATTAAATTAAGTGCATAGAGCGGGGCATTAGCTCAGTTGGTAGAGCAGTTGACTTTTAATCAATTGGTCGATGGTTCAAATCCATCATGCCCCACCATTCTATGAGCAGTGAAAGTAAAATATTAGTCGGCGGATTTACGCAATCAACTAACTAGCAGCCTTGCTAATTAGTTATCAAAGGGGGGCATTAGCTCAGTTGGTAGAGCAGTTGACTTTTAATCAATTGGTCGATGGTTCAAATCCATCATGCCCCACCATTTTTATACAATCCCTTCTTAATAGCGTCTTTTTAAAACTTCAACTTTTTATTTATAAACACCTTGAGCAGATAGCTGTTATTTAGCTTTATATTCTCGTATAATTCATCGTAATTAATGCAATATAGATGAAGTGGTCGAGAACATGAGTCTAGCTCAAACTATTATGCCTGAAGGCTATATTTTCCCTCCTAAGCCAGCACCGTTAACACAAAACGAACAAGGCGAATACAAAGCACGTATAAAGCAACTACTGCAAGAAAAAAATGCCGTATTAGTTGCCCATTACTATACCGATCCTGAAATACAAGCACTTGCCGAAGAAACCGGCGGCTGCGTTGCCGACTCGCTAGAAATGGCGCGTTTTGGTACACGCCACGATGCCGACATGATCATTGTAGCGGGTGTGCGTTTTATGGGTGAAACCGCAAAAATATTAACGCCTAACAAAACCGTGGTTATGCCAACGCTCGAAGCGACTTGTTCGTTAGACATAGGTTGCCCGGTAGATGAATTCTCAGCGTTTTGCGATCAGCACCCCGACCGCACAGTAGTAGTGTATGCAAATACTTCTACCGCAGTAAAAGCGCGTGCAGATTGGATTGTAACCTCATCTTGTGCACTGGAAATTGTTGAGCACTTAGACGAACTAGGTGAAAAAATAATTTGGGGCCCAGACAAGCACCTAGGTAGCTATATTCAAAAGAATACCGGCGCAGATATGATCATGTGGAATGGTGCATGTATCGTTCATGACGAGTTTAAAACTAAAGCTCTAAAAGACATGAAAGCGCTGCACCCAGATGCGGGCGTACTCGTACACCCAGAGTCGCCAGAGGAAATAGTTGCCCTTGCTGATGCGGTTGGTTCAACCAGCCAGTTAATAAAAGCAGCGCAAACAATGAGCAACAAAAAGTTTATTGTAGCAACTGACCGCGGTATTTTTTATAAAATGCAGCAACTATGCCCAGACAAAGAATTCTTTGCCGCTCCAACTGCCGGTGAAGGCGCTTCATGTAAAACATGTGCGCATTGCCCTTGGATGGCAATGAACGGCTTAAAAGCGATTGAAGAAGCTCTGATAGACCCCAAAGGTAAAGAAGTGTTTGTTGACATGGACTTACGCGAAGGCGCACTTAAATCACTTAACCGCATGCTTGATTTTACCGCCACAATGGCAAAGTAAAATTAACGAATATAAAAACGCACGTTAAGTTAACGCCTAAAAAACGGTTATGCCACCCGCATAGCCGTTTTTTGTGCACAGCATAAAAAATATGAATGATAAGTGAGCAGTTAAAAGCTCAAAACTAAAAATGCCTTGCACCTATGGCGGCTATTTCATACTATAGCGCGCTTGTTGCACTACCTAGTATGTAGCAACGCCGTGGAGGGATGGCTGAGTGGCTGAAGGCGCACGCCTGGAAAGTGTGTTTAGGTTAATCCCTAACGAGGGTTCGAATCCCTCTCCCTCCACCATTATTCAATATCAGGACGTCTCATGACGTCCTTTTTTGTGCCTGTAACAAAGTAAAATCAATGACTTAGTGTTTTGCAGCGTCCTACCGCGTCTCATCAAAGCTTAAAGTTTTAGTATTCCATTTAGTATTCCTATAATAAGCTGCCATAATTAGGAATACTAAAATAGAACGGAGTTAATTTGTTATGGCCAGATCTGTAAAACAACTTACTGATACAGCGCTCAAGAAAGCAAAAACAGTAGATAAAGATTTTATTTTATCTGATGGCAACGGCCTACAAGTCAAAGTTAGAAAGAGCGGAACTAAACTCTGGAATTTTAATTACTACCATCCAATTACAAAAAAGCGTATTAACATGGTATTGGGTAAGTATCCCGCTCTATCCATTGTTAATGCACGAAAATTAGCCCAAGAAGCCAGAGAGTTGGTTGCATTAGGAACTGACCCAAAAGAGCATAGAGATGAAACTTTAGCTTTTAAACGAGCACAAGAAGAGTTAACACTAAGTAAGGTCGCTTTAGAGTGGTTTGAGGTTAAAAAACCTGATTTTACTCAAGCTCATGGTGAAGATATTTGGCGCTCATTAAATAACCATGTTTTACCGGTTATTGGTAAATACCCAATTGGTAAAATTAACGCACCACAGGTAATAAAAATATTAAGGCCTATAGAGGCTAAAGGTACCCTAGAAACAGTTAAGCGTTTGAGCCAACGATTAAACCAAGTTATGACCTACGCAGTTAATAGTGGTTATATTCAAGCTAATCCGCTTGCTGGAATAAAAGAAACTTTTAAAAAGCCGCAAAAACAAAACATGCCTTCGTTAAAACCTGAAGAGTTGCCTGAATTGATGCAAACGCTTGCTACAGCTTCAATTAAACGTGTAACTCGCTTTTTAATTGAGTGGCAGTTACATACTCTTACACGCCCTGGTGAAGCTGCAGGTACTCGGTGGGATGAGATCGATTTTGATAATAAACTTTGGGTTATCCCAGCTGAACGTATGAAAAAGCGCAGAGAGCATGTTATTCCTTTATCAAAACAAGCTGTAGAGTTATTAGAGGCAATAAAACCAATTTCAGGGCACAGAGACTTTGTTTTTCCGTCAGACAGAAACCCGAGAAATCATATCAACAATGAAACAGCTAATATGGCTCTAAAACGCATGGGGTTTGAAGGTAGATTAGTAAGCCATGGCTTGCGCTCGCTTGGCAGCACAACATTAAATGAACATGAGTTTAATCCAGATATAATAGAAGCCGCACTTGCGCATGTAGATAAAAACCAAGTTCGTTCTGCTTATAATAGAGCTGAATACATAGAAAAACGCAGAGAGCTAATGAATTGGTGGAGCGACCATATAGACAAAGCATCGCAAGGGAAATTATCTATATCAGGTACAAGGCATCTATCGAAGGTAGGTTAATAACTATAATTCATTTGGCTAAATAACAGTTGTTTTATGTAATTAAAATGGCGTTAGTTAGTCAATGGTTTGTAATTTATTGCTAGACATAACTTTTACTGCGGCATAGACTGAATTTAGAAAAAGGATTTTACAAGGACGTTCATAGATGAACACTTTATTTATACCCTCTAAAAAAGTAATAACTGCAGAGCAACCTGCTCGTTTCAAAAGTGTATTAGCTTACAAATCAACATTTTCAGTGTTTTGCCCTTATTCATAATTATTAATTAATTTTAATGATGGGCTTATTCATGCCTGAAAACATCATAATTTATAAAGGAATAATTCGATGTTTATACAAAACCTCAACAAAGCTATCTAGCGTCAATTAACTTGGCCGGTTCCGCGTCAATTATCTTGGCCGGTTGACACCGAATTTTATTTGCTCTTATTGA
Organism: Pseudoalteromonas nigrifaciens; assembly: GCF_002221505.1. Lineage (NCBI taxonomy): Bacteria > Pseudomonadati > Pseudomonadota > Gammaproteobacteria > Alteromonadales > Pseudoalteromonadaceae > Pseudoalteromonas > Pseudoalteromonas nigrifaciens. The sequence continues at coordinate 2,274,150 of NZ_CP011036.1, read as the reverse complement.
GCGCTGTTTTGCGTCGGTAACTTTCACCTTCGCAATGAATAATCGTTGCATGATGAACCAAGCGATCGATTGCCGCGACAGTCATCGTTGAATCATCAAATAGTTCATCCCATTGTTCGAATGATTTGTTTGATGTGATGATCATGCTGTGTCGCTCATAGCGATGGGCTATCAATTCAAACAGCACACTCGTTTCCTGTTCCGTTTTTCGAACGTAACCAACGTCATCAACGATTAATAAGCTGTATTTATCGAGCTTTACAAGTTCGTCTTGCAAGCGTAAATGTCGCTTTGCTTGCTGGAGTTGTTGAACAATCGCTGACGCGGCAACAAACTTAACTTTATGGCCCTGCTCGATAAGGCCATAACCGATGCTACTGGCGATATGCGTTTTACCAAGACCACTGGCGCCAAATAACAATATATTGCCACCGTACTTCAACCAATCCGGCTGATTTATTAAATCAGCAACAAGGGGCTTACTAACCCCATCAACAAGGGTAAAGTCGAAGCTGCTAAGGTGTTTACCCACGGGCAATTTTGCATCTTTTAAAAGCCGCTGAAGGCGTTTGTCATCGCGTGTCGCAAGTTCAATATGGCACAGCTCAGATAAGTATTGCTGTGGGCTCCATTGTTCTTCTATCGCTTTTTTGCCCAGAGTATTCCACTGTTGAAGCATGGTGCTAAGCTTTAATTGTTTCAGCATTAAAGGTAACGAGGCCGTGAAGTTATCCATGTAGACCTCCCGGTATCATGCTGCTATAAGCGCTCAAGCTGTGTTGCTTTATTGTTATTGTGGGTATGTTTGATGCAATCACTAAAAATTGCGCTTCACATTCTCGGATGGCCGGTAATTGTCGCTGAGTAATTGACGCTGCTACAAATCGTCCTAATTGACGTTCACACCCACTTTGCTTCGCTAAATGGAGCAATTTCACCATGTAATAGCTCGCTTCATCCGCTAAAAGGTGGGCATTAACGTATTCCCAAATAGCTTTGTAATTGTCGCTTGGAAGTAAGTCGTCACGTAGTTGTGAGTAGCGAAATGCCAATGGTTTTTTAACCAGTGCGTCAATAACATGCAAGTAACTAATATTACGTGCACGGCATCCTTTAGAAGCATAGACACGCGCTAACGTTTGAACTAAATCGCTGCCATAGCGCAGCTCTAAACGGTTGTCATATAAACGAACAAGTAATCGGCTACCAATAAGGCGTGACGGGACGCTATAGGTAACACGTTTCAACGAAATAGTACTCGTACGTGACACCGTTAGATAATGCTCGGTGTAATTGACGCTCATCGTCCGTGGTAAAGCATGTAATTGTCGCTGCTCTACTGCGTATTTATCACTTACACGGCGATTACGGCGAGCTACAATGTCGGCAACAAACGATTCATAGACTTCTCTTGTCTGAAAGTCATAACTACCACGGATTTTTAATGCTTGCTCCAGTTGCGATTTAAGATGCCCATGAGGGCTCTCAATAGCCCCATTTTCATGCGCAATACCACGGTTATTGCGGGTCGCTTTAAAGCCATAATGGGTGACTAATTCATTAAAGCGCTCTGTAAAATCGTTATCATTAGTGTGATTACGATAGGCGGCACTCAGACTGTCTGTACGCACTTCTTTAGGCACACCGCCGGCTGCTTTAAATGCGTTTTGCACGCCATCAGAAAAAGCAGCAAAGCTTTCACCGCCGTAAATCACTTGGGCATAAGCCCAGCCACTGGCGGGCATACGATAATGAAACAACATATGCTTTAAGGGTTCACTAGCAATGGTAACGGGTGACTTCACATGTGTAAAATCACACATGCCTAATAGGCCATACTCGTGTGTTTGCAGGAATACGACCTCTTTGCTTGAGCCATACAGTGCTCGCCATTTGTGAATTCGACGCTCTAATGTACGCCGTGAGCTAGGGTTAAATTTGTCGGTGTGAAACTCGCAAAGGTGATCAAAAATTCCCACCGGAGTTAACGTTGCATCACCTTGAAGTAGAGGGACAACAATACTGTCCCAGATAGACTCAAGTGGATCTATACGCGTTCGCCATTGGCGTTTATTAGACAATGGCTGCTCATCCAGTTTATCAATGCGCCTTGCTGAACGTTCAGAAATACCTGCTTTCGCAGCCGCGATAACTTGGCTATTACGTTTTCTATGTTTCATATAAATAGTGACCTGCTGATCAGTGATTCGTGTTCCCGGCACAGTGAACTCCTCCGTTCTGCTGTACCGAACCTTATCAGATCAACCGGCCAAGATAATTGTCGCTAGACCGGCCACCGTAATTGTCGCTTAATAACAAAGCACAGCAAGAAGTACTTCTTAAGTTAGCAAGTGACTTAATGATATCTGATGGTGTTATAGATCAAAGTGAAAAGGAGTTGATTAACTTTGTTAAGTCACAGTGTACCGAAGGTGTATCTGAATTAGAAAACTTCAATCTAAGTGAAATAAGAGATGTTTTTGGCAGTAAAAAGGCTAAAGTCTCGATGTTACTTGAGCTTATTGGGCTAGCTCATGCTGATGGTTATTACGGTAAAGAAGAAAAGGTTTTTATCAATGAAATCGCTTCAGTACTAAACATAAATGAAGCTAATTTAAATGAGTTAGAAAATTGGGTTAGACGTCAACTCGATTTGGTGAACGACTCAGTTATGTTCATGGAGGAATAATTATGCCATTACCTTTGATTTTAGTAGGAGTTACCATTGCAGCTGGTAGTTTTGGGGTTAAGAAAGGGTTAGATGCAAAATCTGACTATAATGAAGCTAATAGCATTAATAAAAGAGCTAAAAATATATTTGATGATGCAGAAAGCTCGCTAAATTCAAAACGTGATCAAGCAAGTAACTCAATGTTAGCTTTAGGTCGAACAAAGTTTGATATTTATGAAAACTCATTATTAAGCTTTGTGAGTAGCTTTAGTCAAATTAAAAATATTAACTTTAATGATAGTGATGTAAAAGGTCTAGAGTCATTACCGGGTGTAGATAAAGCAGATTTAGACAACTTAAGCAGTTCAGTATTATCAACTCATGATGTTCTCTCTGGAGGTGTTACTGCGCTTGGTACTGGTGGTTTAGCTGGTTTAGCTGCGTATGGTGGTGTTGGCTTTTTAGGAACTGCATCAACCGGTACTGCAATAGGGTCTTTAACCGGTGTAGCAGCTACTAATGCTACTTTAGCTTGGTTAGGTGGTGGTTCGCTAGCAGCAGGTGGTTATGGGATGGCTGGTGGCGCTGTTGTGCTAGGTGGATTAGTTGCTGGACCAGTATTAGCCGTTGGTGGAATGATGCTCGCATCTAAAGCTGAAAGCGCAAAAATAGATGCATATTCAAATCGTGATAGAGCGCTATTAGCTGCCGAGCAAATGAAAACAGCTGAAGTCGTAACTGATGGTATTCGCCACCGTTTTGAAGAAATTAATGATGTACTTCTTCGATTAAATACTTTCTTTAATCCTATGCTAAAAGAGTTTTGTGGCCTAGTTGCACGCAATATTGATTATTCAAGCTATACAGAAAATGAAAAAAAGCTAGTGTTTAAGGTAGCTGCTACAGCTAAGAGTATAAAGAACTTACTAGAAGTTGTAATAATTAATGAAGATGGGAGCTTAACATCCCAATCAAGTAGTATTGCTAGTTTTGGATCGGATGTTATTTCGGGGCAACATCCTGACTTAGCAAGCCTAGAACCAAACACTGAACACGTTGATGTAAAGAAAGAGCCTGAACCTAAAAAGGATTTAGAGCACTATTTTCGTGAAATCAGTAGTCAAATTGACGATCAGAAGTGGGTATATGCTTTATCGTATGGCAAAAAGCTAAGAGATAAAACAGCTGCAGCTGTAAAATCGTATGCACATGAAGACTATGAAGTTGATAGTGACTATAAGAGTGAGCCTTATGGCTATTTAGTGCTTATTGATACAACTCTTTTTGGTAGTGCCAAAGATGGCTTCTTCATAACGGATACACATATTTATGGCAGGCCCTCATATAATGATCGTTTTAGTATTGAAATTAAGAAAATCAAATCAATTAGAGTAGATGAAGATGATCAGGAGTTAATGATAAACGGTGACTACTATGGTTACACGCAATCTGAACTGACTCCAAAAATGAAATTAATTGTTAACGCAATTAAAAAGTATTTAGAGCAATTTAAGTAACCTGTTATTCGAGGAGGCAGGATAAACCTCCTCGAATTTTTAAATATAGAATTAATTAATAAGTTTCTTATGGACAATATAAACTCTTCAACGTCTATTTTGGGTGGGATCTACACTCAACATTTAACGCAAGATATAACAGAGCGAACATATCGGATATTCGGTGATGCAGACCAGTTATCTCAGTTTGCATCAAAATGGAAAAATGTTGCTGCTGATAAGTCTCAAGGTCATATGTTCGAGCAACTAGAGACATTAAAGTTTAACTTTGATGCTTTAAAAAAAGATAGTGACTTATATGCCAGAACTACTGCGAGTATGGGGCTACCTATAGATCCTGTTGATATTATTATTTCTAATGGTAAAGAAACGATTCGAGAGATACAGGCAAAGTCTTGCAATAGCGCGGCGAGAAGTGCATTTGCATTATCTCAAAAAAAATACGATGAAATGCTACGCTTGGCCCCAAGTGATCAACACAGCAAAATAGAAGAGTTATTAAAACAAAGAATAGAAAAAGGCACACTCAAAGCCGAAGATTATGAACAGACACTCCGCAATCTAAAAAAGTCATTACAACATGACAATATTGCTTCAGAGGGAACAACCTACCAAGAAGCATTAGATGCAACAAACCAAGAGCAAGCAGATAAAATAGCCAACAATTATAAATTCAAGTCTGCTATTACTGATATGCACAAATCTGGTCTAAAAGCGGGAATAGTTGGAGCAAGTTTAACAGGTGGAATATCTTTTTTGGCAGAAGGTTACTCTGTGATAAAAGGAGAGAAAGACTTTGCAGAAGCGACTTTAAATACTGCGATTAATAGTGCAAAGGGTTTTGCCACTGGCTATACAGTGACAGTTATGAGCAAAGGTATTACACACTCTTCGTCATACTTCCTAGGTGAACAATTAGCTAAAAGTATTACGAGATCATCTGCGCCTGTCGCAATCGCTGTTGGAGTAGTTAATACAAGTAAGTATATAGTATCTTATTTAAAAGGTGAGATTGAATTAGAAGAGTTAACTGAGAATATAAGTCATACAGCTATAACGGGTACTTCATCCTTTTACTATGGTGCTTTAGGTCAGTTAGCTATTCCAATTCCTGTAGTTGGCGCCTTAGTTGGAGCGGGGGTTGGTTATTTTATTGGGAATATGATCCATCAATCTGGTTTAGTTGCTTTAGGTGATAGTGCAGTTGTTAAAGCATCGAAAGAGCGCAGAAACCAAATACGCGCTATTTGTTTAGAAGCGATTCCACAAATTCAAAAAAATAGAGCAGAGCTTCAAAGCTTACTTGATAAACACTTTGCAGAAAGAAAACATATATTTGACTCGACTTTTTTAGCTATGGATTTGGCGGTAGATAACGCAGAACCAGAACAATATATAAATGCTTTAAATTCTTTAAATGAAAGATTTGACTGTGAGTTACCATTTCAAAACTTTGCTGAATTTGATCAATTAATGCAATCAGATCAGAGCTTTGATTTTTGATGGAGTTTCCATGCACTAAGTGCGGAAAATGCTGCTCAAACGTAAAATTATCACCTATTACCAGTTACCTGGATAGAGGTGATGGTACTTGTGAGTATTTTGATGATAATACCAAACACTGTAAAATATACGACAACAGGCCTGAAATTTGCCGAATAGAGTTACAGTTCAATAAATACTATAAAGAAAGATTCAGCTGGAATGAGTTTATAGCAATAAACTTAGATGTGTGTGAAAAGCTACCTGAAAAGTAAAAATAAATAGAGAAATTAAATGGCTTTAACACAAATGCTAATTATTCAGTCTCTTGAGAAATGTGATCTGGTTAGAAAGGGAGTTAGTTGGGGTGTACCAGCAACTGAGCTTAAGCATTTAACTGGGAGAATAGGGGAGTTATATGTAGCGCTGATAACTAATGGTCGTATGGCAACGGAGGTTAATCAGGCTGACTATGGTGTTACACAAGCCCATGGCATAACAATAGGTTAAAAAGACCGCTAGGCTGCATACAGGCGGTTATATAGGCTTGTATGCTAATACGTTAGGCTTAGTTGAACGTATAATTATTTTAAGAATCAATACCGACGAAATTCAAGTTTAAACCCTATTAGATACGCCGTAGAAGAAGCTAAACGACTAATGAACAATGTAGCAACAGGTAAAAGCTTTATTACAATGAGCAAGTTAATAAATCCACCTGCTAAGCCACGTACTTTATTAAACCTAAAAGAAGCTATATGGCATAACTACAAATTATTATAGCTTGAAAGCGGTACTATTGAAGTGTTTGTTAATCGTGAATTAGTACCCCCTGTAAGCCTTACTTACGTGATATTGCTAAAGAGTTTAGGATTTCAATTTTAAATAGCAACGGAAATCCATTTAATACGCGGCAGTTGGGTTCTGTGTTGATTAAAGAATTGCTTAATTAATCACTAATATCATGGATTTACTGAAGGTACTTTAAAAGGTACATTGCTGTCTAAATTAATAAAATGAAGCAGGGAATATGAGCGATTTAGAAGAGTGTAGTGAGTGTAAATTAAAATTCGATTTGGATGAATACGATAATTGTCCTGATTGCGAAGATGATTTAATTGAGTGTGAAGTGTGTGAGCACAAGTTTAATTATAAACTTAAAAGCTGCCCTAACTGTGATGAAAACACGGTTCCAAAAGGTACTGAATGTGGATTTTGTGAAAAGCCCGCAGTGCGCTATATGCAAGATAATCCGGTCTGTGAAGGCCACTTCCAAGTTTAACTAAGTCTCTGGCTCATAATAAATTGTAATGAGCCATTTCCTCGACTCAAGATCTCTAAGTTACAGACAATATGCCTTATGGTTTTTAGTATATAAGTATTAACCCTGGTCCATATTACATCTACTATGAGCAGGTTGAGGCTTGAACTTTAATTTATGGAACTCACACCAATCATTAGTTAGTTTTTCATCAACAAATACACGTTTTTCAGAATTATTTAAATCCTTATATGTAATTCCAGTGATCTTTATGCCTTTGTGGGCTAGCCAAGACTCAAATATATATTTAAACGTATATGGTGGTGTAAGATCAGCATGTACATCATTTATATCCATATTATCTAAACATATCGCACAAACTAAGTTGTCTGCATCTTTAAACCTATTACGCGCTTTATCTTGTTGGTATCGAATATGGTAACGAGCAGCATCTATAACATTATCTTCATGTATTATTTGCTTTTTCTGTTACAAAGCATTTTTTAGAATAACCAATGTGTGTTTTTGTACCATCTGCTAAAACAACCCAAAATTGATAATTAGATCCACTTGATGAAGGCTTTACAAATATGTTTTTAATTGGACTTGGTAATTTTTTTAATGGGTTATAGTGATGGCGTTCAAACGCTTCTTTTAGAAATAAGAAGTCATTTAAATCATTTACAATCCTAGATATCTTATATTTATTTAAAAGTAATGTGCATAGTGCACGAGCCTCTTTCTGTGAATAAATCTCATCGTTGATTTCAAATTTTAGTACCATATCTCACCTATATTTAGTAATTCAATGTAAGCTTTTTAAACCTAGTTAAGTGATATCAACAGTTTACTGTATTTAGATTTGCTAAAAATATAAATAGTGGCAGAATAAGAAAAAGTCTATTGAATATAAGCAATAGTGTTAATTTTAAATAGACAGCCCTCGGATCAGCATAATTTTAACAAGGAGTTAGTTTTATGAATAAAGCTGACGTACACCGCCAAAAAGTCCAAGAAATCCTTAGTAGTAACGCATTACATGGTCATCAAGTAAATGCCGCGACAAAAACATTTGATGCATTTTCTAAAGATGTTAGAGCCGTAGTTACAGCTGCAGAAATGCAAGCTGGTAAATCGGGTATTGCTTTAGCTTTATGTTGTTTACAACGTTTGAGCCTAGATGATGAAACCATTTGCCAAAAGCGCTCGCTAAAAGACACCTTATACCTTGTCACAATGCCAGATACAGCCTTAAGGGATCAAGCTGAAGATGACTTAAGGCTTGCGAAAAATGTAGTGGTCAGTAATTTTGTCAATTTTGAAAAGTCTTTAGAAACAGACTTCAAGGGCAACCCTCCTAAACTCATCATCATTGATGAATGTCACTATGGCTCTAATGTAACAGGTATTCGTTATAGCACTGTATTTGACTATTTAGAGCAAGAAAATGATTCTTGTAAGGTCGTGTTTATTTCTGCGACACCTTTTGGCGCTTTATATGGTGCAGAAACAGAGTACGAAGAAGCATTAGAAGTTAGCTCAGAAGCAGAAATAGAGCATAACGATAAACTTTTAAAAGAATCAACTCAAGCAGCTAATCAAGCGCTTAAAGACTCGATTTTACGCCGTGATTTTGGTACTCGTTTGGTTTTCCATAAAACCAGTGACGAATACTACGGCGTACGAGAGATGCTACAAAACAATCGGTTACACAATTTAAATGACGAAGAAAGAAACTTCTTAGTTGAGTCGTCTCACCGTAAAAATTTTATGCAGCAATTTAATTCGCATGATGGAATGGGTTGGTCGTTAGTACGCGTACCTGCAGGTACAGCAATGGATGCCAAACAATTTTTCATTTCACAAGGAGTAGATGAAGAAAATATTTACATTCTAGGTAATTCTCTTTCAGGTGTACCTGAAGATGAGCTATCTACAATTGATAGATTTAAAAAAGCATTTGAAGACAGCGAATTGTTTGGTGAAAAGTTAGTTGCAATTACAGTTGCAGGTTGTCGAGCCGGAATAAACTTTGGTAACTTAATGAAGAATAACCTTATTTCGACCTGGGATAGCACAGTTGCAAGTGTTGCTGCTGTGGTACAGGCTAATGTAGGTCGTGCGTGTGGTTATCATGGTAACAATACCTCAATGCATTTCACTAATGGTAATGCTGCTGAAGCGTATGGGGCAATTTTAGATTATCTAGAACGGACATGTTCTGATCATGCCGCATCTGATTTTGATGGTTTAAAAGAGTTTTTTGAAGACGTATGTCAAGAATACCAAGTTAATGGTTTAGATGTAGGTCTTACAATTAAATATAAAAAACGTAGACCTATTGGTGATGTAGAAACATTTGCAACAGATCACTATGTAGCTGTACCTGCAAGGTTGCTAGATCAAGATTACGACTTTTCACAATACACGCAAGACAAGCTTCTATTAAATGCCATCACAGTTTTAAGAGAAGAGTTTATTAAAAATGGAGCACCGTCGGTAAAAGGCAGTAGAGCCATGCGCGGTAAAAAGAAAAATTGGATAAAAGCCCAGTGGGTTAATGGTGATAGTTACGATAACCCTGAGAAGGCAGGTGTAGATGGCCCTCAGAAAGATAGAACAATTATGCTTACAAGCATGTTAGATAATGATGACTATGTGGAGTTTAATAGAGTCGTAGCGCCAGGTTCAGGGGAGCTATCTGAAAATAAATCAGTTACTGCAACAGTGTTTAGTGTTTACAACATCTCAAGACGTAAAGTTGCTAAAACAATTATGACTGAAAGGGATGTATGGGATATGTGTGATTATTTCGATATTCCACATGACGATACCATATTTGTTTTGTATAGGCGTGGTGAGTACGACTTAGATAGGACTTTAGCTAAAAAGGCTCATAATGAGTTACCTGAAAAATCAGGTGCCTTGAGTGACGAATCACAGTTCTCGGTAAAGTAAAATATCATGAATCAAGCAGATAACCACAGAAAGCAACTAGAGGACGTGATAGCTCAGTTTACTTTTGCGCATCAACAGCACGCCGCACAGCGAGCATTTAGTCATTTTAAAGATGGTAGTCGTGCGGTTGTTATAACCGCCGAAATGCAATCAGGAAAATCTGGTATCGCACTAGCACTAGCTGCACTACAAAGGTTGAGTTTATCAGATACATATATTTGTGAGCGTTCAAAATTAAAAGATACACTTTATTTGGTCACTATGGCCGATTTGTCACTCCAAGAGCAGGCTAAGCAAGATCTTGCTAAATGTAATAATGTTGTTGTGAGTAACTTTACTAATATGAGTTTCGCACTCTCAAGCAACTTTAAAGCCCAACCACCCAAACTCATTATAATAGATGAGTGTCACTATGGAGCCGGCTCCGAGGCCGTAAGATATGCGAAGGTTTTTGAATATCTTGAAAAAGAAAATACAAACTGTAAAGTCGCTTTTATTTCAGCTACACCATTTAGCGCGCTCTATTCGGCGGGTACAGATTCTATTCTGCGTCACGACTTCAAAACTAGTCTAGTTTTTCATAAAACAAGCGATGAGTATTTAGGCATCAGGGAGATGCACCGCAATAATCAAATAGTAAAGTTAACAGAAGAGCAGCGTAATTTTTGTGATGATTCTTTACTACGTAAGCGTTTTATTAGGCAGTTCAAAGAGAATCCCTCATCAGGATGGTCATTGATTAGGGTTCCTAGCAGCCAGGCTAATTTAGCAAAAAATATCCTACTAGAAAACGGTATAGCCGAAGAGCAAATTATGGTTATTGGCCAAAAGTTGGTGGGGGTTGAGGAAAGTGACTTAGCAAGTATTGACGATTTTAAACGTGAATATGAAGCAGCAGCAATGTTCGATGACAAAGTTATTGCTATAACTGTTGCGGGCTTTAGAGCTGGTATTAATTTTGGTCAAGAAATGAAAAGTACGCTCATTAATACTTGGGACAGCACAATTGCTAATATTGCTGCAATTGTCCAGGCTAATATCGGTCGTGCTTGTGGTTACCATAGCAATACACTAGCCAAACACTATACGAACCTTGATGCTATTAAAGCTTATAGTGACTTACTTAACCACCTTGAATTAAATAGTGATAAAAGTGACTTTGAAGGTTTACGTGCAGTTTTTGAAGATATTTGTGCTAAATATGATGTAAGAGGTTTTGATAGAGGGATTCAAATCTCACCAAATAAGGAATATACCGCCTCTTCTCGAAAAAAAGATGACACTCAAACATATTTAACCCAAAGTTATCTAGTCGTTCCAGGTAAATTAGCTATACCGAACTACGATTACTCAAAATACACCCAAAACCCCTTACTACTTGAGGCTATTGCTCTAATTAAGGCTGAATTTTTAAAAGATGATGGTCCACACCGTAAGCAGGGTAGAGCCCTGAAAGGTGAACATCAGAACTGGATAAAGGCACAATGGGTAAACGGCGTTACTTATGATGATTACACTCCAAGCTGTGCAAAAAGTAGAACAATAGAATTCACGTCATTATTAGATCAAAATCAATCGTTAGAGTTTAATAAAGTGGTTAACCCAGGTGGTGGTGAGGCTACGACTGATAAGAGAGTTATGGCAAGTGTGTTTAGTATATATAACTTATCTAAAAAAGCAGATGCATTTAAGCGTTCAATGGATGAAGATGATTTGCAAGAGGTTAGTGAGCTATTAGATGTAGCACTCGATGACACAATAATTTTATTGTTTCTTCGTGGTGAACACTCAAGTGAGTTAACTAAAATAAAAAAACATCAGGCTGAAGTGACAGCTACGCACATTAAAAACCAGTCTGTTTTTTAATGTATTTTACAATGGTTTGGTCTCTATTACCTTTAAGGCTCTAACATGGATGAAAAAACTTTAAGTTTTATTAATAAAGCAAAATCTATACATGGCGACACTTATTCTTATGATAAGTCTATTTATATTGGTAGTAATATTAAATTAACGATTACGTGTCCACAGCATGGGAACTTTGAGCAAACACCATCAAATCACTATAAATATCATTGCTCAAAGTGCTCTAAAGAAGCGCAAAACCAAGCTAAGATTGCTAAAGCCTCTTTACAATATATACAAAAAGTAACAGCGGTTCATCAGGATAAATATGATTTATCAAAAATAATTTATACAGGTGCAAATAAAAAGGTTTCTGTAGGGTGCAAGCACCATGGTTTTTTTGAAATAGCCGCTCGACATTTTTTAGCAGGATCAGGGTGTAAACTATGTGGAAACAAAAATACAGCATTAAAAACTATCGAAGCAGCTTCCAAAACATTTGAATTAAAGTCTAGAAAGGTCCATGGAGATAGGTTTGATTATAAACATGTGTATTATAAGGGTAACACGACGAGAGTTACAATAACCTGCCCAGAACATGGGAACTTTGAACAAACCCCTCGCAAGCATCTTGAAGGTTCCGGTTGCCATAAGTGTGCAATAGATAACTCCACTTCAAGGTTATCAACTAGTGTATTTATAGAAAAAGCAAAAATAGCCCATAAAAATAAGTATAACTATTCAAAAACTCAATTTACTAAGTCACATGAAGATATAATAATTACCTGTGAAAAGCATGGTGATTTCTCACAAAATCCGCATAACCACTTAGCAGGAGCAGGTTGCAAAAGCTGTGCAAATGACCGCTTAACGTATACTACCGGTGAGTTTATTGACAGAGCTAATAAAAAGCATAATTTTTATTATACTTATGAAAAAACTGCCTATATTGCTTCAAAGACTAAAGTGCTAATCACTTGTCCTACACATGGCTTATTCTATCAAAAACCAATACTACATTTGCAAGGCTATGGCTGTAACCGTTGTGCGGCAATTAAACGTGGTAAAGATAGCAGCTCATCAACGGCTGAGTTTATACAAGGCGCAAATTTCATACATGATTTCAGATGGAACTATGACAAAACAAACTATATAAATAATCACGTAAAAGTAGTTATAACATGTGATATCCATGGCGACTTTGAACAGACACCTGGTAGCCATAAAGGTGGAAGAGGGTGTCCTAAATGCGGGATTACTAAGTCTACAGAGTCTGGAAAGGTAAAGTATGAAGAGTTTTTATTGAGAGCTCAAGATGTTCATGGTGACAAGTATTTGTATGATTTAGTAGAATATTCTGCATACAGTGAAAAGGTTAGCATAAAGTGTTTATTGCATGGTGTTTTTAATCAATCACCGGCATCGCATATTAGAGGAGTTGGGTGCCCAGCATGCGGCTTCGAATCTTCCGCAGAAAAGATCAGGGTACCTTTCTCTGTGATAATAGAAAAAGCAAATGAAATTCACAACTTTAAATATAGTTATTCAGAAATTACTAGCAACAATTCAAAAGGTAAAATACTTGTTTCTTGTCCAGAACATGGAGAATTTGAGCAAAAAACTGATGCTCACCTAAGAGGAGTTGGATGCCCGGAATGTACTAGCATTAAGCGTAACATTCAGACAGATGAATTTATTAGTAGGTCGCTTAAAATTCATAAAGGAAGGTATGGTTATGATCACGTTAATTGTAATGGCACTAATACTCTGCTAAAAATTGAGTGTTATGTTCATGGCATTTTCGAGCAAAGAGCTTCTCAACACTTAAAAGGTAGTGGATGTAGGGATTGCTATGTTGATTCTACAAAATTAAATCTAGAGAATTACCTAAAAGACTGTAAAAAAGTACATGGTGATAAGTATGATTACTCTAAACTAGAATATAACACTATCAGAGACAAGGTTATTATTACTTGTCATACCCATGGTGACTTCCTCCAAACTGCTCATGATCATAAACATGGTGGAGGCTGCCCTAAATGTGCTGAGTATTTTAGAAATTTAGACAATAAAGACCCTGATACCCCTTGTTATCTATATTATTTACAACTAAGAACAGAGCATCTCATTTTTTATAAAGTAGGCATAACAACAAAAGGCGTTGAACAACGTTTTTATCGTTTGGAGAAAGATAATACCGAAATTTTAGATCAGTTTAGTATTCTCACAACTCTTGATAAAGCTATTATTGCCGAACAAACTATATTAGAAGAGTTTGAAGAATATAGACTCTTAATGTCAGACACTTTAGTGTTAAGTAAAGGCGGAACAGAGTGTTTCGCTGATGATGTATTAGGGGTGCATGGCTTAGAATTAGAAGACTACATTACTTGAGGCAGGTGAATGCAATGTAATTATCTAAAATTATATATTAGAAAAAAGCCGTTCAACTTGAACGGCTTTCATAATAAATCTGTTAATGAACTAAGCTAGGATAGATTGATTTATATAAAGAAAGGGGATTAAGCATTTCTATAAACTCAGTCTGTTGCCGTTACGCTGTTTTTAGATATACAAAATAGCGGTTCGCAATAGCCAGCTTATGCCATCCCCCAGAACTCCGATTTAATATCATCAGCATTATTATTTTTATATATATTTTCACTTATCAAATAAGCTTGAGATTGACTGTTATTGACCATAAAGTGCTTATCATTTTTTTTATAAAGTTTGAATGGATAGTGATATTGGCTCGAATATGTCGCAGTAGCTGAAAATACATTGGTAATATTATTTTGCCCCATAAATTGAAAAATAGCTTGAGCGACATAGTTTAATCTTTCATCTCGGCCCATATTCATTGTAAACATTGAATACGAATCTTGATCATCAAATGCAACAAATATCTCAATAACTTCGTTTGAATCTTTAAAGATAAAGTTAACCACTCTGCCGTCTAGCTTCATATCACCATCTTTATCAATTTCATACAGGTGAGGAGTTTCATTATTAACATACATGACCTCACCATTTTTAACGATGAACATTATATCGACTTCAGCTTCAATAAGCCTCATTCCACCATCGTAATCGATTTGTTGATTACTGATATTATTGCCGGAATTAGAAGTAATACTTAATGAAATCAATTTATTAAGTATTGCAGTCCTAATTTTAAACATCTTGAGAGGGTCACGGCTGAAGCAACATAAAATACTTTTAAAAAATATAAATGCTTTTCCAGTATTATTATTCTCAGTGACTTTTATAAATTCAGAATGATTAATCCCGCAATTTAAAGCATATTCCTGGTGGATTCCCCCCATTTCCTCAAGTTCTTTTATTTCTTCAAGAATAAAATATTTTATTAAATCTAAATCATTGGCTAAATGCTGATTACTTAGTATTTCTGCCCAACGTTGGGCAAAGTACTCAAGTCCATCATTAGAGAGCTGCTGTCTAACAGTATCGCCACTTTTTTTTTCGAAACTGATAAATAATTTTATTCGCTCTATATTTTGCAATGCCATCGAAGTGGCTCTTTCTATATCAACTGACTCCTTATTCTTCTCCATGTCTATAACTTTACGATAATCATCATACGCCTCAAGGTACCTTTCTTGAATCATGAAACAGCCGGCTCTATTTAAAAATACGCTTGAATGGTGTGGGCTTACTTCTAGTGATTTTGTAAAGAATAAAATAGCGTCATCTTGATTACCGTATTGATGATACTGAAGAGCTTGGCGAAAGTATTGTTCACCTTGGGCTTCTGCCTTGGGGTCCGTTTTAATTCTTGAGAAAAAGCTAAATAGAGACATATTATTTCCTTATAATGAGATTTAGTTAAAGCAGTGCGAAAGAGCATACTGTCGATTGTGAAAGTAAGTATTATTGATTCTAAAATCGGTATTTGCTAATAACTCGCTAGGTTTATCCAAATATATTGATTGGATATATTCTTTTGGAATATGACTATTAACGAGAATTTCGGCTTGTGAGTCAGTAGGGTCACAAGCTCGTAAATTGATAGGTTGATTATTAAAAAGCTGTTTTAATGCCACACTTCCTGAGAGGGATTCCTCAGTTGCTGATGCTATAGAAGAGCTAGCAGCATTTGCGGGGCAAAATAAGCAGTCAAGCTCCCATAAAACACGGGCAGATATTTCTAACACAGCCCAGCTTTCTTCTGGTTGTGCTTGTCTATACTTATAAAACATCTTGTCGTTAGGGTAGGACACAGATAACGAAATCATGTGAGTTC
Organism: Pseudoalteromonas nigrifaciens; assembly: GCF_002221505.1. Taxonomy (NCBI): domain Bacteria; kingdom Pseudomonadati; phylum Pseudomonadota; class Gammaproteobacteria; order Alteromonadales; family Pseudoalteromonadaceae; genus Pseudoalteromonas; species Pseudoalteromonas nigrifaciens. Next base: position 2,258,152 of record NZ_CP011036.1, on the reverse strand, counting down.
TGTAGTCAAACCTATTAGCATCGTTGTAAATATGACCTTTAGATATTTCGTTATTATAATCTTTACTATTAAGGCCTATATCCAAAATGCTTTTAAGGTTTTTTACTTTTGTAAAGTGTATTAATGTAGTAATTCCACGCTCGCTACAAAATTGCTTAATAAGCTCTTTATCATCAATATTCGCATATTTACCTAATCCATAATGCTTCATTACGGCATCAATTAATTCAAGACGTAATGAAATAGTATTTTGATAGCTGCCTAAGTCAGCTATTAAAGTTGAAAACAGAATGTTAGGGCTATTTAACTCCAGCAGTGGCATCTCAGTCTTTAGTTTTACACCACTGGATTTAGCAAAATTACGAACCAGGAGAGAGCTTTTATTAGCGAAAGATAATTCATTTACTACAAATTATCTAGCGTCAATTAACTTGGCCGGTTCCGCGTCAATTATCTTGGCCGGTTGACACCGAATTTTATTTGCTCTTATTGAGCGCTGTTTTGCGTCGGTAACTTTCACCTTCGCAATGAATAATCGTTGCATGATGAACCAAGCGATCGATTGCCGCGACAGTCATCGTTGAATCATCAAATAGTTCATCCCATTGTTCGAATGATTTGTTTGATGTGATGATCATGCTGTGTCGCTCATAGCGATGGGCTATCAATTCAAACAGCACACTCGTTTCCTGTTCCGTTTTTCGAACGTAACCAACGTCATCAACGATTAATAAGCTGTATTTATCGAGCTTTACAAGTTCGTCTTGCAAGCGTAAATGTCGCTTTGCTTGCTGGAGTTGTTGAACAATCGCTGACGCGGCAACAAACTTAACTTTATGGCCCTGCTCGATAAGGCCATAACCGATGCTACTGGCGATATGCGTTTTACCAAGACCACTGGCGCCAAATAACAATATATTGCCACCGTACTTCAACCAATCCGGCTGATTTATTAAATCAGCAACAAGGGGCTTACTAACCCCATCAACAAGGGTAAAGTCGAAGCTGCTAAGGTGTTTACCCACGGGCAATTTTGCATCTTTTAAAAGCCGCTGAAGGCGTTTGTCATCGCGTGTCGCAAGTTCAATATGGCACAGCTCAGATAAGTATTGCTGTGGGCTCCATTGTTCTTCTATCGCTTTTTTGCCCAGAGTATTCCACTGTTGAAGCATGGTGCTAAGCTTTAATTGTTTCAGCATTAAAGGTAACGAGGCCGTGAAGTTATCCATGTAGACCTCCCGGTATCATGCTGCTATAAGCGCTCAAGCTGTGTTGCTTTATTGTTATTGTGGGTATGTTTGATGCAATCACTAAAAATTGCGCTTCACATTCTCGGATGGCCGGTAATTGTCGCTGAGTAATTGACGCTGCTACAAATCGTCCTAATTGACGTTCACACCCACTTTGCTTCGCTAAATGGAGCAATTTCACCATGTAATAGCTCGCTTCATCCGCTAAAAGGTGGGCATTAACGTATTCCCAAATAGCTTTGTAATTGTCGCTTGGAAGTAAGTCGTCACGTAGTTGTGAGTAGCGAAATGCCAATGGTTTTTTAACCAGTGCGTCAATAACATGCAAGTAACTAATATTACGTGCACGGCATCCTTTAGAAGCATAGACACGCGCTAACGTTTGAACTAAATCGCTGCCATAGCGCAGCTCTAAACGGTTGTCATATAAACGAACAAGTAATCGGCTACCAATAAGGCGTGACGGGACGCTATAGGTAACACGTTTCAACGAAATAGTACTCGTACGTGACACCGTTAGATAATGCTCGGTGTAATTGACGCTCATCGTCCGTGGTAAAGCATGTAATTGTCGCTGCTCTACTGCGTATTTATCACTTACACGGCGATTACGGCGAGCTACAATGTCGGCAACAAACGATTCATAGACTTCTCTTGTCTGAAAGTCATAACTACCACGGATTTTTAATGCTTGCTCCAGTTGCGATTTAAGATGCCCATGAGGGCTCTCAATAGCCCCATTTTCATGCGCAATACCACGGTTATTGCGGGTCGCTTTAAAGCCATAATGGGTGACTAATTCATTAAAGCGCTCTGTAAAATCGTTATCATTAGTGTGATTACGATAGGCGGCACTCAGACTGTCTGTACGCACTTCTTTAGGCACACCGCCGGCTGCTTTAAATGCGTTTTGCACGCCATCAGAAAAAGCAGCAAAGCTTTCACCGCCGTAAATCACTTGGGCATAAGCCCAGCCACTGGCGGGCATACGATAATGAAACAACATATGCTTTAAGGGTTCACTAGCAATGGTAACGGGTGACTTCACATGTGTAAAATCACACATGCCTAATAGGCCATACTCGTGTGTTTGCAGGAATACGACCTCTTTGCTTGAGCCATACAGTGCTCGCCATTTGTGAATTCGACGCTCTAATGTACGCCGTGAGCTAGGGTTAAATTTGTCGGTGTGAAACTCGCAAAGGTGATCAAAAATTCCCACCGGAGTTAACGTTGCATCACCTTGAAGTAGAGGGACAACAATACTGTCCCAGATAGACTCAAGTGGATCTATACGCGTTCGCCATTGGCGTTTATTAGACAATGGCTGCTCATCCAGTTTATCAATGCGCCTTGCTGAACGTTCAGAAATACCTGCTTTCGCAGCCGCGATAACTTGGCTATTACGTTTTCTATGTTTCATATAAATAGTGACCTGCTGATCAGTGATTCGTGTTCCCGGCACAGTGAACTCCTCCGTTCTGCTGTACCGAACCTTATCAGATCAACCGGCCAAGATAATTGTCGCTAGACCGGCCACCGTAATTGTCGCTTAATAACAAATTCAGCTGCAATAGCTGGAGTAGGTAAAAGGGCTAATGTCTTGTTTAACATTGGCTCAAACATATTAATTTCCATTTAAATAAATAAATCCTTTTGTACAGGGGAGGCGCAACTTCCGATGCTTTGGCTTAAGTGAGCTATAAACTCATCAGCAGAGTGAGTAACTTGTTTTAAAGTGCCATTGTTGACTAAAGAAACATATAAAGCAGCTGCTCTAGCCTGGCAATTAACGCTTTTTTTAGGGTTAAATTCAATATCAGTAAACGCATTATATTGAATAATTTGAGAGTGTAGTTCTTTGTTTAATTTTAAAGCATTAATGTAAATCCAATCATAAAATATAGTTTTAGGTGTGAGTGGCCAGGTTTTTCCATTACTAAAAAAGCCAGTTAAACAGCCGCTCTCAACTAAACGGCTATCTCGTTTAACTTCATGTGTCGGAATTGTTAGAAGCTCTTTAAAAGGACCGCCATTTTCAAACACTTTAGCTGCATGAAAAATATTCTCAAGTGGAATTTCGCGACCATTTTTTAATGTAACGAGCAAATTGAAAGCACTTAGGCTTACACCCAAGGTGCTCTCACTTTTTGTCGAGATTTCAAGTACATTTAAATCATTAAACAAGTTATGCGCAGCGTTATGTAAAGAGCGAACAGATTTTTGTTTTTGTGTGGCTGCCATTCCTTTATGCCATTCAAAGTCAATAAGCTCTTCCTGTACATAAGGAAACGGCTTAATCACTTTAAAAACGGGTCTAGTAGCCACTTAATCAACCTTAGGGTGTTGTTATGTTAATTACGGGGGTTAAGCACTCTTGTATGCTTAAGCCACCATGGTTGTAATAATCACCAGCCACATAACCTGCAATACCAGGAGCCATAGCTACAGAGACATTCTCGTTCCAATGCCATGGTACTTTTAATTCGTCAGTGCTTACATTGTCTTTTAAAATAGCACAGCGGGCTAAGCGTTTTTTAACCTGATTTTTTGGAATGTTTGCTTCAGCTAATTTACCTGGCACCCATAACCAACCGTGGTCGGTCACAATGCGTATATTTTTCCAGCCAGCAGCTATTAAGCCTTCAATACGGGTGACTACATCATTTAAAATGCTATCAATATAGCGTGGCATTTTTAGCTGTTGCTTATGCCCCATATTGTCTAAATCGCCAGTTTGTAGCCATGCATTTATAGATGGGTTGCCAGTGTCTAACTCTTTTAAAAACTGCCAATCTTTTTTTTCTAATGCACGACTCAAGTGATAAGAGCTAAACTCAGAGTTAGACTCGGTTATCTGGGGAATAAAGTTATCATTTTCTTGAGCGCCACTTAAAATATCGGCAACAGGAGTTACGGCAGCCTTAGCGGTTGCTGTTAATGAGGGTAGGGCACACCAGTTACTTGTTAAATTAACAGACAGGTTTAACTTATTAAGCTTATCCTCAAGCATTTTTGCAGTATCAAAACGTAGTCCATCAACAAAAAATACAGCTTGGCCGTTGGTGCTATACGTTGCGGTCGACTCATTAATTTCACCAGCACTACTTGGCTTACCGGGGTAGCCCTCGTCCTTTACTAAGCGTTGAAAGTTCAACGTAACAGCTTCAAGCCAAGGGCTATAAATTACTGCCAGAATATCAGCAACTATTTGCTCCTGGTTTAAATCAGTAGCAGCAGCCATAGCATTAATTGCTGCAGCATCTGCATGCCAGAACCGCTCTTTGTAGGTTTGTGCCATTGCCTCGGCATTTGGGCCTGTAAAATTAATTTGAGTATGCTGAGCAACGTTTACTAGTTGTTCTAATATATTCAGCCAAGGCGACATATCGAGCTTTTGCCATAACCAGCTTTTACGCTGTTCATGTAATTTATACAAGGCAGTTAACTGCTGCCTTAGCTCGGTTGGCGTTACACTGATAATGCTAGCTAATTTATTTGCTAATTCAGCTTCATCTTTTAAATTTTCAGATAAAAAATGGCTAGCCTCAAACGCTAAACCAGTAGGAGCTATAGTTTTAAGCTTTTCAACTAAACAAGGTAGGTTGTGTGCGGTGTCTTTAAATCGCTCCCAAACAGTATACCATTCGCCTTCAGCCTCACATAAGCTGTAGATAATAGCGCTTATAGCGCTTATATCGCTTATATCATCAGGGTCAAAGTTAAATTGGCTTATACAGGCTTGTTTAAATACAGGCCATTTATTTTCATCCCAAGCTTGCTTTTTTGCTTCAGGGTTATTTAACCAAGCTAAAATATCTTTAGCTGGGTCATCCATTACAATGCTTATAAAGTCCTGTGCTTCTAGCTTTTTACCTTTTAATTGTTCTGCTGGCGTTTCAAGTAAATCGGGTAAAATATTGAGTATGGCTTCTTGTGTTTTTTTATCTTTTGCAACATCCAGCTCTAAGCCCACACGCGGGTTTGTTAAAAATGAGCCAACACTCCAATCTCTCCCTGCAGAATTGTAAGCCCACCAGCAGCCTCTGTATTGCAATTCGGCTAAAGGTCTTAATTCATCAGGGCATTGCTCTATTGCACGTAAGTCTTTGCGGCCAAAACCTGGTAAATAAATTATTGGGGTTTTACCTTTAGGTAATTCACACTCTTCTAATACTCCAGCTATCGCACACTTTATCCAAATAGCAGGGCCTATGCGCTCTTCTGGGTTGTAAGTACCTAACTCAATGAGTTCAGGTACATGTTGTTTTATAAACGGCATAGCAGGCTGCCACTGACGCTCAATGTCAGTCCACAAAATAGCAGCAGGGGCTACTTGCACCGCTGAATTATAGGTTGCTGAGTTTCGCAACTGCGAAGCTAGGTAATCAATTAATTGCATAACTTTTTAACACTCACCTTAGAGGTTAGCAGCAACATTTGTTGTTAAAAGTTGCTTTATTTGTTGCTGTATTGCCACAATAAAAGGTTGATATTTGTCATCAACTTTTTGGCTGATTCTTCTATATAAGTTTACTAAATCATTGGGAGTTGCATTCGAAATAAAATCTTCATCGAGAATGCCAGAAATTTCGGCTTGTCGTTTAGCTTTTAGCGACTCTTCTTTTAAATTCAATTCATCGATCATATCAGATGCATTTTGAATACTTGCTTTAATACCACCATTAGCAAGGTATTTAAAACTAGCTTCATGGTTATCTAATGGAGATAAAGTTAGCCGAGCATCAAACCAATTTTTCTTAGCATCCCCACAATGGCTAGGAGTCCCTGGCTTCTTATTTTTAAGGCAAGATACATGCAAGTTAGAATACTCTAACTCTAAAGCTTCAAATGTTTCTTGAGGTCTAAAATGCTCAATATGAAAATCATCATTACTAATATCTTGGTTACAGTAGCAGCAGATAGAACCTTGCTCTTTCAGTAAGCTTTGCCTCATTGCTCGTTTTTCAGCGCCAGATAACTCATCAAAATTTGGCTGCCAGTCATCATTAGCTAAGGCTTTCCAATCAATAACTTCTTGCGGCTCATTGTCCTTGATTATCTGTTTCATTCATCAAGCTCCAACAGCCTTTTGCGCTTAATAATTGCGCTAGCACGACGCAACTCATCAATATTGCCGCACTTTTTAATTAACACATTAATTAAGCCCTCGGCTTGTTCTAATTCATTCTCCTCGATGTGTATAAACAACTTATTTAACTCATTTTTAGTTTCAGGTTCTCGCTCATCGACTTCCAAGTGTTGGAGTAAAATACTATTGCTATCCATTCCAAGCGACTTTTCAGGTCTAAATGCAACAACCTCACTATTTTCACGTTTAAAAAGCCACATATTTTTAGGTTCAATATGGCTAATCATTTGAGGACTGTGGGTAGAAAAAATAAACTGTGTGTTAGGAAACGTTTCCTGAAAATTTGCTATTAGCTTTCGTTGCCAGCCAGGGTGCAAATGCAAGTCAATTTCGTCTATTAGAACTATTGCCTCACCTTTAAGAGGGTTATTTAAAGCTGGATTAGCAATGGCTAGCCTTCGGGCTATATCGGCTATGAGAGCAATCAAACAAAGCTCACCATCTGATAACTGTTTTAGTTTTAGCGCTTCTTGATCTTTGTAGATGAAAAGTTCCTTTAACTTTTCATCATATCGAAGTTCGCTAAATTCAGGTAAAAAAGTAGTGATCGCCCTTTCAACAGCTCTTAATTGCAGGTCATTAGTACTAGCACTTTTACCTTGCCTGCTTTCAAGGTAACGTTGGCGATAACCAAACCAATTAGCTAATGCTTTAAAATACACACCATCTATTGATACCGATTTTTCATAAGCATCAAGAGGTGCATATTTTATTTTTCTAATATCATTAGAGTTGGCTTTTCCTCTGAAAAGCCTATTTACACTATAGTAAGCGGCAAGAGGAACACTAGTTTGGTATTCCTCAAGTTTCTGCTCTTCATTAAGCTTATGGCTTAGCGGCTTAATAATATTATTTAGTATGTCTAATTCTGAAGATTGTGTTTTTCCAGAACCATGATCTTTAGCAAATCGCGTAGTAGACCAACTTAAAGGTTCGCCTTTAAACTGCATGAAAACGGTTGAACTTAATTCTTCAGTACCTGATTTAATATCATCATTGGTTAGTTTTTTTGTGTAGCCAGGCGTACCCTTTACTCTGTTGGTAAATGTTGAAAGCATAATCCCCATAGCTTCAAGCACAGATGATTTACCCACGCCATTTACCCCAACTAGTAGGTTTATATGTTCATCAAAACTAAGCTCTATTTCTCCTAAGCCGCGAAAATTTTCGAGCTTAATTCTATCAATAAACATTTACTGAGCTTCCTTTGCTGCTTTTTTTTCGGCCAGTGTTAGGTGATGGTCGTTGATACGGTCACCTTGTTTACCGCCGTATTCCAACCCAAGATCAAACCATGGGGCTGAAGGCACGTCGGTGCCGCGGTCTTTTTTCCAGTGGATATTGGGTTTTGAACGCAGTATGCCTGCGTCTTTTTTACCGACATCTTTCGCTTTCATAAACGGGCGGATGTTTAAGCGTACACCATCATTTAAGTCTGGATTCCAACCGATAGGTTGTTCTGCTAGTGGCTTCCAGCGAACAAAAATATCTAAACTTTCTTCGCCAACAAGAATTGCTTCTAACTGTTTTTTCAAATTCTCTGCTGCTCTTAAGCGTATATCAGCCCCTTCTTTTCCATCAGCCAGGTCGCGCTTTTGAGAACCGATCCAATCGTCGAGGTAAGTATAGATTAAGCGTTCAAGGGCTTTATAGTCAAATTTGTGGTAGTTGACTAGTGCAGAAAAACCATCTTTTTCGCCATCCCATATTTGCCAAATAAACGGGCGGTGTTGAAATAGTCTACAGTGTTGATCAAAGAACTTATCACGTAGCCATTCTTCTAGATCTTTGGCTTTTACGGTTTTTAAAAGGTTATCTTCTACATTGCTAGACCACTTATCGCCATAGGCTTTATGTAAAATTGCCTCTACGCGTTTCACCGCTCTTTTTTCACTGCGAACTGCGGGGATACAGACAATACCATCGTCATCAACTAAGCCATCAAAAACTTTATTTTGAGCGATGATTTCACGCATTTCAGGAGCTAATTCCATTTCCGTGTCCAGCTCTGCTGGCCAGCGGTAACCTAATAAGCGGGCTAAAGCTACTTGTAGAACTGTGTCATCTTGTCGTAGTTCGCTGATTAAAGTAGTTTTAGTCTCGTCATTCCAGGTCACTGAGGCAGAGGGGTGACCGTGAAAAACCCATTGGGTGGGATGATCACAATATGGTAATGGAAGACCATAAGGAAATTGTTTAATCGCGATTTCATCCCATTCAGCTTTTACGTAATTGGCCTTCAATAAGTACCCATTATCTACATTTAACTTTTGATTTATTGATCTTATATTTTTATTAAAACTTGGAGATGAGCAATACATCCAAAGTCCAGGCAAATCCTTAGGATCGTCTGGTATGATTACAGCTACATTATTGTCAAATTTAGTTCCAAGGTACATGCTGGATGGTAGTTCACCCATAGTCCTAACAGAAATTCCTTTATTACCCCAGGCACTCTCTCCCCTCAACCAGGCTTTCTCCTTTCCAGCGCCTAACCTTTCTGTTAAATATTTAAGATATTCACCTTGACCATTTTGCCAGTGAAATAGGTTTTCTAAACCACCAAAATTAGAGCTTTTACTAACTGTACTTTGTTGAAAAGACCACGCAGAAGTTATTTTGCTTAGTTCAAAGAATTTTCTTCCAAACCTTGGGAAGTCACCACTTTGCAAGCCCGCATAAGAGGATACATAATCATTCAATGTCTCTAATGTCTCGGATTGAGAGGTTACAATTTCAATCCCTTTTGTTTTTTCAACTTGAGCTACTTTTATAATATTAAAATTTACAGAAGCTAGAGCTTTTATTTTATTAGATATAGGCTTAATTAAAGATAAATCTAATGTTTTATAAGTCGGATGCTTTTCATTTACACTAATGATAAACATAGATATTGTAGTTATATTACCAGGTCCAATTGAGAAAGAGTCAGCTCCACCACCAAGACCAGTAGCTAACTTAATAGTGTCACTTTCTAATATTTTTTGTCTTAGTCTTTTATAACCAGAAAGATAAAACCAGTGTTGAGGTGTTACTAAAGCATATACACCGGATGGTGTAAGTAACTTACGTATCCTTTCAATAAATACAGTCGCTAGATCTAGCTTAGAGAGCGGGTAATGTTTTTCTACAAAGTCGTTAAGACTTTCCGTGAATTTATTTTTTGTAAGGTAAGGTGGATTTGTTGCTATGAAGTGGTATCTATTAGTTAATATACTTGAGCACATCACTAAACCAGAAGAAATTGTTTCATATCCTTCAGATATATTACCCTTTTTAATTAGTGTACTATTAATAATATCCCATGGCTTATCAAAATGATTTTCGGGCTCAATTAGACTACCTAACACTGGCGCATTGATGTATGTCTGGTGCATCCACTTAACAGCACCTTGTTGGCTATTATCAGCCTTTAATAAATCTTTCCATTCTTTCTGTGCTTCGGTTATTGATACACCAGAGCAAGCTAGTTGTAACTCAGGTAACTGGCGATAACCACCAGCACCAGGATAACGCCATGCTTCAAGAGCTAAGGCAAATGCCGCCAATTCTAGACAGCGTTGGTCAAGTTCTAAACCATGGATATTTTCAGCAATAACTTTATCAATCGATTGTTTAGCGCTTAGTGATTCTAACTCCATGCGCATTGGCACTAACATTAAAAATTTGGCCACTAAAAAGTGACCTGACCCACAGCAAGGGTCGAGCGATTTAAATTCACTTAAATCTTCTGGCCATTTATCAAAATCACCTGCGGCATTGGACCAAGTTTTTGACTCTTCATCTTGAACAAATCGCAAATAATCAAGCGGTACACCGGGAATAGAGGCTAGTTCTCTAAGCTCTTGTTCACTGGTGGCAGTCGCTAAATCGTCTTGTGTTAAACGATGTTTTGCCCACCAAGCGCCTAATGCATTGTCGAGTAAAAAGCTCACCATATAGGGTTCGGTGAATAACTGAGTGACTGGGCTTAGTTCTTTAGCACCAATTTTTATGCCTGATTCGTTAACCTGTTTTTTCTTTTTGTTTTGCCAAAATTGATAACACCAGCCTAAGGCGTCTGATGCCTGAAAAGTGTTTTCATGAAGTTTAGCAATAAGTTCTTCAAGGGTATTAACATGATTAATTGAGAGCTTTACTTCAAATACAGGCGAGTCAGCTCGGAATATTTGCGGCAACATTTTTTGTGCTAATTGCCCAGCGAATTCCCAACCGTCTTTTACATCGGGTTCTTCTTCAGCTAGCTCAAAACACTCATCTAGGGTTACGTGAGTGTTTTGGTCATACATTAATAAGTCACTTTGCTCTAAAAAGCGAGCAAATAGCATACGATGCCAATGCTCGTATGCCATTTCATTAATTAATAACTCTGTTTCTTGCTTGCCTGACTCTTTGTTGAGTACATCACCCAATTGGCGGCCATGAGCACGCAATCGATTTCTTAATTTACGTTCTTCGTCTGATAAATAGCTAGGTGCGCTGCCATCACTAATACCTAGACGAGTGAGTGCTTCTGTTACTGCTATTTCAACTATGTCACGTGCTTTTTCTACTGTTTTTTCAAGCTTACTGCGTAATGTTTTATCTAATGGTTTTCTCATTTTTTATTCCTTTAGCAAGCTTATATTAGCTAGGTACTACAGGGCCGTTAGTAAGCTCTGCTTTTATTTGTGCCTCAACCTCACTAAGCCATTTTTGAAGGTCATCTTCTGTTTTAATCATGGGCTTATTAATTCGGCTATACCTTACTTTTGGAGTAAGTTCGCTAATTGCATCTTTTAACAGAGCACTAAACTTACCCGGTAGGGCAGATATGCGGTCACTCCATTGTTCAAAGCTGGTTTCATCAACAGCGTCATATACTGCAGCTGTGCTTGATAAGTCAACAGTAGGGATGTTTAACAATTTACGTTCAGCAAGTAGTGCTTGTTGTTTATCCTGGGAGATTTCCGCCCAGTTTTCATCGTCATTTAAGTCGAGAAGGCAAGTGTTAAACTCGTTTTCGTATTCAGTAAGTTTAGCCGTTATCTGATCCCTTAATGCATTTGCAGCTTGGCTAAGTAAAGGTGGTACTGGGTTTGGGTCGTCTAATAAGTTACGATTATTAATAATAGCTTGATGCTGTTGCTCTAAGTTTTTATAAACAGCTAAATTTTTACAGTAATGAATGGCTGTTTTAAGCTCTGAGTATTGATTGATACGCACTTTAGCTAAATCGGCTTGTTCTTGCCATTGATTAAAATGGTTTAGGATTTCGTCTTTTGAGTCGAATGCGTGTTGTAACTGCTCGTTACCATCGTATATTTCTAAGTTGGTAAGGATTGTGGTACTAGGTGCTAAAGGCAATGGAGCTTCACCACCTGCACTTCGCGCAATATGCTTGGCATTTTGAATTGCTAACTTTAGCTTACTGTGTTCTTCGCCTGTACTACAATTTTGCCCTTCAGGTAGCAGGGCATTAATTAAACCACGGATCTTAATAATCTGTACTTTGTTTAATGTAACGCTTTCTGGGCGGAATTTAGTTTGGGTAACAGAAGAGCGAACTAAGCTTTTGGCATCAATAGAATTCTCTTGTCCGTCATTGGCTTTTAACACGCCTGCGGCTAGCATGGCATACAAAGCTCCTTCAATAGTGTCTTTACCCCAACCATAAGGAGCATTATCGAATTGTTCAATAATTTCTCTACCAGTTTTCATTACGCCAATATAGCGTTTGATTTCGGCGCAAACAGGGTGCTTTTCAGCTTCATCGTTATAGCCAATCGCCTCAAGTGCATTTGCATCGCCCTGAGTACTTGCTCGCTCATATACTTTAGCCCAACCTTTATTATCAGCCATTTTGAATTTATGATAAAGGCGTTGGCAAGCTAGCTCTCCGGCATGTTGTACTTGTTCGTAAAGGGAATCACCCTCTACTTCTTGACCGCCAGCCATGCGTACTTGAATCGACTCAAAAATCTCATTAAGTAATCGTTTTTTGGTATTTTCGGCACTACGCAAACGTGTTTCCATTGCTTGTCGTGCATCTTTACCAGCATCTGTTGTGGCTCTGCCTCTTACTTCTAGAGTGTTTTCAGCGGCTTTAAATTCAACTATTGCTTTTTGTAGTTCGCTTCGGTAACTATTAGGAACATAAACGAAAATAGTTGAACTATCTGAATCGGCTCCACGAGATTCATCATCAAATTCACGCTTGCTTTGCTCTGGAGCCCATATTGAAATGCGTTTATTTGCATCTGCAGGTAATACCAAATCAAAAATAACGCTAGGAGGGCGAGAAACAGCGACTTCACCTTGTGTTATACGTACTTTTGCTACTTGCTTGCGAATATAACTTTGTATTTCTTTACTACGGTAAGCGTCTAATGTTTGCTGGTTTCCTAGTAAGTCATTCTCTTGGTTTCTAAATTCATCGTACCAAGCTTGGCTTTCTAGTGTTTGTAAATTATAAATACGGCCTTCGTCAGTATCGCGCGCCATAATTTCGTGTTCATCTTCAAGCACTTTAAGCATTTTAGGCACTAGTGGCCGTAATTCATGTTTGCCAGTAGTTAAGTTTTCTAATAAAAGATCAGCTAGTGCTTCTTCAGTAGCATAAATACCAAGCTGTTTTTCTTCAGGCAGTTTGCCAATAAGTAAAATAAGTGAGAGTAAGCGAGCTTGAAGTTGTTGCTCAGCATTACCTGACATTTTTCCACCAATTGTTTCATGAATACTTTTAGATATAACGCCAGCCTGTAACAGGCTAGTTGCAATCTGTTGATAAATGAAATCAGCAGGTACTATATAACCAAGAGGTTGGTTTGCATTTTGTTTCAGTGCATCGTGGACAATTCTTAATTGGTTACGTAACTGTGAGCCAGTGCCTGTTCTATCTAATGCAGGGAGTACTTCTTCCCAAAAACGACGACGGACTGGTAATAGTGGATAATCGGCAACAATATTTTTCTCATCATCACGCCTATGTGCTATCTTACTGCCACCCAGGTGACGAGTTATTTCACCCAAATTATCGTTAAGTAAGTTTGAAATATTTGGCTTAGCTGATTCTTTTTTAAGTAAAATAACCTTTCGTATTACTTCGTCTACATCTGTATCAGCAAGCTGAACTGGGACTTGAAAACGTCCAAGCAGTTTCATTAATAAAGCGCTACTATTTAATGCACTTTGTCCTGTGGCAACAAATAGTAATTTTGATTTTAGTTGACTCGCTTTACAGCACTTTTCAACAATTTCTTGAACCTCATAAACACGTTTTTCGTAGTCTTGTGCCAAAAACTGTTGTAACTCATCTAAGACAATGAGCGTAAGAGGCATCTCGTTATTACGAGATAACGCATCAACAATTGCTGATATCATTTCGTCTAGTGAAACTTCTGTTTTTTCGGGGAATTGGGCTAATAATAAATCTGATATGTTATCTAGCGTTTTATTGCCTGGTAGGTGTTGAGATAACGCTTCAGCTATAAGTTCTGAAATATAAAAGTCTTTTAATTCTTCTCGCCATGAATCTTGAGCATCATCGTTTTGTTCAACAAACTCTCTTACTTGTTGATATATACCTTTGCTTTTAAGCCACATAACAAACTGTGCTAAATGGTATTGTTCTGGTAGGCCCGCAGATTTAAAAATTAGTCCTAATAATGTAAGACGGACGTTGCTTGTGCCAGAGCCTAATGTTCCAGATACAGCATGAAGACCACCATAATTATTCGCTACTTGAGTTAACTCATCTAGGGATTTACCAATTTTTTCAGGTAAGTCTGTGTAACTTCTAGCTGTTTTACCAGCCTCTATTTCATTATTAGTCCAAAGTGTTCTTATCATTTTTGCTAAATGAGATTTACCTGAACCATAAAAGCCACTGATCCAAACGCCTGGCTGTTCATTTGTTTTTTTATCAGGTTTATCAGGTTTATCAGGCTTATCAGGCTCATTTGTTTCCAAGTTACTGAGGAATGCATCTAATATTGCTTGAAAGCCTTTTTCATAAGCACCTGTACATACAAAGGTTTCTAATTCGTAAATAAGAGTTTGATATGACTCATTTGATGTATCGTCGTTTACAGTTGCTACTCCGTTGTTAGCTAACCGTTTTTTCAGTGGATCATTATGAAAAATTTCATGTAACATTTTATTGTTCCTTAATTTGAAATTGTAGTGGCTTGGTAGCCCCAACCATCTGTTGCATCTAATAACCTGAATACATTATCTATTTTTTCGCCAGGGAAGAATAATACTACTCGACCAGTAACGCGTTTGCTGATGGCTTTAAGTAAGTCGGATATAGATAAAAAACCAAATAGTGTGCCGCAACTAGATAAACAGAGTACGTCTTTTTCTGTATGAGAGGGTTCTATATTCGTTATAATTTGCTCGACTAAATCTTCAAAAAAATAGCTGTATTTAGTTTTTAGAAGTCCAGGCCGCTTAAAGTATGGCGTTATTCTTTTTTGATTCATCATCCAATTAGGAAAGGCGTCGCTTAGATCGTAATGTTGCCAACCATGTTGATGAGTTTTAGTAGCTAGCTCAAACTCTCCCAAACGAGCTTGCAATTTGAGCTCATCAGCTTTGTCATATACGACTATTACTGCTCGTTCTTCAGCAGAAAGTAGCTGATTCCATTGTATGCTTATGTGACTTTCATAACTTTCTAGTAGCTTTGATATTCGATCAGCCATGTTCAGAGCTCCGGTAATGTAATGTCAGGAAACGAAATCTCAATAACATCACCGGCATGCTTATACTTTATAAGGCCTCTTAATGATGCCATGTAAGCTAAATCGTATAGTGTGTTCATATCTTGGCAAAGCATTTGACACCAGAAACTGTCGAATAATCGTTGACCACTGTATCCATTGCAATGTCCTAAAAAAAGCGAGTATGCAACATTAACGAAACTAACAAGCGGAATTTCACGATACTTTTTATTTTTACCTGATAAATAACCAGCCTGTGTCCACGTACCATTAATATTTTGGGCAAATGATTTTAATGATGCCGAGCTAAAACGCATGGGATCGTCTTTAGCTAAAAATGTTTCCATTGTTTCTCTGGGTAAATGTTCGCCGATTTCTAACTGTTGGATTACTTGAACGGAAGAACGCAGCAATGGATCTCTTGCAACAGCAAGCTGAAGTGCAAGCAAAGCCTGAGAGTCCTCTTTAATTTCCCACCAACTTCTTAATACACTAAATAAAGTTATATTTTTGTCTAGTGTATATAGGTCAATAAGATGCCTATATGTTAATAAACGCGACTTTTCTGTTGGTTTATGTAATATATTGAAATTTACAATATCTTCTCGGTAATCTTCTTGTGTTGCAGCTTCATCACGGGAAAAAAGTAATAATTTAAGATCTTCGATCATCATACTTCTAGCTGAGTGAGCGCCATTTTTACCAAATTTGAAGCCTATTTGGCTAAGTGTGTTTTCTTCAACCATGTTCATTCCTGATAGCCTGGGGCTATCTCAATATCTTTAAGATTAAGCTGTGATTTATTGCTCAAATGCAGCTGGTAAGTATTACAGTTTAATATGCCTTTATCTGTACAGTCTACATTCCACTGCCTAAGCAAATAACCAAGTAGAGCGGCTCTTATTTCTAATTTTAATTGCCCATTTTCCATTGCGTAATCAAGCTCTATTGCTTTTGGATATTGTAGCTTTGGATGCGGGGTTAAAATTATATCGTATATGGTCTGCCATTGGGTGTCTTTATCTGCGGATTCTTCAGGTTTAATGAGTGACAGCAGTATTTTTGGACATTCAATACGGGTGGTAACAAAATCTCTAAACTGTTGCTTGGTTCTATCAAAAGCTCGTACATGCCAGCGAGTACCATTATTTACAATAGAGTGGGGTACCAATAGCTTTGAAGTAGTGCCTGAGGTTAGTGATGTATATTGGCACTCAATAGCGAGCTTAGACGTAATAGCACGCATAAGAGTCGCGATTACTTCACTATTTGGGTGTATCAAGCGCGTTGCATCTTGGCAGTAACTACTAGGCTGAATATTACTTGATAAGCCATCACCAAAACCACGGCATAAGGCGCTGAGAATACTCTCAGCGTTGTGTTCGAAAAGGGGTTTAAAGCTTTCTAAGCGGTGGTAGCTTTTAGTTGTATGACTCAATAATAGATTTTTGGGTGCAAGTTCTTTATATGATGAAAAATCACGAGTACACGCGGCTAAGCCAGTTTTGAAACGCTGAATTAAATCAGCTCTTGCAACTTGGCCAAAGTACTGCAGATTAAAATCTATGAACGCTAAGCGTTCCCTCTGCGCATGTGTGAGTGCATCCAATGCGGTACTAGTCATAAATATACTAAATCATTATTTTGTAGTAACTATATCAGGCAAAGTTAAAGATGCAATCAAAATGAGTTAATGTGGTGTGTTTCTTAAATAACTACAATAAACATTTGACATTAAATGTTTTAGCAATTAAATTGCGTTTTAAGGGCAGAGGCTTACCTGCGGTTTGTAATGTACTTCTTACAAAACAAAGCACTCGAATCGTTTTCAGATAACACCTACGATATACACTTCATTCTTGGACTTAGTAGCCAGAAGTACGCCGTTTAAAATATACAACGGGGCTTTAACTATTTTTTAAGGTTATAGAATGAAAAACAATACCTCAGTTCCAACTACATACATCCCTCTAGAAAAATTTCATATACTGCCTTTAACTGGTTTAACACCAGAGAACTTAAAATACTCAGCTAAAAAAATTATTAAAGACAGAGAAAAAATATCTCCTACCACAAGGCTTAATATACTAGCTAAAAGCCTCGGTATTAAGGGTGGTTTTGCTAACTACGCAAATGAGTTTGAAGAAAAGATTAAGCCATTCATGGTAAAGCATAACTTGCATAAACGAGTTAATTTACTTGAGCATAAATGCCGTGGAATGCAACTAGGCTACACACAATTTACCCACCAGCAAGTATCTGAGAGGCTGTTTTACTCAAAA